>CAVERI010000029.1:0-29117 GCA_963618055.1 bacterium | reverse complement strand
AGAAACGCCAAAGCCGCGAGCCCCCGCCGAGGGGGTGGTGCGGAGGGGGAGCAGAGCGCCCCCTCCGCCTCCCCGCGCCGTCAGCGGATGGACTTCACCTCATAGCCCCTGTCCTCCACGGCCTTTTTGAGCGCACCGTCGTCCACGGGCTTATCCAGCGTCACGACGGCAAGATTCTTCTCATGGCTTACCTTGGCTTCGCGCACGCCGTCCAGCGCCTCCAGCGCCTTTTTCACGTTGGCCTCGCAATGTCCGCACATCATACCGGTAATCTGCATTGTCTTTTCCATAGTCTCTGTTTCCTCCTTTTTGTTTTCGGGTTCGAATGAAATCTCGAGGGAGGCGAGGTCGCGCCTCCTGTCGTGCTTCGCGTCGCGCAGCTTGAACAGATTCAGCCGCAGCGCGTTGGACACCACACAGAAGCTGGAAAGGCTCATCGCCGCCGCGCCGAACATGGGATTCAGCGTAAGCCCCAGCGGAATCAGCGCGCCCGCCGCCAGCGGGATGCCGATCGTGTTGTAGAAGAACGCCCAGAACAGGTTTTCGTGAATGTTCCGCAGCGTGGCGCGGCTCAGGCGAATGGCCGCGGGCACGTCGCTCAGGCGGCTCTTCATCAGCACCACGTCCGCGGCGTCGATGGCCACGTCCGTGCCCGCGCCGATGGCGATGCCGATGTCCGCGCGGGTAAGCGCCGGCGCGTCGTTGATTCCGTCGCCCACCATAGCCACCTTGCCGTACTCCTTCAGCCTGCGAATCACGCTCTCCTTGCCGTCCGGCCGCACGCCCGCGATCACCTGATCCACGCCCGCCTGCCTGCCGACGGCCTTCGCGGTGCGCTCGTTGTCGCCGGTCAGCATCACCACGTGAATGCCCATGCTGCGAAGCTCGCGAACCGCCTGCGGGCTGTCCTCCTTGATCACGTCCGCCACGGCGATCATGCCGATATAGCTTCCGTTGGAGGCGAAGTACAGCGGCGTTTTGCCCTGTTCGGACAGCTCCGCCGCGCGCGCTTTTGCATCCGCCGGAATCTCCGTCTGACCGCCGATAAACGCCTCGTTCCCGCCGCACAGCTTCGCGTTTCCGAGCGTCGCCGTCAGGCCGTTGCCCGGCAGCGCCTGAAAGTCCGCCACATCCTCGGAGGCAATGCCCAGCTCCTCGCCCCTGTGAAGAATCGCCTTCGCCAGCGGATGCTCGCTCCGGCGCTCCAGCGCGCACGCCATGGAAAGCAGCTCCGTCTCGCCGACGCCCGCCGTCGGAACGACGTCCGTCACCCTCGGCTCGCCGGACGTGATCGTGCCCGTCTTGTCCAGCGCCACGATGCGCACGCGCCCCGTTTCCTCCAAGGATGCCGCCGTCTTGAACAGGATGCCGTTCTTCGCGCCCAGTCCGCTGCCGACCATAATCGCCACCGGCGTGGCCAGACCCAGCGCGCACGGACAGCTGATCACCAGCACCGAGATGCCCCGCGCCAGCGCGAAGCCCACGCTTTTGCCCAGAAGCAGCCACACGACCGTCGTTACCGCAGCAATGCCGATCACCGTCGGCACGAACACGCCGGACACCTTGTCGGCAATCTTGGCAATCGGCGCCTTGGTGGCCGCCGCGTCCGAGACCATCTGGATGATCTGCGAAAGCGTGGTGTCCTCCCCCACGCGCGTCGCGCGGCATTTCAGGAAGCCGGACTGGTTCACCGTCGCGGCGGAAACCATGTCGCCCGCCGCCTTTTCGACCGGCAGGCTTTCGCCGGTCAGCGCCGCTTCGTTCACGGCGCTCGCGCCCTCGATCACCGTGCCGTCCACCGGAACGCTCTCGCCGGGACGAACAACGAACACATCGCCCTTCTGCACCTGCTCGACCGGAACCGTCACTTCCGCGCCGTCGCGCACCACGGTGGCTGTCTTCGGCGCGAGCTTCATAAGCCCCTTCAGCGCGTCGGTCGTGCGGCCCTTGGAGCGCGCCTCCAGCATCTTGCCCACGGTAATCAGCGTCAGGATCATCGCCGCGGATTCGAAGTAGAATTCCATCATATACTTCATCACCGCGTCCATATCGCCGCGCACCTGCGCGCCGGTCATGGCGAACAGCGCGTAGGCGCTGTATACGAACGCCGCCGTCGAGCCCAGCGCCACGAGCGTATCCATATTGGGCGCGCGGTGCCACAGGCTCTTAAAGCCGCTCACGAAGAACTTGCGGTTGATCACCATGATGGCGATCGTCAGAAGCATCTGCGTAAGCCCCATGGCCACGTGGTTGTCCGTGTAGAACGCCGGCAGCGGCCAGCTCCACATCATGTGCCCCATGGAAAAATACATCAGAACGATCAAAAAGCCCAGCGACCACGCCAGCCGCCGCTTCAGCGCGGGCGTATCGTGATCCTCCAGCGCTTCCTCCGCGCCGGCGGGACTCATCTTTGCGCCGGGCGCGCCCTTGAGAGATGCGTCGTAGCCCGCCGCGCGCACCGCTTCAATTACGGCCTCCGGCGCGGCGCTGCCCTCCACGCCCATCGAATTGGTCAGAAGGCTCACGGAGCACTCCGTCACGCCCTCCACCTTGGATACGGCCTTTTCCACACGCGCGCTGCACGCCGCGCAGCTCATGCCGGCCACGTTGTATTGCTTCATGCTTTCCCTTCTTCCCGCCCGAAACAGCGTTCATTTCATCAGCTTTTTCATGGTATCGAGCAGCTCGTCCACCGCCTCGCCCCGCCCGCCGCGGATATCCTCGGTCACGCAGGTGCGAATGTGATTGGCCAGCAGCTCCCGGTTAAACGCGTTCATCGCGGCGCTCACCGCCGCGGACTGCACCAGAATGTCCGGGCAGTACGCGCCATTTTCCACCATGGCGCGAATGCCCCGAACCTGCCCCTCGATGCGGTTCAATCGATGAATCAGCCTCCGGTATTCCTCCGGCGAGCGCTCCTTTTTCCGCTTCGCGCACATGCAGCATTTTTCTTCCTGCGAATCCATGCCCCTCACGCTCCGTTCATATACCCCCTGTGGGTATTTAAATTATATACCCCGCCCCGGTATATGTCAACCGGCTTCGCCGAATTTTCACAAGTATGCTGTCCCTAACACGGTTTCCTCATTCCCCCGCGCGAAGAACGTTGAAAACGTCGCGGCAATATGGTATGATAGGCTCAGGAGATGAAACGAAATGAAAATATCCACCAGAGGGCGCTACGCGCTGCGCATGATGCTGGACATTGCCGCGCATCAGGGCGACGGCTACGTAACGCTGCGGGACATCGCCGAACGACAGGCGGTTTCTAAAAAATATCTGGAGCAGATCGCGCTTCAGCTGACGCAGGCCGGCATGCTGCGCGCCATGCGCGGACAGCTGGGCGGCTATCGGCTGGCGAAGACTCCGGCGGAATACACGATTCTGAGTCTTTTAGAGGTGATGGAGGGCTCGCTCGCGCCCGTAGCATGCCTCGAGCAGTCGCCGAACGCCTGTGAGCGCTGCGGAGACTGCCCGACGCTGCCCGTGTGGCAGGGCTTAAACGATGTAATCTGTACCTATCTGAGCGGCATCACGCTCGAAACGCTTCTGCGTCAGTCGGAAAACAGCGGCGTGGAAAGATAGCGGTCGCCGGTATCGGGAAGCAGGACGACGATCATCCTGCCCCGGTTCTCCGGCCGTCTGGCCAGCACGGTCGCCGCGTGAAGCGCCGCGCCGGAGGAAATGCCCGCCAGCACGCCCTCCCGGCGCGCAAGCTCGCGGCCGGCGGCAAAGGCATCCTCGTTTTCCACAGGAAGGATTTCATCCAGCACCGCGCGGTTCAGCGTGTCCGGCACGAAGCCCGCGCCGATTCCCTGAATCTTATGCGGCCCGGAAGCGCCGCCGGACAGCACCGGCGAGCTCGCGGGCTCCACGGCGACGACGCGCACGGCAGGATTCTGCGCCTTCAGATATTCTCCCACGCCTGTCACCGTGCCGCCCGTGCCCACGCCGGCCACGAAGATATCCACCCTGCCATCCGTGTCGCGCCAGATTTCCGGCCCCGTGGTCTCCCTGTGTGCGCGCGGGTTCGCCGGGTTCGTGAACTGACCGGGAATGAAGCTGTTCTCCGTCTGCGCCGCCAGCTCCTGCGCCTTCGCGATCGCGCCCTTCATGCCCTTCGCGCCCTCCGTAAGAACCAGCTCCGCGCCGTAGGCTCGAAGCAGGCTTCGGCGCTCCACGCTCATCGTTTCCGGCATCGTGAGGATAATCCGATAGCCCCTCGCCGCCGCGACCGCCGCCAGACCGATTCCCGTGTTGCCGCTCGTGGGCTCGATGATCACCGAGTCCGGCTTCAGAAGTCCCCGGCTCTCCGCGTCATCCAGCATCGCCCGCGCGATTCTGTCCTTCACGCTGCCCGCCGGGTTCAGATATTCCAGCTTGGCCAGAATCGTGGCCTCCAGCCCATGCGCTTTCTCATAATTGCCCAGCTCCAGCAGAGGCGTGTTGCCGATCAGCTCCGTCGCCTTCTTATAAATCTTCATTTAAATTCTCCCCCTTTGTTTTCTCTATGCAAAAAAGAAACGAGCGCATTCGCCCGTTCCTTTTCCGCATGATCCTTCCACCGCTACAGAGATTTCGCGCGCGGCAAAACGACGTCCGGACGGAACAGGCGCCGGATGCAACAGCACGCGTTCATTCGCTTCGTCATCGTAATACCCCGCTTTCTCTATCGGATTAGTAGTATTATAGCCGTCCCACCCCTCCCTGTCAATCCTCCCGCGCGTTAATTTTCCGATGAAAAAAAGCGCCGGAATCCAACGAATCCCGACGCTCTTTCCCTTAAATCAATGCTTCACCGTGTTTCTGGAAATGCCCTTAATCTGCGCGACCACCCAGTCGTAGCCGGAGTTCTCGATCACGGAGTTGCAATACGGGCAGCTCGCGAAGCGGTTCGCGTCCACGGGCGCGCCGCAGTTGGGGCAGTTCACGGTGCGCTCCGCGCCGATGTCCGCGCTGCGTTCCAGCGTCCACTCATATTGCATGTAGATTTCGTCGTTCTGGTCGCCGCGCACGATCTTCCCGTTTTTATCGGTAAGATAGTTCACAAACCGGGCGTTGATCGTAGCGAACAGGCGGTCGGGCACGCTGTCCTTGCCGGGACGGCAGCCAAGCAGCTTCACATCCAGCACGCTCACGTGCTCCAGATGACTGGTAATGCCCTTGTCCGTGAAGTCGCGCTTCAGCTGCGCGGCCATCTGCGCGTAGTACGGCGCCGTCAGAAGCGGCTCAACGGGCTTCAGATCGCCGGCGGCCCACGCCTCCTGCAGGCGCACATACATATTGGACAGCTTGCCGGTAAATTCGCTCTCGCTGAAGTTCGAAAGCGCGCTGACCGGCTCAAGCGTGGACACATCCACCGGCTTCGCGCCCGCGGGCGACGCGCCCGACTTGCCCTTCTTCGACCCGGCAACGACGAAAATCACAATGACGGTAATCACCACGATGATCATCGTTTCCGAAAAATCCCCGCCTCCGCCATAGCTGTCGGAATAGCCGGAGCTGTAGTAGTCGCTGCTGTCGCTGCTCCAGCTGCTGTCGGACGATCCGCCGTAATCGGAGCCGCCCGAAAAATCGCCGAAGTCCGCACGTCCCAGCGTAAACGCGAACAGGAACAACACCGCCAGCAGGCACAAAATCCGTTTTTTCATCTGTAATCAAAGGCCTCCCATCGTCTGCTTTCACGCGTTCCATTGTACCAACCCGCCGCCCTTTTGTCAATGTAAAAACTCACGGCCGACGCACGAATGTCGCACGACACATTTCCTTATCCGCCCTTGATTGTATGGGGAAAATCGTTTATAATAGGTAGGCGAACGCAGGAAAAGGCAGAAAAGAGGAGCGCACATGAACAACAAACGATTTCGCGGCGTAATGCCGGCGCTGTATACGCCGATTACGGACGACAATGAGCTGAAGGTGGACGAGACCCGCGCGCTGTTGGAAAAGGAGCTTGCCGCGGGCGTTCACGGGTTTTATCTATGCGGCGCGACCGGTGAGGGGCCGCTGCTTCCCGAAAAGACGCGCATGCGCATGGCGGAGATTGCGAAGGAGCAGGTCGGCGGGCGCACGGTGCTGATCGACCACGTGGGCGCGTGCGACGTGAAGAGCGCCATTCGTCTCGCCAAGCACGCCGAGGAGGTTGGCATGGACGCCATTTCCTCCGTTCCGCCGACGTTCTTCGTAAACTACGACGAGGACGCGGTCTTCCGCTATTACAGGCAGCTTTCTGAAAGCTGCGGCCTTCCCCTGCTTGTGTACGCCAACGCAATGTTTAAGCAGGGCGACATTGTGAGGTTTATTGAGCGCGTGATGCAGCTGCCCACGGTCATCGGCCTCAAGTTCACGCGGTACAACTATTATGAGATGCGCCGCATCGCGGAATTGAACGGCGGCGACATCAACGTGATCAACGGGCCGGACGAGATGCTGATCTGCGGCCTTACGATGGGCGCGGACGGCGGCATCGGCTCTACCTATAACATGATGGGCCCCGCCTTTGTGAAGCTGTACAACGCCTTCACGCAGGGGCGGTTTGAGGACGCGCGCCAGCTTCAGTTTCGCATCAACCGCTGCATCGAGATCATGCTGCGCCACGACGGCTGCATGAAGCAAGTGCTGTCCGAAAACGGCATCGACGTGGGCAGGCCCGCGTTCCCGGGGCGCGTATACACGCGCGAGGAAATGCGCGGCATCATGGACGAGCTGAATCGCGTGGGCTATCAGGAGCTGATCTGACACGGAATTTTCCTTGACATTGGTCGGGAAATTCTATAAAATAGGATACGATGATCTGAAATGAAATCTCAGGAGGTGTTCATATGTATAAGGAAAAAATCGAAGAGGCAAAATCCAAGATGGAGAAAACGCTGGTCGCGCTGAAGAAGGATTTCTCGACGCTGCGCGCCGGCCGCGCGAACCCCCAGATTCTGGACAAGATCACCGTTGATTATTACGGAACGCCCACTCCGCTGAGCGGCGTGGCGAATATTTCCTCTCCCGAACCGCGCATGCTCGTCATCTCTCCGTGGGAGGCGAAGATGATCGGCCCCATCGAGAAGGAAATTCAGAAGTCCGATCTGGGCATCAATCCCTCCAACGACGGCCGCGTGATTCGTCTGGTCGTGCCGGAGCTCACCGAGGAGCGCCGCAAGGATCTGTGCAAGCAGGTTAAGAAGGCCGCCGAGGAAAGCAAGGTCGCGATGCGCAACGTGCGCCGCGAGACGATGGACGCGTTCAAAAAGATGAAGAAGGATTCTGTGATCACCGAGGACGACCAGAAGACCGCCGAGACCCAGCTTCAGAAGGTTGTGGACGAGGCCATCAAGAACGTGGACAAGATCGCCGCCGAGAAAGAGAAAGAGATCATGGCCGTATGACGCGCCCGGTTCTGGGGCTTCCGCTGGAGAACGCTCTCGCGGCGCTTGCGGCAGATTCCCGACAAATTACCATTACGGAAATCAGCGCGCCGCGGGGAAAAGCACCCCGCGGCACGTTGCGCGTAGTAGCGGTGCGAGACGGCGGCAGCACGCTCGTCGTCGCGCGCTTTCCGGATCAGATCGCGGAGGAAACCATTGAAGAGAATTGACTGGGCGCGCCTTGTGTCCCTTCTGAAGGCTCGTCGCTTTTCGCGCGAGGAGCCGCCCGCGCCGGAGAAGCGCCCCCGGCATATCGCGTTTATCATGGACGGCAACGGCCGCTGGGCGCGCAGGCGCGGTCTGCCCCGCTCGGCCGGGCACGCCGCGGGCACGGAGGCGCTGCGCGCCATCATTCGCGCCTGCGACGATTTGAAAATCGAATACATGAGCATTTACGCCTTTTCCACGGAGAACTGGAACCGTCCGGCGGAGGAGGTACACGCGCTGATGAACCTGATTCTGCGCTACTTCGTCTCTGAAATTGACGAGCTGGACGAGAAGGGCGTGCGCATTCGCATTCTCGGCGACATGAGCGCGTTTCCACTCGAGCAGCGGCAGGCGCTGGAGCAGGCGCAGCTTCGCACGGCGCACAACGACGGGCTGAAGCTCAACATTGCCCTGAGCTACGGCGGCCGCGCCGAGCTGGTGCGTGCCGCGCAAAGGCTTGGTGCGCAGTGCGCGCGCGGTGAAATTCAGCCGGAGGCCATCGACGCGGACGCCATTTCGGCGCAGCTGTATACCGCCGGTCAGCCGGACGTAGACCTTTTAATCCGCACGGGCGGCGAGGAACGGCTTTCCAACTTCCTTTTGTGGCAGACGTGGTACGCCGAAATCATCTTCGATTCCGTGTACTGGCCGGACTTTGACCGGGCGCGGCTGATTCACGACCTGAACATCTTCGCGTCACGCGACCGGCGATTTGGGCGGGTGAAGAGCGTATGATTCGAAATGTCGCCATTCTGGGCGCGACCGGCTCCATCGGCACGCAGACGCTGGACATCCTCGCGCGCTACCCTGACCGCTTCGCCGCCTGCTGTCTCTGCGCGCGCTCTGACGCAGAGGGGCTGTTCCGGCTTGCGCGAACGTTCCGCCCGCGCACCTGCGGGCTGGTCGTCGAGCCGCAGGAAATTCCGGACGACCTGCGCGGCATCGAGTGGTTCTTCGGCGAGGATTCTGCGTCCCGGGCGCTCGCGGCCTCCGGCGCGGACGACGCGCTGTGCGCCGTGGTGGGCATCGCGGGACTGGACGCGGTGCTGACGGCGCTGGACACCTGCGAGCGCGTGCTGCTGGCCAACAAGGAAGCGCTGGTCACCGGCGGGCATCTGGTGACGGAAAAGGCGAAGCGCCTGAACCGCGCGCTGCTGCCCGTGGACAGCGAGCACAGCGCCATCTATCAATGCCTGCAGGCGGCGCGCGGCAACGTGCCGTCCCGGCTGATTCTCACCTGCTCCGGCGGCGCGCTGCGCGAATTTCCGCGCGAAAGGCTGGCGGACGCGACGGTGAGCGACGTTCTGAAGCATCCCACATGGCGCATGGGCAGCAAGATCACCGTGGACTGCGCCACGCTGATGAACAAGGGACTGGAGGTCATCGAGGCCTGCCACCTGTTCGGGCTTCCGGAGGAAAAAATCGAGGTCGTCATTCACCCGCAGAGCGTCATACACTCCATGGTAGAGTTTGCCGACGGCGCGGTACTGGCGCAGCTGGGCGCGCCGGACATGCGCGTGCCCATCGGCTACGCGCTGGGCGAGCCCGACCGGCTGGCCTTCGGCGGGGAACGGCTGGATTTCACGCGCATGGGCGCGCTGACCTTCGCGCCTCCGGACACGGAGCGCTTCCCCTGCCTTGCCTACGCCCGCGAGGCGCTTCGGCTCGGCGGCAGCGCGCCGGTCGTGCTGAACGGCGCAAACGAGGAAGCCGTGGCCGCGTTCCTGCGAGGCGCAGCAAAATTCGGACAAATTCCGCTCATTGTGCGATATGCGCTCGATCACGCGGAACTTAAATCCATTTCGTGCGCCCAAGAGGTGTACGAGGCGGATGCGCGCGCCCGTTCGCTCGCGCGCGCGTGCCTTACGCATTTGTAATCGGAGGCGTTCATGATCAATCTGCTTTATATCCTGCTGGCGCTGGTGCTGCTGGGAATCATCACCACCTTTCACGAGTTCGGGCACTTTCTCGTCGGCCGCGCCTGCGGCATCGGCGTAATCGAGTTTGCCGTGGGCATGGGGCCGCGGCTGTGCGGATGGGAGCGCAAGGGCACCAAGTATTCGCTCCGGCTGCTTCCGATAGGCGGCTATTGCAGCTTCGTCGGCGAGGACGAAGCTTCGGACAATCCGCGCGCGATGAACAATCAGCCCGTCTGGAAGCGCATGCTGACGGTGCTGGCCGGCCCCGCGGTCAACCTGCTGCTGGCCGTGATCGTCGCCACCGGGCTGATCGCCGGCGGGCTCATTGTGAATCCCTTTGAGATCGACAGCCAGCCGGTTCTTTTGTCCGTTGTGGAAAATTCCGCCGCGGCGGAAGCCGGACTTCTGCCCGGCGACACGATCGCCTCGATCGACGGCGAGGCCATCTCCTGCGACAGCGCCGGTATGGAGCGCGCGCGGGAAATCATCGGCGCGACCTCGGCCGGGGAAACGCTGACGCTGACCGTAAAGCGCGGCGAGGAAACGCTCGACGTTTCCCTCTCCCCCCGCTATTCCGAGGAGGACGGGCGCGCAATGATCGGCGTTTCGTTCCAGTCGTTCTATCGTTCCTACGACCTGAACGTGCTTGAGGCGATTCCGGAGGCCTTCCGGCTGACCGGGCGCGTGGTCGTGGAGACGGTGAAATTCCTGAAGAACCTGCTGATCGGCCTGTTCACCGGGCAGGGCGTGCAGGACGGTGCGGTGCAGGGTGTGGTCGGCATCGTGTCCACCGTGTCGGACGACATGAAAACCGGCTTCGGCATGACGTTCGTGGACGGTCTGCACTCGATTCTCTACTGGCTGATGGTCATTTCCATGAACCTCGGCATCATGAACCTGCTTCCGCTGCCCGCGCTGGACGGCGGCCGGGTGCTTTTCCTCATCGTGGAGGGTCTGCGCGGCAAGCCGTTCAACCGTGAGCGCGAGGGGCTTGTGAACCTGATCGGCTTCGCGCTTTTGATCATGCTGGCCATTTTTATCACCTATAAGGACATCCTCGCGCTTGTTCACTAAAGGAAAGAAGGATTATGAATGCTTACCGAACATCTGCACGCGCACACGCAGCGCTGCCACCATGCCGCCGGAACCGAGCGGGAATACGTGGAGGAGGCGATTAAAAAGGGTCTGAAGCGCTTCGGCTTTTCGGATCACTCGCCCTATGTGTTTGAGGGCGGCTATTACTCCAACTTCCGCATGCGTCCCGACGAGCTGGAAGGCTATGTGAAGACCATCCTTGACCTGAAGGACGAATACAAAAACGACATCGAGCTGCACGTGGGGCTGGAGGCGGAATACTATCCGCGCTTCTTTGATGGCTTCCTGCGGCTGATCGAGCCGTATCCCATCGAGTACCTGCTGCTGGGGCAGCACTTCCTGTATAACGAGATGGATATAAATGTGCACAGCACCATGGCGACCGACGACGAATCGCTGCTCGCGCTTCTGGTCGATCAGACCAGCGAGGGTCTGCAAACCGGCAAATTCGCCTGCGTCGCGCATCCGGATCTGATGAACTTCACCGGCCCGGACGACGTGTATGAGAAGCACATGCGCCGTCTGTGCGAAAACGCGCTGGCGGCGGGCGTGCCGCTGGAAATCAACCTGCTGGGCATCCGCTCGCATCGCGCCTATCCGCGCGAGCGCTTCTGGAGACTGGTGGGCGAGGTAGGCAACGACGTGGTGCTGGGCGGCGACGCGCACGCAGCGTGCGACGTGGTTGACAACGCGTCCGAGGCGATTGCCATGGGTTGGGTGGAGAAATACCATCTGAACTGGCACCCGGCGGCGTGGGCGCTGAACAAAAAGAGGCTTTGAGAGGAGCAGGCATGACGAAGCAGGTACAGGTCGGCGGCGCTGCCATCGGCGGCGGCGCGCGCGTGACCATACAGAGCATGACCAACACCGACACGCGCGACGTTCCGGCCACGCTCCGGCAGATTCGCGCGCTGGCGGACGCGGGCTGCGACATTGTGCGCGTAAGCGTATACGACGAAGCCTGCGCCCGCGCCGTGCGGGATCTGGCAGACGGCAGCCCCGTGCCGCTGGTGGCGGACATTCACTTCGACCACAGGCTCGCGATTCTGGCGCTTGAAAACGGTATTCATAAATTGCGCATCAATCCCGGCAACATTGGCGGCGAAGCAAACGTCAAAGAATTGGCGGACGCGCTGAAGGCGCGCCGCGTGCCGGTTCGCATCGGCGTGAACAGCGGCTCGGTGGAAAAGGAGATTCTGCGCAAATACGGCGGCCCCACGCCGCAGGGCATGGTGGAGAGCGCGCTGGGACACGCGCGGCTGCTTGAAAAATACGGCTTTGACGACCTTGTTTTGTCGATCAAGGCGTCGAGCGCGCGCGCGACGGTGGAGGCAAACCGGCTGGCCTCGAGAGCCTGCGATTATCCCTTGCACATCGGCGTGACCGAGGCCGGTTCTCCGGGCATGGGCACGATCAAGTCTGCCGTGGGCATCGGCGCGCTTTTGATGGATGGCATCGGCGACACGGTGCGCGTGTCTTTGTCCGGCGATCCGGTAAACGAGGTGTACGCCGCGAAGGAAATTCTGAAGGCGGCGGGCGTTCTGAACGAGGGTGTGGACATCATCTCCTGCCCCACCTGCGGCCGGACGCAGATTCCCGTGGCGGAAATCGCCGAGAAGGTGCGCGCAGCCACGCAAAATCTGCGCGCGCCCCTGAAGGTGGCCGTCATGGGCTGCATTGTGAACGGCCCGGGCGAAGCGCGCGAGGCCGACATCGGCATTGCCGGGGGCAGGGACGGCGGCGCGCTGTTTGTGAAGGGCGAAAAGCCGCGCGCGGTGCGCGGCGATCTGGCCGAAATTCTGATTCATGAAATCAACGAAAGGTACGGAAAGTAGATGAGCGAGGCCTGGACGCAGCTTTTGCGCGACGTGGACAACGGTCTGACCCGCGCTATCGATCTGGAACGCGTGACGATTTCCCGCTCGACCGGGAACATGCACGCGTATTTCACCTCGTCCAGGCTGCTCACGTCCCGCGAGCGCCGAATTGTGGAAAAGGCCATGCGCGCCGGGTTCCCGAAGGTGGAGCTTGCGGCGAGCGTGCGCTATCCGTCCCTGCGTGAAAAGGCGCTGGCCGACATAAACGCCTACAAGGGCGCGGTAATCGAGCTGGTGACGGCGGAAAGTCCCGCGTCCATGCCTTATCTCACGTGGTCGGAGGGCATGTGGCAGCTTGACGGCGAACAGCTGACAGTCAACGTGAACGCGAAGGAGGGCGCGGAATTTCTGCGCATTCGCGGCGTCGATTTGATGATCGCGCGCTTTCTGAAGGAGCTTTTCGACATCGAAACGCGCGTGACCATCGCCGTGACGGGCAGCGAGGCGGAGCGCATCCGCCGCATTTCCGAAAAGCGGCGCGAGGAGGAAGCCCTCATGGCACGCGCGGCGCGGGAAATGTCCAACCAGCACGAGGTGGAGGAGCCCGCGCCCAGTCTGGCCGTGCGCGGACAGCCGTTCACCGACCCGATTATCTCCATGAGCGAGCTGACGGAGGACGCCGGGCGCGTGGCGGTGATGGGCGAAATCGTCAAGGTGGAGATGAAGGACACCAAGAACACTGAAAGCAAGATCCTGCTTTTCACGCTCACGGACTACGACGGCAGCGTGGAATGCAAGGCGTTTCTGTCGCCCAAGCGCGGAAAAAGCGGCGTATCGCTGGAGAAGCAGATCGAGGGCGCGAAGGAATACGTCAAGGAGGGCAAGTGGCTCAAGATTCGCGGCGTATACAAATACGACGACTTCAGCCGCAAGTTCATGCTCATTGCCGACGACATCCTGCCCGCCGCCAAGCCCGTTCGCCGCGACCACGCAAAGGAAAAGCGCGTGGAGCTGCACCTGCACACCCAGATGAGCGCCATGGATGCGTGCGCCTCCCCCACCGACCTGATCAAGCAGGCGGCGGAATGGGGGCATCCCGCCATCGCGATCACCGACCACGGCGTGGTGCAGGCGTTCCCGGAAGCGTTCTCGGCCGCCAAGAAGGCGGGCATCAAGCTGATTCCCGGCTGCGAGGGCTATCTGATCGAGGACTTTCCGGAGATCGTTCAGAGGGCCGACTGCCGCAGGCTGGACGAAACGAAGTTCGTGGTCGTGGACGTGGAAACGACGGGCTTGAACACCGCCGAGGACAAGATCACCGAAATCGGCGCGGTACGCATCGAAAACGGCGAAGAAGTGGACAGCTTCTCGATGCTGATCGACCCGGAGCGCGTCATTCCCGAAAAGGTGACGGAGCTGACCGGCATCACCGCCGCCATGCTGCGCGGGCAGCCGACGATCGAGCAGGTCATCGGCGATTTCGCGAAGTTCTGCGAGGGCTGCGTGCTTGTGGCGCACAACGCGTCGTTCGACATGTCGTTCTTCCGGCGCGCGTTCCGCGACGCGAATCTTCCCTTCGACTATCCGGTTCTGGACACGCTGGCGCTCACGCGCAACTTCTACAAGGGGCAGAAGAGCCACAAGCTGGGCGCGCTGTGCAAATTCTTAGGCATTTCGCTGACGAACGCGCACCGCGCCGTGCACGACGCGCGCGCCACCGGCGAGGTGCTTATAAAAACGCTGAACGCGATGCGCGAAACCAAGCCGCTGGACAGGCTCGAACAGCTGAACGGCTGGTTTGAGACGGACGCGGGCGGCGAAAGCCGGCACATCATCCTGCTGGCCACGTCGCGCGACGGCATGACGAACCTGAACCGCATGATTTCCGACGCGCATCTGAAATACTTCCACCGCACGCCGCGCATGCCGCGCAGCCTCATTCAGAAGTGGCGCAAGGACATCATCGTTGGCAGCGCCTGCGAGGCGGGCGAGCTGTACCGCGCTATCGTAGCCGGAAAGAGCGAGGCGGAGATCGAAAAAATCGCCGCGTTCTACGATTATCTGGAAATTCAGCCGCTGGGCAACAACGAATTCATGGTGCGCGAGGGCATTGTGAAGGACGAGGAAGCGCTGAAGGACATCAACCGCTATATCGTCCGGCTGGGCAAAAAGCTGGGCAAGCCGGTTGTGGCGACCGGAGACGTGCACTTCAAGGAGCCGAAGGACGCCATTTACCGCGCCATTCTGATGGACACCAAGGGCTTTGAGGACTGCGACCATCAGCCGCCGCTCTACTTCCGCACTACCGACGAGATGCTGAAGGAATTCGCCTATCTGGGCGAGGAGGAAGCGTACAACGTGGTCGTGAAGGCGCCGAACGAGATTGCCGCGCGCGTGGAGCACATTCCCGACCTGTTCATGAAGGCGCCGGACGGCGGTGACACGTTCCAGCCGTTCTGGGAGGACGCGGAGCAGAACCTGCGCGAGCTGTGCGACAACCGCGCGCACGAAATCTTCGGCGACGAGATTCCGGAGATCGTTCGCGCCCGGCTGGATAAGGAGCTGGGCTCCATCTGCGGCTACGGCTTCTCGACGCTGTACATGATCGCCGTCAAGCTGGTCAAGAAATCGCTGTCGGACGGCTACATCGTCGGCTCGCGCGGCTCGGTCGGTTCGTCGTTCGTGGCGAAGATGGCCGGCATCACCGAGGTGGACGCGCTGCCGCCGTATTACGTATGTCCCAAGTGCAAGCATTACGAGTTTGACGTGCCCAAGCAATATACCTGCGGACTCGACCTGCCGCCCAAGGACTGCCCCGTGTGCGGCACGCGCATGGACAAGGACGGCTTCAACATCCCCTTCGAGGTTTTTCTGGGCTTCAAGGGCGACAAGGTGCCGGATATCGACCTGAACTTCTCCGGCGTATACCAGCCGCGCGCCCACAACTACGTAAAGGAGCTGTTCGGCTCCGAGAACGTGTTCCGCGCGGGCACGATGGGCACGGTCGCGGAGAAGACGGCGTTCGGCTACGTGCTGAAATACGCGGAGAAGCGCGGGCTGAACTACTCCAACGCCGAAAAGGAGCGTCTGGCCAAAGGCATCACCGGCGTAAAGCGCACCACCGGCCAGCACCCGGCGGGCATGGTCGTTTTGCCGAAGAACTACGAAATCTACCAGTTCACGGCCATTCAGCATCCCGCGGACGACGTAAGCAGTGAGACCATCACCACGCACTACGACTTCACGTCCATGCACGACGTGCTCGTGAAGCTGGACATTCTGGGGCATGATGATCCCACGATGCTGCGCAACCTTCAGGATCTGACCGGCATCAAGCCGCAGGCCGTGCCGCTGAACGACGCGGAGGTATTCAGCAACATCCTTTCGCTGTTTTCCAGCCCCAAGGCGCTGGGTCTTACCGAGGAGCAGCTGGGCGTGCCCACCGGCACGCTGGGCGTGCCGGAGTTCGGCACGAAGTTCGTGCGCGGCATGCTCACCGAAACCAAGCCCACCACGATGGAGGAGCTGATTCGAATTTCCGGCCTTTCCCACGGCACGGCCGTGTGGCTGGGCAACATTCAGGACATTCTGAAGGCCGGACAGACCGACCTGAAGCACGCCATCTGTACGCGCGACGACATCATGAACCAGCTGATGGACTACGGCGTTCCGCCGAAAATGGCGTTCACCATCATGGAATTCGTGCGCAAGGGCAAGGCCGCGGCCGGCAAGGGCGGCGACCTGAAGCCCGAAATGCTGGAGGCCATGCAGGCGGCGAAGGTGCCGGACTGGTTCATCGGCGCGTGCCGAAAGATCGAGTACATGTTCCCCAAGGCGCACGCGGTGGCATACGTCACGATGGCGCTGCGCATCGCGTATTTCAAGGTGTACTATCCGGGCGCGTACTACGCCTGCTTCCTGTGGCGCAACGCCGAGGATTTCAACGGCGCCACGATGGTGTGCGGCGAAAACCAGATTCGCGGCCGAATGGCGGAAATTGACGGCATGGAGAAGGATGAAAAGGAAAAAAGCGAGGGAGAATACTCCCTGCTGGAAACGCTGCTGGAAATGAATCTGCGCGGCATTTCCCTCCTGCCGGTCGACCTGTACAAAAGCGACGCGGAAAAATTCCTGCTGGTGGACGACACCCACATTCTCCCGCCGCTGTCGTCGCTGCCCGGGCTGGGGCTGAGCGCGGCGATCAATCTGGTGAACGTGCGCGAGGGCGGGCCGTTCATTTCCCGCGAGGACATGATTCGCCGGAAGGTGGGAAAATCCGTTGTGGATACGCTGGCGGCGGCAGGATGTATCAACGACATTCCCGAAAGCAGTCAGGTGAGTCTTTTCGAGCTTTGCATGTGAGGTGAGATGAATGAAAAGACTTTCGCGCATACTTGCGGTTCTTCTGCTGGCGAGCCTTCTGTGCGCGCCGGCACTCGCCGCCATACCGATCAACACAAGCTGCGCGGCACTGGTGGGCGAGGATGGCACGACGCTTATCGCCCCCGGCGAATACACGACGCTTATCAGCTTCGGCTTGCCCGGTCTCTTCGCCGCGCAGCGGCAGGATGGCAGCTTTGTAATCGTGGACGAGACCGGCGCGCGCAGGGGCGACGCGACCTATGATTATCTGGAGGCCGTGGACGGCGCAATACTCTACGCCCGCGGCGAAAAGTACGGCGTGCTGGACGCGGAGCTGAACGAGATGGTTCCCTGCGAATACACGTGGCTCGTATCCAACGGCGAGGGCGGCTTTCTGGCGCTGCGCACCGACGTATGGGACGACAGCCCGGACGGCGTGTACCTGATCGACAAAAGCGGTTACGTGTCCCCCACCGGCGTAAAGATCGCCTCGCTCCTGTGGTCGTTTTCGGACGGCATGTCTCAGGCGCTGTCCGTGGATAACGGCCGCTACGGCTACCTGAACGCCGAGGGGCAGTGGCAGCTTCGCCCCCAGTACGCCTACGCCGACCGATTCATGAACGGCCTCGCCGTGGCCACGCTGGACAGCGGCAGCGGCCTGATCGACACGCGCGGCAACTGGCGCATCATGCCGAAGTACGACTTTATTGACCGACCTGCGGATTCGGACGGTCTGATCGCCGCCGTGAAGTACAACGAGCTGGTCGACGTATTCCGCGCCAGCGACCAATCCTACCTGTACACGCTGACGTGCGACACGCAGGGCGCCTACACGGCGCTGAGCGGAAACATCCTTCTGGTGTTCTCCACGGACAGCGTGCGCGCCGTGAACGACGCGGGGAAAACCGTCGTCGAGGTTCCCGCCAACGGCACCATTAACTCGGCGGGCGAAAAACGCCTGTTCGTCTATCCGGACGAGTGGGGCACGAAGAGCGCCTATCTGGCCGACGCAAACGGAAGGCAGCTTTCCGAGGTGTATCAGGATTTCGGCCTGTTCGGCACCGTGGACGGCAGGGACTACTTCGTCGTGAACGCGTTCGACACCGAGGAGGTGGACGGCGCCCTGATCTGGCTCAGCGACACCATGCGCTGCGGCCTGATTGACGAGGATGGCCGCGAGGTTCTGCCCATCGTCTACAGCGAGCTTTCGTGCCCCGCGCCGGGCTATATTCAGGCGCGCGACGAGGACGGCGTTCATCTGTTCAGGATGGACGGCACGGAAATCTGGTCGTATAAGGAATAAACGATTCAACCCGAACAGCGGCTCCGCGCGCTGCCTGCGTGCGGAGCCGCTGGCTTTCTTCATTTTCTCAGCCTATCGATCACCCGCCGGCACCGGGCGCGGTCGTAGATCACCGGCACGGGATACACGGGATTGGCCTCCTTCAGCGCCCACGAAATCATCGTGTCAACGTCCTCGTCCCGGATGAAATCGAAGCCGTCCGGAATGCCCATGCGCGCGTTCATGACGCGAATCTCCGAAATGAAGCCGCGCGCCCTTTCCGCTTCATTCACGCCGCCGATGCCGGCTACTTCGGCCAAGCGCGCCAGCTTCGCGAAAACCGCTTCGCCGTAATCCTCCAGCACCACGGGCAGAATCACCGCGTTCGCCAGTCCGTGCGCGGTTCCGTACAGGCCGCCCAGCGTATGCGCAATGGCATGCACGTTGCCCACGCCCGCGCGGGTGAACGCGAACCCTGCCTTGAACGACGCAAGCAGCATTTCCTCCCGCGCTGCGAGGTCGCTTCCGTCGGCATAGGCCTTTTCCAGATTCGCGAAGATGGCGGCCACGGCTTCCTCCGCCATGCGAAGGCTCTGGCGAGTGTTGTACGTCCAGCACAGGTACGCCTCCACCGCGTGGGTCAGCGCGTCCATTCCGGTCGCGGCGGTCACCTGCGGCGGCAGCCCCGCCGTCAGCACGGGGTCGAGCACCGCGCAGCGGGGAACGAGCGCGAGATCCATCATCGCCGCCTTACGATGCGTCTTAGAATCGGTAATCACCGCGGCAATCGTCGTCTCGCTGCCGGTTCCGGCCGTGGTCGGCACGGCGATGAACGGCGGAATCGCCCGGCGCACCTTCAGAAGACCCGAAAGCGCCCGCACCGTCTTGCCCGGCCGCGCAGCCAGCGCCGCGGCCGCCTTGGCCGCGTCCATGGGACTGCCGCCGCCGACGGCCAGAAAGCTGTCGCACCCGGAGGCTCGATACGCGTCCCGGATTTTCTCGCAGGTGTCGGAGGTCGGGTTGCTTTCCACGTCGCTGAAAATCTGATACTCGATTTCCGCCGCGTCCAGCTCCTTCAAAATATCCGGCAAAAGCAGCCGCCGCACGCGCGGGCCGGTGACGATCATCGGCCGCTTCGCATTCAGCCCGCGCAAAAGCGCCGGAATGCGCGAAACGCTGCCTGCGCCGCGCTCGACGGACGGCATGCGCCACGGAAGAAGCCGCGCGCCAAGGTTGAACGCAAACTGAAACGCGCGGCAGTAGAGTGTCCTCAGCGAAATCATGCGTTCAGTCCTTCTTCCATATTCACGATGTTTTTCATCCGAAATCCCTCCCATTTTATTTCTGCCTTGCCAGCATTATAGCATCCGCCCCGGTGCGCTTCACGAATGCGCCGGATTTTAACATACAAATTCGCCGCGCGGCGATATAATGATGACACACAAACGCAGAAACGGAAGGAACGCCCTTATGAAGATCACCCGCACCACGCTGGACATCGGTCTGCCCGCCCCCTTCACCGCGCTGCACCTGAGCGACACGCACGTCGCGCTGGCCGACGAGCGGGACGACGAGCGCAAGCGCGCGCTGGCCGTTTCGCGCAGCGCGTGTTTCAATCAGCCCACCGGTGACAACCTCGCCCTGTTTGAGCAGCAGATCAACTACGCCCGTGCGCACGGCCTGCCGGTGCTGTACACCGGCGATATTCTGGACTTCGTATCCTTCAAAACCCTCGAATACGCCAAAACCCAGCTGGACAGGGTGGATCATTTTCTCTGCGCGGGCAACCACGAATACAGCCAGTATGTCGGTGAAGCGTTTGAGGACGTGCCCTATCGCATGCAGACCTACGCCTTTGTGCAGGCATATTTCAAATACAACCTGCTCTGCGACAGCCGCGTGATGGGCGGCGTCAACTTTGTGGCCATGGACGACGGCTACTACCGCTTCGACGCGGGACAGCTTCGCCGCCTGAAGCTGGAGGTCTCGCGCGGTCTGCCCATCGTTCTGCTGCTGCACAATCCGCTGCACACGCAGAAGCTGTATGATTACGCAATGAACGCAGTTAAGCAGCCCTGCGCCTATCTGACCGGCACGCCGGAATCTCTGATGACAAACTACAGCGAGGATCGCCGCATTCAGCAGAAGCCGGACGACGACACGCTGCGCTTCATCGATTACGTAAATCACGAGCCCGCCATCCGCGCCATACTGGCCGGGCATCTGCACTTTGATTTTGAAGACACGCTGCCCTCCGGCATTCCGCAGATCGTCACCGGCGGCAGCTTCCGCGACTGCGCCCGCGAAATCACGTTCCGCTGACGGCGCGCCTTGAAATTTGCCTTGAACTATGGTACACTATAGGCGAAAAAAAGGCGGATTTCCGCCTTACAAAGGAGAACACACATGAGCATCGATCGTCTGCCCGCGCTTCCGCTGATTGCAAACGACCCCTATTTTTCCATTTGGCTGCCCGGCGACACACTGACCGACGCGCACCCCGTTCATTGGAGCGGCGCCATGAAGGAAATGAGCGGCACCGCCGAAATCGACGGCAGGCGCTATCGCTTTCTGAGCGGACGCGTCAATACGCCCGCCATGAAGACCACCTCCCTGCGCGTGACGCCCACCGCCACAATCAGCGTGATGGAGGCCGCGGGCGTGGAGCTGACCGTCACCTTCCAGACCCCCGCGCTGCCGGATGATCTGGACGTGCTTTCCACCCCCATCACCTTTGTGCGCTTCGCCGCGCGCTCCGTGGACGGAAGGGCGCACGAAGTCACCGTGCGCATGAACGCGTCCTCCACCCTGTGCTATGACGATTCCCTGCAGCCCATGCTGAGCTTTGACCACTACGCGACCGGCGACCTGAACGTCGCCTTCGTCGGGCAATCGCAGCAGCGCGTGCTCGGAAACAGCGGCGACCACATCACCATCGACTGGGGCTATCTGTATATCGCCTCTCCCGACTCGGTTTCCTCGGACGCGAACGGCGTGAGCTATGAGGCTGCGTTCACCGTTTCCGGCGAAACGGTTCACCGCTGCCTCATGCTGGGCTATGACGACATTGCCTCCATCAACTACTTCGGTGCGCTGTGCCGCGCGTGGTACGCGCGAAACGGCAAAACCCTCGTGCAGGCGCTGGTCGAATTTGCCGCCCGCAGGGACGAGCTGTTTGCCGCCTGTGACGCGCTGGACGCGCGCGTGCTGGACGAGGCCATGGACAAGGGCGGCGACGATTACGCGCGGATTGCCGCCGCGGGCTGGCGGCACACCTTCGCCGCGCACAAGCTGATCGCCACGCCCGAGGGCGAAATGGCGCTGCTTTCCAAAGAAAACGATTCCAACGGCTGCATCGGCACGGTGGACGTGAGCTATCCGTCCATCCCGATCTTCCTGAAGTACTGCCCGGAGCTGGTCAACGCGCTGTGCCGCCCCGTGCTCACCTTCGCCGAAATGCCCGTCTGGGGCGAGGATTTCGCGCCGCACGACGTGGGGCGCTATCCCTACGCCACCGGTCAGGTGTACGCCGCCGGGCACATCCGCAACGGCAGCACGCCGCTGCCCTACTATCTCTATCCCGCCGGCGTGAAGGTGTACAATCCCCGCTATCAGATGCCCGTTGAGGAATGCGGCAACATGCTCGTGATGCTGGAAACCGCCGTTTCCTTCGGCGCGAAGGACGACCTTCTGCACAAGCACATCGAAACGCTGCGCAAGTGGGTGCGCTATCTGGACGAGTTCGGCGAGGATCCGGGCGAGCAGCTTTGCACGGACGATTTCGCCGGTCATCTGGCGCGCAACGTCAACCTGTCCGCCAAGGCCATGGTCGGCATTGCCTGCTTCTCCCGCATTCTGAAGCGGCTGGGACACGACGCGGAAGCGCGCAAATGGGACGAGCGCGCGCACGCCATGGCGAAGAGCTGGCTTACGCGCGCCCAGCTGGACGGCTATACCGCCCTGACCTTCGATGGCACTGGCTGGAGCATGAAGTATAATCTGGTGTGGGATCTGGTTTTGAACCTGAACCTGCTGCCGATTGACTTCTACGCCCGCGAGACGGACAGCTACCTGCCCCGCATCAACGAATTCGGCCTGCCGCTGGATTCCCGCGCGGACTACACCAAGAGCGACTGGATTCTCTGGTGCGCGTCCATGGCGCAGAGCGCCGCCACGTTCCGCCGCCTGATCGCGCCGATCGCGCACTACCTGCGCACGACCGACACGCGCGTGCCGTTCTCCGACTGGTACGACACCAAGTCCGGCCGGTTCGTCTCCTTTATCGCGCGCAGCGTGCAGGGCGGCCTGTACATGCCGATGCTGCTGCCGAAAAAGACCTGACCTCCCCCTACGAAAGGAAGCCTTCCCATGTCTTACCGGGATGAAAGATACCGTCGCCGCGCGCAAAAGCGCACTCGAATCGCGGCCATCGTGGCGCTGGTGCTGCTCGTTGAAATCATTGTGATGGTCGTGCTTTTGTCGCGCGGCTGCTCAAGCCGCCGCGGCACGCCCGACGTCACCAGCCAGCAGACCGCGCCCGTCGCCGCCGAAACGCCCGTGCCCGCAGATACCACCGAGCCAACCGAGGAGCCCACGCCGGTTCCCACGCCCTCTCCTACGCCCACCGCGCAGAGCTATGCGGTGGACGGCTATCTGCCCGTTTATCGGAAGCTGGATACGAAGGAGAAGGTTATCGCCATCACGGTGGACGATCTTGCGCAGCCCGCGAACCTGAAGAAAATCTGCCAGCTGGCCAAGGATTATAACGCCAGGCTGACGCTCTTCCCCGTGGGCACAATGCTGGAAAACGACGAGAATCGGGAAACCGTCCGGCGCGCCTATTACGAGCTGGGCTTCGAAATTGAGAACCACACCTATGGGCACGACAAACTGTATATGCTGAGCGATACGGAAATGGCCGAATCCATCTTCAAGCAGCAGCAGCTGGTCAGCGACATACTGGGCGTGGATTATCAGATGCACTTCCTGCGCATGCCCGGCGGCAACGGCGAAGCGGATCCGCGCACGCACCGGTATCTGGATAAGCTCGGCTACAGGGGCATTTTAAGCTGGAGCTACAGCGGCACCAGCACCAGCATCAGCGACATCAAAAAGCACCTGAAGCCCGGCAGCATTTTCCTGTTCCACACCACGGCCAAGGATCTCAAAAAGCTGAACGAGTTCATCCCCTACGCCGTAAGTCAGGGCTACCGTCTGGTAACGCTCAACGAGCTCCTCGGCTTTGAGGAAAACCAGACCACGCCGCTCACGACGAGCGCGCTCAGCGTTCCCATGCCCTCGCCCGAGCCGTATGTGTATGACCATTACGTTCAGATCAAGCCGAAGATGAAGCTGTATGCCGTAAAATTCCTGCAGCGCCGTCTGGTTGAACTGAAATACATGCCGGCAGACAGCGCCATCGACGGCGACTACGGCTCCGCCACGCGCGCAGGCGTTCAGGCCTTTCAGAAGGCAGCCGGGCTGGAAATCAGCGACAACGCCGAGCCGGAAATGCAGGCGCTGCTCTTCTCCGATGCCGCGCCCGTGAACCCGAACCCCGTCCTCTCGACCGCCGCCTCCCCGCAGGCGACGGTCAGCACCCGCGAAACGGACACCTACGGCGAACCGTAGGCGCGACTCCTTCGCGGAAATTCCAAAATATCGCACGGCTCCGTCCCTGATCGGGCAGAGCCGTTTTTGTGCGTATGCGATTGACCGCGCGTCATCCGCGGGCGCAGGGCGTTTCGTGAACCCAGCGCGCGGCGCTAACCCTCGCGGACCTTGATTCCTCCGTGACACGCCGCCAGCCATGCCGCTTCAAAAGCATGTAAATGTAGCTGCAGCCCGTCTCCCTACCGCGCGCCTGATCGAAGGCCGCCTTGATTTCCATGACCCGCACCGGCTTGCCCGCCTCGGCCGCCTCTTCGAAGCGCGACAGAATCCGCCTTTCCTGCTCCTCCGTCAGCGCCCGGTGGTTTCCGCCGTATCTGTTCGCCGCAAACGTATCCAGCCCTTCCACCCGGTATCGCTGGCACATTTTGAAGATGCTGCTGACCTTCAGCCCCGTGCATTCCGCGATTTCCCGCACCGTATATCCGTCGCAGCGCATAAGCAGCACGTTCAGGCGGCGGCGCACGTTCGGATTCCTCGCCGCCCCCGCCGCCGCGCGAATCGCTTCCCTTTCCTGCGCGCTCATCTGAAACCGGCTCATCTTCATCCCTCCTTTCCTTCGAAGCTCTCGTTCAGCTCCCCGTTTGAAGCTCGCGCCGCACGCCGCCAGAGCACCTGCCGGAACAGGATTCCCGTCACCGCCGCAGCGATAATCCACCCAATCGGCCACGCAAACCACACGCTGAACGCCGTGCCGAACACCGCCGAGCAGAGCGCCGCAGCCAGCGCGCGCAGCGACAGATCCAGAAAGATCGTGAACACGACGTGTTTCATTTTGTCCGCGCCGCACAGCACGCCGTCGCACATGATTTTGACCGCCGGAGCGAAATAAAACGGCGCGGCGATGCGAAGAAAATCCACGCCCGTCTTCAGCGCTTCATCGGATGCGTCCGTCAGAAAAAAGCGCACCAGCCGCCCCGGTATCAGCTCGTAAATCAGGCACATCGTAAGCGCAATCGTCCACACCAGCCGAACGGACGCGCGAAACCCGCCGCGAAGACGTTCCGGCCGCCTTGCGCCAAGGTTCTGCGCGGTAAAATTCGAAACGCCGCTGCCGATCGTCGAAAAGCATGCCGTCACAAGGTTGTTCATCTTCACGGCGGCGGAATAGCCCGCCATCACCGCCGCGCCGTAGGCGTTGACAACGCCCTGAATCGCAATGTTTCCGGCGGCGACCACGCCCTGCTGCAGCACGCCGGGCACCGCCACGCGCACAAATTCCCGCAGCACCGTTCGTTCAAACGCCGGAGCCACACCCGTCTCGAGCTTTTTCATTTTCTTCAACAGTACAATCGCAGCCGGCACGCAGGCCGCGCCCTGACAGAGAAACGTCGCCCAGCCCACGCCGGATACACCCATATCCAGTCTTGCCACAAACAGAATATCCAGCGCGACGTTGGCGCAGGAGGAAACGACGAGAAACAGAAACGGCGTTTTTGAATCTCCCAGCGCGGAAAAAATTCCGTTCGTCACATTATAGAAGAAGACGAACGGTAGGGCGGCCGTATAGATTTTTAAATAGGTAATGGAATCCCCGAACGTGTTATTCGGCGTTCGAATCGCCTTCAAAAGCGGCGCGGCAAACGCCATTCCTGCCAGCAGCAACGCGGCGCAGGTGATGCCCGCGGCAATCAGCGCGGTAAAAATGGCGGTTTTCACTCGGGTATACCGTTTTGCCCCAAAGTAACGGGCCGCAACCACAGACGCGCCCGTGCTGCAGCCGAGCGCGAAGGCCAGATAAATCAGCGTAAGCTCATAGCTGTTTCCCACCGCCGCCAGCGCGGCTTCGCCGATAAACCGCCCCGCCGTGAAGCTGTCCGCCAGATTGTACATCTGCTGGAAGAAAACGCTTCCAAACATCGGCAGGCAGTATGCTCGAAGGATTCTGCCAGCGTCTCCCTTTGTCAAATCGCGATTTGCCATATCCTTTCCCTCCGAATCACGGGTAGAGTGCCATTACACTGGCATTTTACCGCATTCGAAGCTCTCATCGATATGCCTATCGCGCCGTTATATAGTAGAATCCTGCCAACTGCATCTATACTCGGTCGGCGCCGCGCCAAAGCGCGCGCGGAAAACCTTGCCGAAAAAGCTGGCGCTGCCGAAGCCGCAGGCGAGTGCAATCCCCGTCACGGACTCGTTTCCCTTCGCGAGACGCGCGCACGCGTGGCGCAGGCGAACGTCCGTCACGTATTCCAGCGGAGACGCACGCAGCGCGTTGTGAAACGCGCGATAGCACTCCCTTCGCTTACAAATCCGGCCGCCGCCACATCCCGAATGCGAATCGGCTCGGCGTAGTGCTCCTGAACGTAGGTCATCATCCGCTTGAGCGTCTCATTCCCGTCGCCCCGCCGCTCCATCTCCGCGGGGAACAGGCAGAACAGGTCGAGCCATATGCCCGTCAGCGCCTCGCGCAGCTTCAGCTCATAGCCAAGCTCACCCTCCGAAAGCGCGAATGACGCGCGCAGCTTTGCAAGCGTCTCCGCATGCTCGGGATTCTCCGGGGAGAGCGCCAGCACCTCCGGGCGCGAGGGGGAAATCAACGGCAGAATGTAGCGGCGCATGATTCGCCCGCCCGGATGATCCGCCAGCAGCGGCGCGTCGAACAGGTGCAGCAGCTGCACCGTCTCCATCTCCCGGCTTTGCAGCGCCGTTCGATGC
This sequence comes from bacterium, assembly GCA_963618055.1. GTDB lineage: Bacteria > Bacillota > Clostridia > Christensenellales > Aristaeellaceae > SFHK01. Next base: position 2,686 of record CAVERI010000029.1, on the reverse strand, counting down.
AGCACGTCGGAATTGATCAGCCCGCCCGAGCCCTCCGGGAAAAACGTGCGCCCCTGCGGCGTGTAATACTCCAGCGCGCCGCTTTCCATATAAAACAGCTCCACCGCGCCGTGCCAGTGCCAGAACACATCCATGTGGTTCAGGCGCGCCCGCGTGTTCTGATAGGGAAATTCCGGCGTGAACTTTTCCAGCCATTCCTCATTGCTGTTTTCCCGAAACCGCGTGCTGCTCCGCTCCGCCATCCGCGCGTCACCTCCGCATTCTTTCTATCAATATACGTCAAAACCGCGCGGAACGCAAGCAAAATCCGTTTCTTGACTTCGCCGCGCGCGCATGCTATAATCGTAAAACATAAGAAAGGAGCCTTCCCATGATCTATTATAAGGACGGCGAAATCACCATTCGCGACCTGTGCGAGGCCGACGCGGAGGCGATTGCCCTCGAAGAGGTGCGGCAGGGCTGGCTGGGCGCGAGTCCGGAGAAGTACCGCATGCGCCTGCGCGACCGCGACGAAGGAAGGGCCGTCGCGCTGGCCGCGGACTTTCACGGCAGTGTGGCCGGCTACATCAACGTGTATCCCGACGCGCAGACCGGCGCGTTCGGCGGGAAGGGACTTCCGGAGATCGTCGATTTCGGCGTGCTGGAAAAATACCGCGGGCGCGGCATTGGCTCCCGGCTGATGGACGCCGCCGAAGCGGTCGCCGCCCGCTATGCCGACACGGTATACCTCGGCGTGGGTCTGCACAGCGGCTACGGCTCCGCCCAGCGCATGTACGTCAGGCGCGGCTACATTCCCGACGGCAGCGGCGCATGGTATAAGGATCGCGTATGCGAGCCCTACGCGCTCTGCGAAAACAACGACGATCTCGTGCTCTATCTTTCCAAGCGCCTGTAGGGAAACGGCTTCCACGATATCAGCGGTGTATGCGTTCAGAAACCGCGCGTGCGAACCCTATACGCCCTGCGAAAACTCTGCAGGAAAACGCGCCTCCGATCCGGTCGGAAGCGCGTTCTTCATATTCTTATATCTGTTCGCGGATTTCCACCACGGTAAGCGTATCTTCGTCCACGGTGAAGCGCACGTCGAAGCCCGCGTACAGAAAGCCGTACACGCGCGACGGGTCGTGCTGATAGGCCGGACGAGGGTCTCCCTCCAGCGCCGCAAGCAGCGCGGGGCGCTTTTCCGGCGGAATCGGGCAAAGCAGCGCTTCGTCCGCAACTACGCGCAGGCGGTAGTCCTTCATCCGCTCGCCAAAGCCGCCGCGCGCGTCCGGCCGGCTGTCGGCATAGGGCAGGTAGGGCTTAATATCGTAGATGGGCGTACCGTCCATCATGTCCGCGCCGGACACAAGCAGCGCGCACGCGCCGTCCCGCCTGTCCACGCCCTCCAGCTTCACAAGCGTAAGCCCCAGCGGGTTGGGGCGGAACGGCGAACGGGTCGCAAACACGCCCACGCGCTCGTTTCCGCCCAGCCGCGGCGGGCGCACCGTTGCCGACCAGCTTTCCCTTTCGGGAACGGAAAATCCCCAGATCAGCCACAGATGCGAATAGGTCTCGATGCCCCGAACCGCGTCCGGATTGCGGTACGCCGGTTCGAACACGATTTTGCCCTTCAGCGCGCCGTTCAGACCGCTCTGTCTGGGCAGGCCGAATTTCGTCGGAAAATCGCACCGAAGGCGGGCGATCACCTTGAGCTCGTCCATTTACGCGAGCATTTCCTTCAGGTTCTTGAGATCTGCCTCCAGCGACGTGATGCAGTCCTCAATGCCCTCGAATTCCACGCTCAGCCAGCCGTCGTAGCCAGCCGCGCGCAGCGTCTTCAGACACTCGGGCACGTTCACCGCGCCGTGGCCGATGATGGTGCCGCGCAGCGCGTTGCCGCCGCGGGTGCTGAACCAGCCCTGACCGTTGGGCACGTATTCGCCCTTTTCCTTATGGAAGAAATCCTTGGCGTGCGCGTGCACGGCCATGGGTGCGGCGACCTTCACGGACTCGACGGGCTTCTCGTCGGCGCACATGAAGTTGCCCATATCCATCAGCCAGCCAAAGTTCGGATGGTTGACGGTTTCAATCAGCTTCTTCACGCGGCACGCGTCCTGAAAGAAATAGCCGTGGTTCTCAATCATCGTATGCACGCCCAGACCCGCGGCAAATTCCGTCACGCGGCGATAGCCCTCGGCCACGATCGGGAGCGCCTCCTCGACGGTTACGGGCTTGTCGTTCGCGTCGCGGCCGCCGGTGGAATCGTGGCGCATGCGCGGCGCGCCCAGCAGCGCGGCGACCTCGGCCTCGCGCTTCAGGCGCTCAACCTCGGTATCCAGACCGTTGCGAATGAAGTCCGCGCCCACCATGTAGGCGATAATCGGCATGCCGTATTCCTCGCTCTGCGCCTTGAGTTTCGGCGCCAGCTCGCGAATTTCCTCGTCCGACCAGCCGATGCGAACGATTTCCACGCCCTCATAGCCCATTTCCTTGGCCTTGGGAATTACGTCCATGATCGTCATCCGGCCGTCGCGCATGGCCTGACTGAAGCTGTAGGAGCTGACTGCAATTTTCATGAGAAAAACTTCCTTTCCATACGTTTTCAGGGTTTGACTGTATTGTACCATCCGCGCGCCGGAAACGCAAGCGAAAATTCGCTCACAAGGGAAATCCGGCAAAAATCGTACAGCTTCTCGATTCTTTT
>CAVERI010000028.1:0-29764 GCA_963618055.1 bacterium | reverse complement strand
GCCGTGCTGGGCATTCGCTGATTCCACGAAGGCGGAGGGAGCGCTTCGCTCCCCCTCCGCACCTCCTCCTCGCTATGCGGAGGCCCGGCTTCGCCGGCCTTTGATTGAAATTCGAGAGGGCTTCGGCCCTCTCGAGCTCTCCGGGGGCTGAAATGCGAAGCGGCCGTGAAGGCACGTCTTTTTCCGTTTTCGGAGAAAGCGCGTGCTTTTTTTGCGCCGCCGAATTGACGGGGCGGCGTTTGGACATGCAAAATGCGCGCCTCCGGCAAATGCCGGGGGCGCGCGAGGGGGTTTAATTCGGGCGGACGGGGGAGCGTTCGCCCGGGGTGGGGGATTAGTCTTCCCTGCCGTGCAGGTGCTTCAGCGCGTCTTCAATCGCGGCCTTGACGGCGGGATCGGTTTCCTTTATGCGCTGATGATCCAGATGGGCGCGCGCCTTTACGTCGCCCATTTCGCCGAGCGCCGCGGCGGCATGCGCGCGAGCCTGCGGCTCCTCGTCATGAACGGCCGTAATCAGGGCGTTATAGGCTTCCTCGCTGCCACGGCACTTTCCCAGCGCGTCCAGCGCGGCCAGCCGCGTTTCCAGATGCCTGTCCTCGGCGAGCTTCGCCAGCTTTTCGCCGTCCTGCTTTTCCGCCAGCTTTTCAATGTGCTTCAGATTGTGACCAAACACGTAAATCGCCTCCAATGATATGCGGGGTATCCAACTGATGGATATTATACACCCTGCCTGCCCGCGCGTCCAGCGTTGGAAGGTATTTGTACTTTAAGCGTCCGTTTTTTGTCACAACCTCCGAATTTTATCGCCGCTTGGTTACGCGAGCGCCTGAATCGCGTTCGCCCAGCGAAGCAGGTCGGCCTTGTCGTACTTCGGGAAGCCGGTCAGATAGTGGTTCACGCCCGCTTCGCCGTTCGCCGTCCAGCGCAGGAGCAGAAGCCGCTGCCGGCTGGGGTCGACCGCAAGCCGGCCCGCATCGGCGTTTTCGCCGGCGGGAACCGTGCGCTTGCCGCTGGCCAGCGCCTCGCCTGTGTCCGCGTCCTCCACGCGCCAGCGGAAATCCGCGTCCTCCAGCGTGTCGTTGGCGAGGATAACCGCCTGCTGCCAGCCGCTCACCTCGTCCATCATGGCCACGCGCGGCTGCTGGGCGCGGCGAATCCAGTCATACGCCAGCTTTTTGCGATAGGCGTAATCGACCACCGCGTCCGAAATCTGCGGCCAGCAGTCAATCATATTCCACCAGATAATGCCGCTGCGCCGCCATTTCAGGATGCGCGTGTGCTCGATGAAGAACTTCACGGCCTCGGCCTGCGAAAGCTGCGAGATGCGCGCGAACTCATTGAGCCCATCCGGCTCCTGCCGGCACAGCAGGCGAACCTGATCGGCCATCAGGCGGTTGCGGCCGCCGAGAAGGGACTCGATGCGCACGTCCTCGGTGGAGTGAACCGCCCACGCGCGGTTGTCCATCGGCCACAGCTTTTCGGCGGGAAGGAACTCGGCCAGCGTGTCCGGCGACGGGCAGCCGTGATAGCCCGCCTCGCCGATGAACGACGCGGACGAATGCTTGTAAAAATCGTCCTTATAGAAGGCGCGCGGCCCCCACGTGTGCTGCTCGGGCACGTCGTCGGTGTGGAAGCCGTCCGGAATTTCCGGCGAGGAGCGCAGGAAGAAGCGGTAGGGATCGTGCGCCTGAAGCGCGCGAACCAGCGTTTCGTGCGTCACGCGGTTGTAGCGCGCGTCGTAGGTGGGCAGGTGGAAGCCCATGTTCTTGTGGTCAACCTCGTTGTCGCCCGACCACAGCGCCAGCGACGCGTGATTGCGGATGCGCCGGGCGACGCGCGAGGCTTCGTCGTAGATCACGCGCGCGAACGCGTCGTCCTGCGGGTAGTTGGTGTTGCCCATGCAGAAGTCCTGCCACACGAGCACGCCGTATTCGTCGCACAGGTCGAAGAAGCGGTCGCTCTCATATACGCCGCCGCCCCAGCTTCGAAGCAGGTTGCAGCCGCAGTCGCGAATCAGCGCCATGGCCGCGTCCACGCGGTTCAGGTCGTTGCCGTGCATCGCGTCCAGCGGAACCCAGTTGGTGCCGCGCACCATCAGGCGCACGCCGTTCACGAAAATCTGAAATTTCTGGCTGCCGCGCTCGAAGCTGCGCTCCAGAGAGAGCGAACGCAGGCCGATGCGCTCGGTTACGCTGTCCACCACCTCGCCGTTATGCAGAAGCGCCAGCGTGACGGTGTACAGATTCTGCGCGCCGTAGCCCTGCGGCCACCAGAGAAGCGGATGCTCGATGGTCATTTCGCAGTTGTGGCTCACGAACCACACCGGCGTTTCCTGCTCGAAGGTGTGCGCGCCGCACACGCCCGTCAGGCGCGCGGAGAAGCCCTCCAGCGTGTCCGCGTCCGTTTCGAAGCGGAAGGCGTATTCCAGCAGGGCGGCGTCGCGCGCGCGGTCGACCTCGGGCACGGCGTAGTAGGTTTCCGTGATGCGCGTGGGGCGCTTTTCAATCAGCTGTACGCCGCGCCACAGACCGCTTGTCACCAGACGGGGCGCAATGTCCCAGCCGAAGGTGTGCGCCGCCTTGCGGATGTGGCAGATTTCGTTGCGGTGCGCCGTGCCGCGCATGCCGATTGGGTATTCATGGCCGCGCGCGTAGTTCATGGCGGAATGGATGTGCACGATCAGGCGGTTGTCCGCTTCGCGAAGCAGCTGCGTCACGTCCGCCTCGTGCTCGATGAACATGTTTTCCGCGCGGAGCAGATGCGCGCCGTTCAGATACACGTCGGCAATGGTATCAATGCCGTCAAGGCGCAGGAACACGCGCGAACCCGGCTGCGCCGCGGGCGCGTCGAAGCTCGTTTCGTAAATCCACTGGTAATACTCGTATTTTGCCGCGTCCAGCTGCTGCTCGTCCCAGTACGGGTCGCCCAGCACGCCCGCGTCCACCAGCGCGCGCTCGCAGTTGCCCGGCACGCTGGCCTTCACGCGCGGCCACGCCTTCAGCATGTCCGGGTGAAACGCTTCCTCCTTGCCGCCCTTTTCCGGCGCGTAATACAGCGCCCATTCGCCGTTCAGCGAAAGCAGGGTTCTGTCCATGTTCGCTTCCTCATTTCTTTGTTTTCATAAAAAAGGCGTCCGCAGACGAGACGCCTTTGGCCGCCATTTCAGAACATTCGCCACGCGTTCATGAAGCGCTTGGTGTAGTAGGTCGCCTTCTGGAACGCCCAGTAGCGCACCTTGCCCGCGCCGCTCGAGGATTCAATGAACACGCCTGTTTTGTATTCCTTGCCGTCCACCGTGCCCGCGCCCACGTAGATGCCCACGTGCGTGCAGCGGGTGGGGTCGGCCGTGCTGCTGTCCGCCGACCAGCACAGAATGTCGCCGGGCAGCAGATCGTCGATGCTGTCGATCCGCTTGCCGCCGTAGTTGCCCATGTTCTGCTGCACCTTCGGGCAGGTGTTTTCGATGGTGATGCCCAGCGCCTTCATATAGCAGTGGCGCGCGTAGGTTACGCAGTCCATTTTGGAATAGGACGTACCCAGCAGCGTTTCGGCGTAGGCAATCAGCTTCTGACTGGGGGAAATCAGCGAGTGAAATTCCCAGCCGTATTTTTCCGGAATTTCATCCACGTAGAACTGTACCGATGTGCCCGGATACGCTTCAACGACCTTGCTTTCCTCCTCCTCACCCAGCGCATCCTCTCCCAATTTCAGACTCTGCGAGCGCACGGTGATCAGCCCGAGCGTCGCGCACCGGGCAAGCGCGCGCTCGCCCAGCGTCTGAAGCGATTCGGGCAGCTCCATCGTGCCCAGCGCGTTACAGCCTTCAAAGGCGGATTCCTCAATGACCTCGATTCCCTTCGGGAGAACGGCGTCCGCAAGTGCGCCCGAGCACGTAAGCAGAATCGCCAACGCCGACAGCCACGCAGCCAGCCGGCCGGGTTTATGCATGTTCTTATTCATGTCTGTATTTTATCACAATTTCCAGAGCTTGTAAACCCCACCTACTTCCAATAAGAATTTCTCGAAATGGATGATTTATATATTGACATTCGATAAATAAGGCGATATAATACCGCCGAAAGGATGGTTTTGAGCCTATGAAAAAAGCAAATTGGAACGCCGCGTCCGTCCGAATGGCGGCTGTATCCATCGTTTCGGCGCTCGTGGCCGCGGGCGTGGTTTGGATGTGGAGGGGCGCGTACCTGCCCGGCGCGGGGCTTTCCATCAGCCTGCTGCTGGTGCTGCTGGCCGGCGCGCGGCAGCCGCGCGGGGCGCGCGAATGGCTGCTGGTCGGCGCGTGCGCGCTGGAGGATTTGACGTTTTTCTTCTTTATGAGCCAATCCCTGCGGCTGGTGAACCTGCCGGTCGCGGCGGGGCTTACGGCGCTGACGCTGTTTTCGCTGAACGGCCGCCTGAATCACGGCGCAGCGGAGGCGGGCGCGCTCGGCGAAACGCTGCGCCTTCTGCCGCGCGCGTGCGTTCGATACATACCGGTGCCGTTCCGCGCGCTGCCGCGGGCGAGGCTTTCCACGGGAATCGTGGTGGGGCTGATCGTCTCCGTGCCCGTGCTGGCCGTGGCGATGCTGCTTCTGTGCTCGGCGGACGAGGTGTTCGCGGGCGTGTTCACGGGACTGCTCGACCGGCTGTACGGAGCGGACGCATGGGCGCTGCTTGTGAAGCCGCTCCTGTTCCTGCTGCTGGGGCTGCTCGCGTTTTCGTTCCTGTACGCGCAGACGGCGCTGGAACGGCTTCCGGAGCGCGAGGCCAAGCCGCCGTTCCCGGCGGGCGCGCTGGCGCTGCCGATGCTGCTTCTGTGCGCGCTGTACGCGCTGTTTGCCGCCGTGCAGTTCATTTATCTGTTCGGCGGGCGGGAGGCCGCGGCCATGCGCGGCGGCTACGCGCAATACGCAAGGAGCGGCTTTTTCGAGCTTGCGGCGATATGCGCGCTGAACCTGCTGCTTGCCGGGGTGGCCGTTCGCCGCTCGGGCGGGGCGATCATCGTGCGCGCCGCGGCCGTGGGCATGTACGCGTTCACGATGGTGATGCTGGCCTCGTCGGCGTGGCGCATGTCGCTGTACACGGCGCGATACGGCCTGTCGTTCCTGCGGCTGATCACGTACTGGGGCATTTTCGCGATGGCGGCGGTTACGCTCGCGGCGGCGTGGCACGCCGTTCGACTTGGAGCGCGCACGTGGAGCGCGGCGTTTACCGTGATTGTGGCAAGCTGGCTGCTGTTCGCCTACGCGAACCCGGAGGGCGTGATCGCCAAATACAACGTGCGCAGCGCGGGCGCGAGGGTGGACGCGGAGTACCTGTCCGGCCTGTCGCCCGACGCGCTCGCGGCGCTGAAGCCGCTGGCGCGGGAAAACGCGGCGGCGGACGCGGCGGCCAGCCGCATCGGGGAGAGCTATCGAGACGTCTCCGCCTATGAATGGAGCCTGACCTGCCGCCTGCTGCCGGAGACGGCGGCGGAGGGCGAGATTCCGTCGGTCGGAGGTGAGCGATAAATTCCCGCGGTCTGGCGCATGGGGTGCGCGGGAAAACGCGTGGGCGGGCTTTGCGGCTACGCCTTGGCGTGCGTTACGTCGGCTGTGCGTAGGACATAATCACGGGAACCAGCGCGTCGGCGGACGCGGGGGCGTAGCGCGGGGAGATGGCCAGCGAAAGAAAATCGAACGGAGCGGGCGCGGTGTATTCGCGTCCGATTGTCGTCTCAAAAAAGGGAACGGCGGGCTCCTCGCCATAGCGCGCCTCGAACAGCGCCGGGAACGCGCTCCTCAGGCGAAGGGAAGGCCCGTCCTCCGCGCGCAGGTCGCTTGGAAAATCGGGAAAGGACGTGGGAATGCGCACGTTTTCCAGCCCGCCCAGCCAGCGGAACGCCAGCGCGAACACGAGGTAGTTGGCTTCGTTCAGCTGTCCGGCGGCGCGGTAGCCCTCCGGGTCGACGCGCGACGCGACGGGGCGGCACAGCACGCTGCTGCGCACAAACACGTGCCCCTTGTCGCCGATGCCGAGGTCGGTGTGCGCGTCGACGTGCGTCACGTGGAACGGCGGGGTTAAAAGCCCGTCCCGAATCAGGTCGCGCCAGAAAAACAGCGCGCCGTCGTGCGTCGGAAACAGCCGTCCCGGAATGGGGCGCGCGCGGTTCAAATGGAGACGCGCCTCCAGAAACGCGCGCACCTCCGCCTCCGGCCACGGCTCGGCGTCGCTTTCCGCCGGACGCTCGCCCTCCGGCGCGAAGGGGCAGGGATTGGAGAGGAAGAAATCCAGATCGATGTCGAGTACCCGCGTCATGGGGCGTTCCTCCGTTGTATCAAAAATCAGAATGGGCAGGGATGATGCGCATCGTCAGCGTTCTCCCTGCCGTCGGTCAGTTTTCCTTTTGCCTGTGCGTGCGCAGGATGGCCTGATAGCTGGCCTTTTGCGCGCCGTCCTCCGGCAGCGCGGGCATCAGGCCGGTCTGTTCGGCGGCGCTCGCCGCGGGCAGGGGATTGCGCGCCACGCGCTCCCTCCGCACGAATTTCAGCTTTCTCACGCTCCTCACCTCCGCTCTATTGTGAACGCGGAGCGCGGGCAATATTCCTCCGCTGAAATACAAGCGGCATTGGCTTGGGGGCGCTTTCCCTCGCGCGAAGGACGTGAAGAGGGAAACACGTCCTTCCGCGAGACCGCGGCTCATGCCTGTTCGGGCTGCGAACCGGTCAGTCCGGCGCGTGCGCTTTCTTCCGCGCGGGCGCAGGCTCCGCGGGAGCCGAAACGGACGCGGAGAGGAACAGGAACAGAAGCGGGGTTGTGATCGGCTGGTTGACGTTTACGGCGGCGTGCAGCAGGTAGGCGAGGGAGCCGGCAAGCAGGCACGCGGCGGCGGCGCTTTTGCGCGCGCGGCGAAAGAGGGACGCGCACGCGCCGACGGCGAACGTCAGGTAGGCGGCCAGCCCCAGCGCGCCGTGCGTGAGCAGGTACTGGATATACTCGTTATGCGCGTTGTTGAACGACAGGCTGCAATAGGCCGCGATTTCCGCGCCGTACGCGTCGCCCAGCGGCTTTTTCAGAAGGTCGGGGCCGAAGCCGAACAGCTTCACGCGCCAGTCGGATTCGGCGTACAGCTTCATGCATCGCACCCACACGCCGCCGCGGTTCGTGCCCCACTTGTCGCGGAAGCGGAACAGCTTCAGGATGCCCGTCAGCTTCGTGTCCCTGTCCACATAGGTGTAAAACAGGAACAGCGCCACCGCCGCCGCGAGCGCCACAACCGCACAGGCAAGCAGCGTCAGAAGGAACGCGCGCGGCGCGGGAAGCACGGGCTTTTCGCGGCGCGTGTGCAGAAGGCCGTAGGCCGCGGCGATTAACAGAAGGCTCAGCGCGGCGAACAGCAGCGGATGCGCGGCCAGCATGGCGCACGCGTGTCCGTCGAGGGAGAGCGTCGCGTCCGGCCACAGCCGCGTGGCCGCGCCCACGAGAAACAGTCCCGCCATCAGGCAGGCCAGCGCCTGACACATGCGCGCCCGCGCCTCCCGCTGGGGATGCAGCTTCCGTTCCTCGCCCGCATCGGCCGCCTTCTCATGCAGCGCCGAGGCAAGGGAAGAAAGCGTTCGCTTGAGGCAGGAAAAAGCGCCGTTTTCGGGAGAAGCGCCGGGGGCACAGCCCGTCTCGAAGCCGTTCGTTTCTGAACAGGGAGCGGATGCGGCGCTTGCGTTCGAGCACGGAGAGAGGGCTTCCTCTCGCTGGCAGCGCGAGCCGCTTTCAGAGTCGTTCGCTTCCGAGCGTCCGAATGAGGACAGCGCGCACAGGGAACGCGGTTTGCCTTCGGAGAGGTTCGTTTCGGAACATGGGGCTGCCGCGCATGCTTCGGAGTCGTTCGCTTCCGGGTGCGGAGAGGAGTCCGCCGCGCGGTGGAAGCGCGGCTTGCCTTCAGAGGGGGCGGGCACGGGAACCGCGCCTAAACACAGGGCGGTCAGGATGGCGGCGGCCAGCGCGATCAGGGCGCCGTCAGCGCGCACCGCGATGACCGCGCCCGCGCCCAGCAGGATGGGCAGGATCGACAGCCTGCGCGCCCAGCGTCCGCCGCGCATGAACAGCGCCGCCGCCGCGGGCAGGAACAGGCAGAGAAACGCCGAGAAAAAATCCACGTTGCCGATGGTCGATATGAAGCCGTCGATGTACTTCTGCTCCAAGCGCGGATAAAACCCGAACGGGTCGATTTTGAAGAAATTCAGAATGCCCAGAAGGGCGCACAGCGAGCCGGAAACCATCAGTCCGCCCGCCGCCCACGCGCCGGCGTTTTGCGCGCGGGACACGATCACATGCACGGCCGCCAGCGCCAGAATGAACACCAGCCCGCACAGCCGGCCTTCGTCGCCGGTAAGCGCGGAAAACGGGTCGTCCGACAGGATTGTGGATACCGCCGCGAGCACCGCGAACGCGCCCATGCCCCAGTCTGCCGCCGAGAGGGAAAACGGCTGGTGAATCTCGCCGGCCAGCGCGTGTCTGCGCGCCGCGCACAAAAGCAGAAATACAATCAGCCCCGCGTAGGCGCTGACGGCGAACACGCCGAACTTGAAACGGTTGATATTAAAGAAGAAGTTGTCAAAAATCAGCGGATGCAGAAGAGCCACGCCCGCGGCAAACGCGCAGGCAAACCATTCCGGCAGCTGCCTGCGATGCGATGGCTCCAGCCGCGGAGCAAGCGTCCATTTCATTCCTTCGTCACCCTTTCCTCTGCCCGCACAGCCGCGCGGCGGGACGGTTATTCCGTCACCCGCTCGGCGAGAGCTTCCCAGTCCTCATACAGGCGCGCGAGCGTCTCGGTCTTTTGCTGCCGTTCGTCCTCCAGCCTCTGCGCGGCGGCGCGATCCTGCCACGTTTCCGGGCGGCCCATTTCCGTTTCGATCTCCGTCAGGCGCTGCTCAATGGCGGCAATGTCCTTTTCCGTCTGCTGGAAGCGCGCTTTCAGTGCCTTGGCGCTCTCGCGCGACAGGCGCTCCGCGCGCTTTTCCTTGTCGATCTGCGTGCGCGTTTTGCCCGCGGTGTCGAGCGCAAGCGGATTTTCGGCCAGCTGGCGCTTTTTTTCGAGGTAGTCGTCGTAGTTGCCGGTGTACTCGGTCACGCCCTCGTCCGTCATCTCGATGATGCGGTTCGCCACGCGGTTGATGAAATAGCGGTCGTGCGACACGGTGAGAATCGTGCCGTCGAAATCGTCCAGCGCGCATTCCAGCACCTCGCGGCTGTCCATGTCCAGATGGTTCGTCGGCTCGTCCAGAATCAGGAAGTTATCCTTGCGCAGCATCAGCTTGGCCAGCGCCACGCGCCCGCGTTCGCCGCCGGACAGCGTGGCGATCGGGCGGAACACGTCCTCGCCGGTAATCAGAAACAGCGCCAGCGTGCCGCGCACGCGGTCGGGCTCCATGGCTGGGAAGTCGTCCCAGACCTCGCTCATCACGTCCTTCTCCGGGTGCAGAGACGCCTGCTGCTGGTCGTAGTAGCCGATGTCCACGTTTGTACCGTAGCGGAACGAGCCGGTATCGGCGCGCTCACTGCCGGTGATGATGTTCAGAAGCGTGGTCTTGCCCACGCCGTTGGGGCCGATCAGCGCCACGCGATCCCCGGCGCGCAGGTGAATGGCGAAATTGCGAAACAGCGTGCGCGAGCCGAACGACTTGCTCACGTCCTTGGCGATCAGCACGTCGTCGCCGCTGCGCCGGCGCGCTTCAAAATGGAAGCGCACCTTCTGGTCGTCCACCGGCTTTTCCAGCCGCTCCATTTTTTCCAGCCGCTTCTCGCGGCTTTCCGCCAGCTTGATCGATTTTTCGCGGTTGAACATGCGGTAGCGGCGAATGATGGCCTCCTGCCGCTCGATCTCCGCCTGCTGCATGCTGTATTCCTTCAGCTGCCGCTCGAGGTCGGCCTCGCGCTTCACGGCGAACTGATCGTAATTGCCGGTGTACTGGGTCAGATGCGTCTGCCGAAGCTCGGCCATGTGGTCGCACACGGCGTTGAGGAAATAGCGATCGTGCGAAATCACCATGACCGTGCCCTTGTACTTTTTGAGCGTGTCCTCCAGCCAGCCGATGGACGGCAGGTCAAGGTGGTTTGTCGGCTCGTCCAGCAGAAGCAGGTCGGGCTGGCGCAGAAGCAGGCGCGCCAGACACAGCCGCGTCTTTTCGCCGCCGGAAAGCAGGCTCGCCCTCTGCTGCCGCCGCTCCTCCGAGAAGCCGAGACCGGCCAGCACGCCCTGCACGCGGCTGGGCCACTCGTAGCCGCCCGCGTCCTCAAAGCGCGCGGTCAGGCGGGCGTAGGCGTCGCTCAGACGCTTCATTTCCTGCGCGTCGGCGTGCTTTTCGGCCATTTCCGCCTCCAGCTCGCGCAGGCGGGACTCCATGCGCTTCACGTCGTCGAACACGCGCGAAAGCTCCTCCGTCACGGTCAGGTTGCTCTCGATGTCGGCATGCTGGGTCAGAAAGCCCACCGTCGTGCCCTTCATCAGCGACACCGTGCCCTCGTCCGGCTGCAAGCGGCCGGTGATGATCTGAAACATCGTGCTCTTTCCGCAGCCGTTCACGCCCACAACGCCCATGCGCGCGTACTGCGGCAGGGTGAGGCTGACGTCCGTCAGCACGCGGTTCATAACGAACGATTTGGAAATATTGGAAAGCGTTAAAAGTATCATCGCGCAAGAAATCCTTTCGGCGGTTTCAGGGGATAAAGCATCCATTCTATTATAGCAAAATCCCCCTGTCTGCGCAAGCGTTCGAATGGTTCGAAAAATGACAAAAAGTTTTACCGTGGAGGACGAAAACTGCGCCGCGGCGTCTTGCAATTTTGCCGCCGCTATGGCATAATAATAGATAAACAACAGAAAAGGAGAGATTCATTCCCCCATGGACGACAGTATTCCACGAAGTATTTTGCTGGTATTCGCGCTGATCCTGACAGGCGGCTTCTTCGCGGGAAGCGAAACCGCTTTTTCGTTTTGCAACGAGGTTCGCATGCGCACGCTGGCGGACGACGGCAATCGCCGCGCCAAGCGCGTGATTCGAATTCTGGACGATTTCGACCGAACCGTCGTAACGCTTCTCATTGCCATCAACACCATCTATATCCTCTCTGCGTCCATCGCAACGACGGTCGCGGTCAAGCTGATGGGCAACGCCGGCTCCGTAGTAGCCACGGTGGTGACCACGCTTTGCGTGTTCCTGTTCGCGGAAACGATTCCGAAAAACATCGCCCGCACGAACAGCGACGCGTACGCGCTGTTTGTCGCTTACCCGATCACGTTCTTTCGAATCATCCTGAAGCCGCTTGCCATGATGTTCACGTATCTGGGCGACGCGGTCAAGAAGGCGCTTCCCAAGAAGCCCGCGCAGCCGGACGTGACCGAGGACGAATTTGAGGAAATGGTGGACAACGTCGAGGAGGACGGTCTGCTCGAGCCGGTGGAAAAGGAGATCATCAAATCCACCATCCACTTCTCCGACATCATGGCCGGGGACGTCATGACCCCGCGCGAGAAGATCGTCGCCATTCCGCTGAGCGCCGGTCAGGACGAGCTGAAGCGGATTCTGCTGGACGAGAAATATTCCCGCTTCCCGGTGTACGACGGCGACATCGACCACATCGAGGGCGTGCTTCGCTCCTCCGCCGTGCTCTGGAAGCTGATGAACGACCAGCCCGTGGTGATTCGCGATAACATCACGCGGCCCTACATCATTCGCAGCGACCTGCCCGTGAGCAAGGTGTTCGAGGGCATGAGCGGCCGCCACACGCATATGGCCATCGTGGCCGACAACGGCGTAACCCGCGGCGTGATTACAATGGAGGACATCCTTGAGGAAATCGTCGGCGAGATCTACGACGAGGACGACGTGACCGTCGTGCCCGCGGCGCCCCGGAAGGGAGGCGCGAAGGCATGATTCTGAAAATCGCCGTCATATGCCTGTACGCGGTGTTCGTGTGCCTTTCGGCGTTCTTCTCCGCGTGCGAAATCACCTTCGCCCGCTCCAACCATAAGCGCCTGAAGGACGCTGCCGACGCGGGCGACAAGCGCGCCGCCAACGCTGTTTTCATCAACGACAACTACACCAAGTCGCTCTCCACCATTCTGGTGGGCAACAATCTGGTGAATATCGCGGCATCCTCTACGGCGACCATGTTCTTCGTGAAGATGCTGGAGGTGCCAAACGGCGAGGCCGTCGCGACGATCGTCACCACGCTTCTTCTGATCACCTTCGGCGAAACGCTGCCCAAGATCATCGCCGCTGACCGCGCCGATTCGCTCGTGCGCCCGTTCGCCGCGCCCCTGCGCACCATCATGTGGGCGTTCACGCCCGTTGTGAACGCGGTAACCGCGCTGGTGAAGCGCATTTCCCCGCTGTGGACGCCGCGCGAAAAAGCGCCGCAGACCACCACGGACGAGCTGCGCATCATCCTTGAGGACGCGGAGGAGCAGGGCGTGTTTACCGAGGAGGAGGGCGAGCTGATCAAGGACGCCATCGAGTTTTCCGACATCATGGCCATGGAGATTCTCACGCCCCGCGTGGACGTGGTCGCCATCGACATTGACGACGAAGACCTGACGCTCACCAGCGACATGCTGCGCCACTCGCGCATTCCGGTGTACCGCGACACCATCGACAACATCATCGGCATCCTGCCCACCAAGCTCTACATGAAGGCGAAGCTCTCGCAGGAGCACGTGGATTTGGAATCGCTGCTCGTGCCCGCGATTTACGTGCATAAAACCCGCATGATCTCCTCGATCATTCGCGAGTTCCGCCGCAACCACCTGCAAATGGCCGTCGTTCTGGACGAATTTGGCGGCACGATGGGCATCCTCACGATGGAGGACATCATGGAGGAAATCGTCGGCGAAATCTTCGACGAGCGCGACGAGGTGGAGGAGGATTTCGTGGAGGTCGGCGAAAACGCCTATCAGGTGGACGGCGGCATGAACATCTACGATTTCTTTGACGCGGTGGACTACGAACCGCCCAAGGATTTCGAAACCGAATACACCACCATGGGCGGCTGGACGACCGAAAGGCTCGACCGCTTTCCCAGTCCCGGCGACGAATTCGATTATGACCGCCTGCACGTGACCGTGCTGGAGGCACAGCCCAAGCGCGTGAACAAGCTCCGCGTGACGGTCACGCCCAAGCCCAAGGAAGAGGAAAGCTGAATTTCGCAAAACAGAAGCATCCTTCCGATTTTCACAGGAATTTCGGAAGGATGCTTCGCTTTTTCCTCGTCACACCGACAGAAACCTCGCCGTGCGGTCGCGCCCCGTCTGGCGGTACACCGGTGACGCGGTGAGCAGCCCGCGCAGATCGGTCGCGCGGCGTTCAAGGCGGAACGCGTCCGTGTTTTCCAGCGCGGCGGGGTCGGCGCACAGGCGGCCGCCGGAGCGTTTTTTCATTTCCGCAACCAGCGCGGAGGACGATTTTCGAAAGCCAAGCAGCCGCAGGTAGGGAATTTCCTCCGGCACGGCGGCGGGCAGCTCAAGCGCGGCGGCGGCAATCAGGCGCGAAATGCGTGCGCGGGTGTAGCGCTTGCACTTCACAAGCGCCGTCAGCTCCTCCGCGCTCCCTGCAATCTGCGCCATATTCCACAGGCGCCGGCCCAGCCCCTCGCCCGCGTCGGGCAGCGCGTCCATCGCCTCGGGCGAAAGGCGGCGAATCGATTGCAGCGCCAGCGCGTCCCACACGCGCGCGTCGGGCGCAAAGGGCAGCTCGCGCCGAACAAGCTCCCGCGTGCACTCCGGAAGCTTTGCCAGCGCCGCTTCCGTGTCTCCCGCGAGGAACGCCCGCCTCAGCGCCGACGCGGATTCGGACGGCTCGTTGGCATGATAGGGCGACGTGCGCTTCACGCACACCGGGCGTATGGGCGCGTGCGTTTCAAGGATTCGCTTCAGGTATTCCGCCGCCAGCGCCAGATTCGGCTGGTTCAGGCGCTCGGGCTCCACGCCCAGCGCCCGCGCCAGCGCCTCTCCGCGCGCCCGCGCCAGCGTCTTGCCCGCCAAGAGACCCTCGCGTACCTGCCGGGAAACCTCGCCGCTCTCGTCCAGCATTGCGCGAGATAGTGACGATAAGAAGCACAAATCGTCTGTTTCGCTACCAAAAGAAAGAAAATCCGCGCCCACCGCGCGCAGGATATCCACCCCGCCGCGGGCGTACAGCTCCGCCGGGCGCACGGCGTACAGCGCCGGAAGCTCGATTACCGCGTCCGCCCCGGCGCGCAGCGCGCACTCCGCGCGAACGAACTTATCCAGAAACGCGGGCTCACCGCGCTGCACAAACGCGCCCGCCATTGCGCACACGATAAAATCGCAGCCCGTTCGCCGCCGCGTTTCGTTCATGTGGTACACGTGCCCCTCGTGCAGCGGATTGTATTCGCAGATAATCCCGGCAATGGTCATAACATCCCTCCCGCCCTCCTCATTCTATACCGCGCGGGGGAAATTGTAAAGGGATAGAAGGAATCTTTGCCTCCGCGTCGAATTTTCAAATGGAAATGCATCCGAAAGAAGGAAGAAACGGTATGTCATTGCAGGAAATGCTGGGTCATTATCACGCTTCGCCGATTCAGGCGCAGGCGGGCGATTTTTATGTTTCCCCGCAGGGAAACGATGAAAACGACGGCTCCTTCGAGCACCCCTTCCAGACCCTCGCGCGCGCACAGGCCGCGGTTCGGGAGGCAGGGAAGGACGGAGAGCTGACCGTGTGCGTGCGCGCGGGCGAGTATTTCGTGAAGGAGGTTTCCTTCGGCCCCGAGGATTCCGGCGCGCCCGGCCGGCGCGTCGTCTGGCGCGCGTATGGCGACGGGGACGTGGTGCTCAACGGCGGCGTCGTACTGCGCGCGGAGGATTTTCATCCCATCCCGGACGAAATTCGCGAGCGCCTGCACGGTGACGCGCGCGAAAGGACGCTGTGCGTCGACCTGAAGGCCTACGGGCTCACGAAGGCGGACTGGGGCGATTTGAGCCCCATCGGCATGTTTGGAACCGAGGATAAATACGACAACGTGTGCCGCGAGCCGAACTGCGAGCTGTTCTTTGACGGCGAGCGCATGACGCTTGCGCGCTATCCCAACCTTGGCGAGAATTTGCAGCTGGACGACGTGGCCGACGTGGGCGACTGCTTTGAATTTCCGGCGCAGAACTATTACTTGGAGTGGAACGAGCGCCGCAACCACTTCGGCGGCCGCTACATCATGGACAAGGCCACCGCAAGGCGCGCGGCGGGCTGGGGGAGTCTGGACGGCGTGTGGGTCTATGGGCGCTTCCACTTCGACTGGGCGGATATGTCCACGCCCATTCAGAAATTTGACACGGCGCACCGCACGTTTTTCCCGGCGTTCGTGTCCCGCTACGGCGCGCGCAAGGGCGGCGCGTATTACTTCTATAACGTGCTGGACGAGCTGGACGCGCCGGGCGAGTGGTATCTGGATCGCGAAACCGGCATGCTGTATTTCTACCCGCCGCGCGACCTCAAGGGCGCGCGCGTGGAAATGACCATCACCACGAAGAGCATTCTGCACCTGAAAAACGCGCACGACCTGACGTTTGATGGCTTCACCTTCCGCGGCACGCGCGGCGACGCGGTGACCATCGAGGGCGACCGCAACGTGCTGCGCCGGTTCGTGATTTCCGGCGTGATGGGCAACGGCGTCGTGGTGAACGGGCGCGACAATCTGGTCTGCGAGGGCGAAATTTCCCACGTGGGGCGCGGCGGCATTCGGCTGGACGGCGGCGACCGCGAAACGCTGACCCCCGGCGGCAACCGCGCCGACAACAACCTGATTCACGACTGGGCGGAGGTTTACCGCGTGTACAACGTTGCGGTGCATCTGGAGGGCGTGGGCAACATCTGCTCGCACAACGAAATTTACAACGCGCCGCACGCCGCCATTTTCTACTACGGCAACGATCACGTGGTGGAATACAACCACATTCACGATGTGGTGAAGACCTCCACCGACGCGGGCGCGATCTACTCCGGGCAGGACTGGACGCGGCAGGGCTGCGTGATTCGCTATAACTGCCTGTACAACATCGGCGAGGGCGACAACCGCCCCGACGGCATCTACTTCGACGACATGCTGTCCGGCCAGACGGCCTACGGCAACCTGATCATCCGCGCGAAGAAATACGGCTTCCTGATCGGCGGCGGCCGGGATATTCACGTGTACAACAATGTGATCATTGACTGCGGCAAGGCCATCACCTACGACGACCGCGGCTATGACGCGCTGTTCCACGACGGCTGGGCGCGCCACGCCGTCGTCGAGGGCGGCGACATGTGGCGGCGGCTGGCGGCTTCGCCGTATCAGACGGAAATCTGGAGAAAGCATTACCCCGCGCTCGCCCGCATATCCAGCGATTTCTCGAACCCGCACGATCCGGATTTCGCCGTCAACCCTGCCTACAGCCACGTGCACGATAACCTGATCGTGGACGAAGCCGGGCTCGTCGGCCGCTTCGATGAGGGCGTGCGCCGCTGCAGCACCATCGAGAACAACTTCGCCTATACGTCCATGCAGGAGGCCGGCTTCATCGACGATACCTACACCCTCGCTCCCGACGCGCGGGCGCGCAAGGACATGCCCGCCTTCGTCGATCTTCCCCTGAGCGAAATGGGGCGCTGCTGATTTTTCCTCCAAGCAAAAACGGGCGGCTGCGGAGACAATCCTCCGCAGCCGCCCGGCGCTTTTTCTATAATTCCGCGCTCTCCCTCGGGAAAGCCTCGTCCAGCCGCGCGCACAGCTTCGCCGCGCCGCGCGCTTCAATCCGCGCGGCCGCGCGCAGACCGCGCTCCCTCAGCGTTTCAAGCGCGGCGCGCCAATCGTCCCCGTCCGTGCCGGACGAAACGGCCAGAACCCGCGCCTGCCCGTCCCCATAAACGCCGGTAAACACGGAAACCTCGCTTGCCGCGCTCCCTGCCTCGTATACGGCGGTATCCACGCACAGAAGCGCCAGCCTCGGCTCGATGGAGCGGCTCCAGATTTCGCGCGCCGCCGGCTCAATGGCGCGCACGATGCTCTCCGCCAGCTCCCGGCTGTCCGGCGTGCCATACAGCGCCCTCGCCGCCGCCAGCCGCGCCTCTCTTCCCTTGGCGTACAGCCGGAAGATCGCGCCCTCGACGTCCCGCACGTCCTTGCGGTACTTGCCGATCAGAATCGGCTCATAGTCGCTGCGGCGATCCTGCGGCACGCGCGCCAGAATCGACCCAAAGTTGCTGGTGAGCGTTTTGCGTTTATAGCCGTTTCGCGCGTTCGCGTACTGCGCGTCAGCCATTCGGCGCTCGCGCAGCTGAAGCACGATTTCCTGCTCCATAATCGCGCAGATCGTCTGCTCCAGAAGCGCTCTGACAGCCGCGCGGCATTTATGAATGGCGTCCCCGGCTGCTTCCGCGGCTTCCTTTGTTTGGTTCATCATAGGCAAGCCTCTTTCCGTATTTTATGCAAAAAGCGACGCGTAACTTTTATCTATTATAAAATACCGCGCCTTCACTGTCAAACCGCCGAGAACAGCAAATCGACCGCTCGTCACAAAAAACAAAATTTCTGCATCTTTTGCCATAAAAGCAACATTTTATGCCACAAAAACAAAAGGCGCTTGACGCGGCAGCAAAAAGATTGTATAATTTATTTGTAATATTTTAAATACCAACGGAGTAAAACGCGCGCGTTTCCCGCTCGATGCTTCCGCGTATTCACGCCAAGAGAAGGATGCTTTTCCCGGACGAACGCAGGAGAGGAGGATTCCATGCTCCCCGTAGTGCTGTTTGAAGAAGGCTCGCCGGATTCCATGCTGACGGCTGCCCTCGACCGTCTGCGCGAAAAAGACGCGCTGGGTGTGCTCGTCCGGTTTTCCACGTCGAACGCCGGCGTGCTTCTCGCCTACGCGCGCGCCCATCCGGAGGCCACGTTGTACATTCTGGACATCGACCTTCCCCGAACGCGCGACGGCATTGCGCTTTGGCGCGAGATCAGCGGGATCACCCCCTCGGCGTATGGCGTGTTCACGTCGGCGCGCGCCTGCTTCGCGCTGCCCTGCCTGCGCGCGCACGCGTTTGATTTTCTCTTGAAGCCGTTTTCCTATGAAGACCTGAAATCCACGGTTCGCGCCGTGCTGGACGATCTGTCCATGCGCCGCACGCGCCTGCCCATGGCCATTCCGCTGGGTGGCCACACGCTGCAGGTCGATCAAAACGACGTGGTTTCGCTGCACACGCACGGGAATCTCGTCTGCTGCCGCGTGAGGGACGGCGAATATTCGTGGCGCGAAAGCCTTTCCGCCGTTCTCGAACGGCTGGAGCAGCGCCTCTTCGTGCGCATCAGCCGCTCGTGCGCCGTAAACGTGCGCCATATTCAGACCGTGGACTGGGTTGAAAGCCTGCTTACCATGGACGACGGCCGAACCCATCCCGTCTCCCGGCGCATGCGCCCCGCTCTTCGCGACGCGATTTCCTCGTAAATCCAGCCATTTCCGTGTATATCGTCCGTCAGAGCAGCGCCGCAATGTCCTCGCGCAATCGCTGCATGGGCTTGGTAAACGTTTCGCCCGGCGATTTCCGGCAGGCTTCCGGATGGAAGCGCACGCCCAGCGCGGCGAACGTAAACGCCGTTCAAAGCAGCGCCGCAATGTCCTCGCGCAATCGCTGCATGGGCTTGGTAAACGTTTCGCCCGGCGATTTCCGGCAGGCTTCCGGATGGAAGCGCACGCCCAGCGCGGCGGCAAGCGCGGCTTTCAGCGCGGCGTCCTCCGCACGCGCGTGGAGCCACCGTGTCGCCGCCGTCTTGCCGGTCGTGTTTCCGGTGATCAGCGTATACAGCGTCTGGCTCAGAAGAAGCAGCCAGTCGGCGTAATGGGCGCTTTCGCCTGCCTGCCCGGCGTAATCGCGCACGGTATCGCACATGTGCCGCGCCTGCGCGCGAATGACGGCCTCCTCCGGCCACGGAATCCGCGCCCGCCGCTCGGTTCCCTCCAGCAGAACGCCGTGCGCGAGGAACGAGCGCATCGAATATCCGCTCAGGCCGCAGCGGGACTTGAATCGGTCGCGGCGGGTGCCCCAATAGAGCGTGTCGCCCTCGCCGGATGCCAGAGCGTCCCTGTGCACGACGTCGCCCTCCAGCACCGAGAACCAGCCGTCGTTTTCCGCGCGATACTCGGCATACAGCGCGTGCGCCTTCTCAAAATCCGTCTGCGTAAGCGGACGGCGGCTGATGAAGAAGAAATCCAAGTCGCTGTAGCCGGGATGGAAGTCGCCATACGCCGCCGAACCGGTCAGATACGCGCTTTCCAGCGCGCCGCCCAGCATCTCGTTCAGCCGCGCGGCAAACGCCCGCACGGTCTCCTCGGCGCGCGGGTCGACCGCCGCCCGCGGTTCCTCCTCTTCCCGGTATACCACGCGGAACGTCTCGAACACCACCGGCATATCCTCGCGGAAGACGCAGCCGTTTTTCCTGCCATCCGCTTCGAAGAACCTGCGGTAAGACGCGCGCCAGCCTTCGAGCGTCTCTCCCTCGCTGGCCGCCAGCTCTGCCGTCACATCCGAAAACGGCACGACCGCGACCGTCTCCGTCTCAATCACGCAGCCCGGACGGCCATAGAAATCGGTAATCAGTCTCAGCGCGCCCGGCTCGGGCAGCTTCTCCCCGCGCGCCGCGAACGCGGGAAGCGCCGACGCCGCGGCGCGCTTCCTTCCCGCGAGCACAAGCCGCAAAAGCGCGTGCGCGCCGCGCTCCGTCGCTTCAAAATGATCGCAGCAGAACAGCGGCGTGTCCGCCGGCCGCCCGCTCTTCGCCAGAAAATCCCTGTAAAACCGCTCCCGTCGGCAGGCGATCCATTCGTCCAGCGTTCGCGCCATCGATTTTCTCCCCTTCCGCAAAAGAAGTCCCTTTCGTTGCTCGCGAAAAGGGCTTCCTTTCTTCATTTTCCCGCGTCCGTCATTTTTCCGCGCCGCCGTCCTGCGCGCCCTGCCGGTACTGCGCCGGGGTCGCGCCCGCGTACTGCTTGAAGCGGCGAATGAAGCTGGATACGTCGCCATATCCCACCTCGGCGCAAATGTCCTTGATTGGCCGGTCGGTCTGCCGAAGCAGGCGCTTGGCGTGCTCCATGCGAAGCGACGTCAGGTAGTCGGACGGCGTCATGTTCAAATGCTCCTTGAATTCCACGGTCAGCCGCGTGGTGGAGATGCTGAAGCGGTCGGCCAGTCCCGCCAGCGTAAACGCCGGGTCGGCGTAGTTGGCAAGCATGTCGTTCATCAGGTCGTGAATCAGCGGCCGCGCCTGCTCGCGCGGGTTCTCGCGAATCGCCCCGGCGCACACGCGGCGCAGGATGGTGTCCAGCTCGTCGATCGAACGGCAGTCGGACAGCGAGAACAGGTCGTAGTATTTCAGCGAATCCGAGCCGTCCGGCAGGCCGCACAGGCTCATCACGTCCACGATCACCTCATTATAAATCTGCCGGAAGGCGTACAGCGACATGTCCGCCGTGCGCAGGTACGCCACCAGCTCGTCCAGCTTCCCGTTGATTTCGTCCGCGTCGCCGCCCTCCAGCGCGCGCTTCACGTCGTCCACATAGGCGCGCGCCTGCGGCGGCACGCTGCGCGCGGGCAGGGAAATATCGCGGAAGCTCAAGAGCCGGGAATCGCCCATCACGAAGCGGCTTTCGTAGGCCGAGGTGGCCTCCAGATACGCCGTGGGCATCTCGGAAACGTCGGCATGCACGTCGGACACGGCCACGGGCACGCGGGACGCGCGCACCGTCTCGCTGCGCGTGAGCGCCACGGCGTAGTCGTGAATCGCCCCGGAATTATCCGCGAAGACGACCAGAAGCATCTGCTCGTGCGCGATCAGCTCTGCCGCCGCCGGGAACACGCCCGCGGGCGCGAGGGCGATCAGCTTCGCGGGGTCGACGCTCGCGCCGCGCGGCTCGCCCAGCAGCATCACGGCAAAGCAGGCGTGATCGATGTCCGCGTCCGCCGTTCGCGCCGCCGCGCGCGCCTCCTCGGCGGAGGAATAGCGCCCGCGCACCAGATTCTGCACAAACAGCGCCCGCCGCGCGGGCAGGCTGCGCGCAAGCTGCGAGTCAAGGTCGCGGTTGCGGCCAAGCAGGTCGTGAATGCCCGCCTGAATCGCGCGCAGATCGTCGTCCTGCGCGCCGGCGGCGAACTGCGCGCCCATCTCGCGGATGGGGCGATAGTTGCGCCGGGAAATCACAATCATGAAAATCAGGCTGGGCACAAAGAAGATCAGCAGAATCGCCGCGAAGCTCACCCAGCCGGCCGCCGCGGCGGCGTAGATGCCGTTTAATGACATCACGGAGTAATACGAAAGCCCGAGGCGGCTGCCCGGCATGGCAATAAACAGATAATCGCGCCCGGCGATTCGGCGCACATAGGTTTCCGTTTCCTCCGCCTCGCGCAGCGCGCCGGGCAGGTAGCGCTCGCTGAGCGAAAACGCTTCGCCTGCCAGCACGGTCTCGCCGTCCTTCAGCACATAGCGGTTGCAGCCGCCGCCTACCTCGTCCTCCAAAAGCGGACGGAAGCGCTCCTCGCTCAAGAGAAACAGCGCGCAGCCGTCCGGACTCCCGTCCTCCGCGCCCAGCGGGAAGAGATAGGTCAGGTATCGCGCCGGCTCCTCGCCGTTCACCGACACCGGCTGACAGGCAATTACCTGCGCGTCGTCCGCCTGAAGCAGCGCTCCCAGCGCCTCCGCGTCTACGTTTTCATAGCTGAGCGCGCCCACGGGCAGCCGTCCGTCCGCCGAATTTAGATCCGAAGCCCCGCGCAGGCACACGAACGCGCGGTCGAACCATTCGCCCGTCTCCCCAAGCGCCGCCAGCGCATAGGAAAGCGCCGCCTCGTCCCCGGCCTGCGCCGAGACGCTCAGGCGCGCCGCGAGATTTTCCAGCGTACCGGCCAGACGTTCGCTCTGATAGCGCGCGCTGGCCAGACGGTTAATTTCGCCCGTCTCCGTGGTCTGATAAATGGTTTCGCGGCAGTAGAAAAACGCGTATCCCATCACGCAGCCCATCAGCAGCATCATAATCAGCACATACGACAGCATGTACCGCACAAATGTGCTTCGAAAATACATCCGAATCCGCTTCAGCATCGATTCCACCGCCATTTTTCAAAACCGTCCGGCTCATTTTCCTCTGCTTCAATTATAGCACACCGCCGCGCCCCCGCGCAAGCGCCGCGGGGCTATCCCGCCAGAAGGAAGGTATCGCCCTCCGGCCACACCTGAACGGCCTGCCGCCCGCGCATGCCGGTGGCGTGGGTCAGGTAGTACATGCAGCGCTTGCGGGCATACAGAAAGGCTTCGTTCAGGGTGATCTGGCGGTTGTTGTCCAAGTCGCCGCGGATGGAAATGGTTTTGTCCTTCATCAAATCCCAGCCCAGCGCCTCGGTGAACGCGCGGGCGAACACGGTGGACACGGTGCTTTCCGTGGCGCTCGTGCCGGAGGCGATGCGGTAGCTCTTCTGGTCGTAGGAAGAGGAGACCAGCACCTTGTATTTGGAGGACGCGAACGCGTTGAGCCTCCCGCCGGAGGAGAACGCGTTCACCACGCCGCGCACGAAGCTGTCCGGCGCGTCGGCCTTGCCGATGAACGCGCCGCTGTTGCAGCAGTCCAGAATCAGCACGACGCGCCCGGGCACGCGCCTGAGCGCGCCCTCCAGCTGGCGCGCGGGAATGCGCACGCCGTCCTGCATCTCAATCCACGGTATGCCCGCCGTCACGCCGCCGTGGCAGTTGATATACAAAAGCGAAATATCGGCTTCACTGGCTGCGCCCAGCACCTCGTCAATGGCCGTAAGCAGCTCGGCCGCGGTAAGGTCAAGACGCATGTCGGTGAGGTAGCGGGTTGCAGAATAGCGCGTCTGCGTAAGCGCGTCCGAGACACCCTGCGTGGTGTTGACCGCGCCCTGCCGGGAGCGGCCGTCCTCCACATAGTTGGCAATGCCCACGAGCAGCGCGCGATACACGGGATCCGGCTTATGCACGGTCACGAGCAGCCGCGCCTGAAAGCCGCCCTCGTCGGTGGTTATGGTGATGGTGGCTTCGCCCTCGGAAATCGCCTGCAAATAGCCGTTCGGCTGCACGGCGGCCACGCTCTCGTCGGAGGACTCGAGCTGCACGCCCTGGTTGGCCGCGTAGGACGGAAGCACGCTCCAGCTCAGATAGGTCGAGTCGCCGCAGGCAATAGCGAGCGTGTCCGAATCGAACGCCACGCCGCGCACGAAGGCGCGGGAAACCGTTATGGAGAACGTCGCCGACGCGCCGTTGGCGGCGAGGCAGGTGATTTCGCACGCGCCCTCGCCCACGGCGGCGGCCATGCCCTCTCCGCTTACCGTCGCGACGGCTTCGTCGCTCGACGCCCACAGAAAAAGCTCCGGATCGGCGTCCGCCTGCGGCGTCAGACGCTGCCACTGGCCGGTTTGCAGGGCGTAGGAGGTCTGCGCGGGGGAAAGCGCCGCGGGCGCGTCCTCCGAGACCAAATGGGCGAGCAGCGAATACTTGCCGGTGCTCTCGCCGTCCGCCGCCACGCGAAGCAGGCAGGTATCGCCCTTTGAAAGCGTGACGAACGCGCCCTCGGAATCCTCCGCGCGCACGGTCTCGGCGAGCAGAGCGCCGTTTTCGTCAAACACGTTCAAACGCGCGTTTACGCCGCCGTTCACGCCGCGCACGGTCTTGAACAGGTACGTGCCCGCGCTTTCCGCCGTGAACTGAAACCAGTGCACGTCGCGCGCGCGGGTCAGGCTGCGGTTTGTGCGCTCCGCCGAAATGGCGAGCGGATTGAACGCGCTGCGCCCCAGCGACGCGCGCATGATTTCGAAGGTGAACGCGTCCGTGGCCTTCAGGAGCACCTCCGTTTCCACCTCCGCGTTCAGCCGCACGGTCAGCGGCAGCGCGCCGGAGGCGACGGTCGCCTCTCCCTGCCTGACCTCGGCCTCCACGGTTCCCTCTGAGAACGAGGCGAGCACGTAGTCTCCGGTCAGGTCGGGCAGGAAGGACAGGCACATTTCGCCCGCGCCCGCGCTCAAGCGCTGGTTGATGAAAAACTCCGCGCCGGAGGCCGCTTCAGACACACAAAAGCCCGCCCCTGCCCATAGGGACAGGAGCAGGCCGAGCATGATGCATATCCGCTTCAACCAGCGCGACTGGGGACGCATTTTCCCCCTCCGTTACTCTTTTCTGATGTAGTCTCCCTTTACGTAGCCCGAAAGCTCCACGGTTCGAATCTCATACCAGCCGTCGCCCGCGTCACGCACCACGATCACGCGGTCGCCCTTTGAGAGCGTGCCCAGAATGCGCGCCGTCGTTCCCGGCTGCTCGCGCACGTTCAGGGACGAGGAGGCCGTTTCCAGCTGGACGGTGGCGTACCACTCGCCGCTCTTCAGCGCGGGCAGCGGCGCCTGCGTGGGCTTCGGGGTCGGCTTGGCGCGGGCGTGCCCCACGCTTTCCGGCAGAGCCGCAATTTTCGTGAGCGCCTTTTCCTGCCAGTCGATGCGATAGAGCGCCATGCCGGGGTAGTAGAACGCGAGAATGTCCTCGGCGGTCTTCTCGTATGCGCCCGCCATGGTCTGCGCGCCGCGCTGGCTCATGCCTACGCCGTGGCCGAAGCGGCGGGAGCAGATGGTGAAGCCGGTGTCGTCCGCCTCCACGGAGAAAATTTCCACGTCGGTTTTGTTGATGGACAGGTTCAGCATCGTTTCAAGCACGCCATAGGTGCGGATTTTCACCGTGATTTCGTCCGCCAGCGGCTCAAACTCGCCCAGCACGGGCACGGGCTTCGTCGGCTCCGGCGAGGCCGTCGGCGCGGCGGGCGCGTCCCACGCGATGGGCGTGGTCGTCTGCGCGGCAGTCGGCGTCGCTTCATGCGGAGTAGCTTCATCCGGCGTCGCTTCGGTAACCTCCTGCCAGCGGCGGCCGGAGAGCTTCATCTTGAATTCCATCGCGGAGTACATCCGGCTGCCCTCGCAGTCCGGGTCTGCGGGCGTGATGGAGGTGATTTCGTCGATTCGAATGTCTCCGTAGTCGTCGCTTAAGCCCATCGTAGCCAGCTGCTCGCTCGCGGCTTCTGCCAGCGCGCGGGTCAGCTCGCTGTCCGCCGCGATTTTGCGCTCCACGCGGGCGCGCTTCACCACGCTGGACGGGTTCTCAAGGTCGTAGGGGTCGTCCTTCATTTCGATATATTCCGCGCCGCTGCCGCCCCAGATCTGCTTGGCGGAGGCAACCTGCCCGCCGTTGGACGCGGTGTAATAGCAGCCCGCGAACGTACCGTTCGCCATGCCCACGACGCCGCGCGTTTCGTTTACCGCCTGAATCACGCGCGTGTAAATCGGGTCGTAGCCCTTGTACACCTGATCGGCGGTGGTGTCGACCACGTCGTACTCGCGGCTTCCGGCGTTCCATTTCGCGCGCATCGCGTAGGTGCGCGCCGCTATGGCCTGCGCCTTCAGCGCCTCCAGCGGGAACGAATCGCTCATTTCGTAGGCAACGACGCCGTACAGGTAGTCCTCAATCGGAATAGTCAGGTACGCGTCGATGCCCTGCCCGCTGTTCACAAGCTTCAGGTCGCCCGCGTACAGCGCGTCCCTTTCGCTTTCGTGAATATACAGGCCGTTGGTCTCACTGCCGTCCTCGGCCGCGTGACGGGTGAGGGTGAAGCTGGGCCCCATGTCAATCGTCAGCCCGCCGACGGAGAGCAGAAGGTCGCTCTCGCTCACGGCCACGGTCAGCTCAGTGCCGCGCGCGAAGCGGAAGCCCGCGTCGCTCTCGACGGTGTACGTGCCGTCCAGCGTCAGCCCCAGCGCGTCCGGCCGCGCCAGCGATTTCAGATACACGCGCAGCGAGCCGTCGTCGCGAATGTCGGACGGCTGCACGTCCAGCGGATCCGCGCGGTTCACGCGCCCGGCGATGGTCATGCCGGTCAGAACCGCGATTACGGCGACGAGCGCCGTGAGCACAATGGCATAGCGCCGCATGGCGCGCCGCTGCTTCTGGCTTTTTCTGCGCTTCTTTTTTGCTTCTGGCATGACATCAGCCTCCCTTTGCGCCTTCTATTGGACGGCAGACGGCGCGGGTTGGTTCCCGCCCGGCCGCCTACCGTTCATCCTGCGCCGAAAGACGGCAGCTTATGCCGTTTCCGTATAATTTTTCCACTTTTCCGCGGCGAGGCGGGAAACTGGCTTACGCGCCGAACTTCGCCGCCGCGGCGGACAGCGCCGCCGCGCGCTCCTGCGCCGCGGCCTCGGTTTCCTCGCGCACGCCGACGTAAATCTTCAGCTTCGGCTCCGTGCCGCTGGGACGCACGCATACCCACGCGTCGCCCTCCAGCTTGTACAAAAGCACGTCCGACTTGGGAAGACCCAGTATGCCCGGCTTGAAGTCCAGCGCTTCCAGCACGCGGCGGCCGCCGATTTCCGCGGGCGGACAGGCGCGCAGGCTGGCCGTGGCCTTTTCGCGCTTTTCCATGCCGTCCACGCCGGGCATAACCACGGACACGGTTTTCTCGGCATAGTAGCCGTATGCCTTGAACATGTCCTCCAGCGCGTCGAACAGGCTCATGCCGCGGCTCTTGTAGTACGCGGCCATCTCGCAGGCAAGAAGCGTGGCGATTACCGCGTCCTTGTCGCGGATGTAGCCGCCGGTCAGGTAGCCGTAGCTTTCCTCAAAGCCCAGCAGGAAGCTGTGGTTCCCGGCGTGCTCCTTTTTATCAATCGTCTCGCCGATGAACTTGAAGCCGGTCAGCACGCGCACGACCTCAATGCCGTAGCGCTTCGCAATCGCGTCCACCATGCGGGTGGAAACCACGGTCGTCACCATATACGCGTCCGGCGCGGGCTTTTTCGCGCGCAGAATGTATTCCAGCATCAGGCAGCCCGCCTGATTGCCGGTCACGGGCGTCCAGCGGCCGCCGCGGCGAATCATCATGCCCATGCGGTCGCTGTCCGGGTCGGTGCCGATGATCACGTCCGCGCCAACCCTGTCGGCGTAGCCGATGGCGAGCGTGAACGCCTCCGGGTTCTCCGGGTTCGGGGACTTCACGGTCGGGAAGCGGCCGTCCGGCAGCTCCTGCTCCTTCACGACGGTTACGTCCTCATAGCCCGCGCGCGCGAGCGCCGCGCGAACCAGCTTATTGCCCGCGCCGTGCAGCGGCGTGTACACGATTTTCAGCTTCACGCCGGTGCGCGAAAGCAGGTCGGGATCGGGGCGCAGCGACAGCACGTGGCTGATGTACGCGTCGTCCACCTCGCTGCCGATGATGGTCACCAGTCCCTTTTCCTTCGCCTCGTCCTCGTCCATGAGCGCCACGCCCAGCGGGTCGATTTCGCTCATGCGGCGCAGCACCGCGTCCGCCGTGGCGGGCGTGATCTGCCCGCCGTCCGCGCCGTAGGCCTTGAAGCCGTTGTATTCCGCCGGGTTGTGGCTCGCGGTCACCACGATGCCCGCGGCGCAGCCCAGATGCTTGATGGTGAAGCTCAGCTCCGGCGTGGGCCGCAGTGAGTCGAACAGATATACGCGAATGCCCTTCTTCGCCAGCACGCGCGCGGAATCCTCGGCGAACTCGCGCGAGAAGCGGCGGCTGTCATGCGCGATGGCCACGCCCTTTTCGCACGCGTCCGCCCCCTCTGCGATCAGCTGGTCGCCCAGCCCCGCTGCCGCGCGGCGCACGGTGTATACGTTCATGCGGTTCGTGCCCGCGCCCAGAATGCCGCGCAGACCGCCCGTTCCGAATTCCAGATCCTTGTAAAAACGATCCTCAATCTGCTTCTCGTCGCCCGCAATCGCCGTAAGCTCCTGCCTCGATTCCTCGTCCAGTCTTGCGTCGTTCACCCACAGATCGTATCTTTCCTTTGCGTTCATACGCGTCGCCTCCTGCAAAGAACTTTCCATAATCAATCATACCACAAAGCACGCCAAAAATCAATCGCGAGCGCTGTTTGCAAAAAATGACATGTATGAGGGCGGAGTCAGCGCCCAAACCACATCAAAAGGCTTGCTTTTCCTGCCTTTTCGATGGGACTGTGTCCGTCCGACTGTCAAAGCTGGGATTTAAATAAAAAAGTCTCCGGAAAATCGGCTTTTCCGGAGACTTGAAGCTTTTGAATACCTGATCAGCGCTTGGAGAACTGGGGCGCGCGGCGGGCGGCTTTGAGGCCGTACTTTTTGCGCTCCTTCATGCGCGGGTCGCGGGTGAGGAAGCCGGCCTTTTTGATGGAGCCCTTGAGCTCTTCATCGGCCTTCACGAGCGCGCGGGAGATGCCGTGACGGATGGCGCCGGCCTGGCCGGTATAGCCGCCGCCGGCAACGCTGACGACAACGTCAAAGCGGCCGAGCGTCTCGGTGAGGGTAAGGGGCTGACGAACGACGGTCTTGAGGGTTTCGAGACCGAAGTACTCATCCAGGGAACGCTTATTGATAGTGATATTGCCTTCGCCGGGAATCAGACGAACACGGGCGATCGCCTTTTTCCTTCTGCCGACTGCGCTAAAAGAAACTTCAGACATTTTTCGTCCTCCTCCCTGATTACTTCATATCGAAAACTTCGGGCTGCTGCGCGGCATGCGGATGCTCCGCACCGGCGTAAACCTTCAGCTTCTTGAACATTTTGTTTCCAAGGGGGCCCTTGGGCAGCATGCCGCGGACGGCCTTCTTGAGCGCGAACTCGCTTTTGTTGGCCAGCAGGTCGCGGTACTTGGTTTCCTTCAGTCCGCCCGGATAGCCGCTGTGGTGATAGTAGATCTTCTGATCCAGCTTGCGGCCGGTCATGGCGATCTTGTCGGTATTGACGACGATGATGTAATCGCCGGTGTCAACATGAGGCGTGAAGGTGGGCTTATGCTTGCCGCGCAGCATCAGGGCGACCTGAGACGCGAGACGACCAAGCACAACACCGTCCGCATCGATCACGTACCATTTACGTTCGACGGTTTCGGGCTTCGCGATATAAGAGCTCATGGGGATTCCTCCAAATCAATATCAATACTGATGCATCAGGCATGAGGTCAGCATACCGGATGAAATACATCAAACGCTCGGGGCTGTGAGCGGATTGACACAAGATATATTCTACCGCAGAAAACCATACGATGTCAACCGATTTGACAAAATTTAACGGGGGAAGGCATCAAACAGCTGTCCCATAGCCTGTCCTCCCCGAGCAAGGCTATTTATACCTGCACGTTCTGAATTTTCCCTCAATCCAGAAGGTCGCTTCGATGGTATGAAATTTCAGCAGTCGGAACTTTGGGTCATCGATTCCCTTGCTGAAAAAGCGACGGTCGGCATCGCTCCAAATGCTTTCCTGCGTTACGCGATCCTCCACAAACTCCACGTTGCCAATCAGCGTCACGCTGTCCCCGCCGGAGAAATAGCAAACGCTCGCTTTGGGGTTCCTTTCAAAGTGCGTCGCTTTGCCGTTCAGCGCCGAACGCTTGGACGTGATGAAATAAATATCCGAAAAGCCGTCGTTTCCCGCTTTGCCCATTACACAGGTGCGCGGATAGCCGTTTTCGTTAATTGACGTCAGCGCGGCGACGCTTACGCTGTCCAGCAGCCTTGCCGCCTTGGCTTCGATTTCCGCGATTCGTTCCTTTTGAAGCCCGTGTGCTGTCTTTTCCATGTTATGGCTTCTCCTTCGCACTGCCGCATTTGGCGGAAAGCATGGTCTGTGCATCCGCAAGCTGCGCTTTGTCCGTCACGCGATAATGAATCCAGCCGCCGTCATTGCAGGGATATTTGTCGTCGATATAGT
>CAVERI010000027.1:0-30560 GCA_963618055.1 bacterium | reverse complement strand
CCCTCCCCCCAATGCTGCGCGATTTTATTCGTGCTGAACACCAGTATGAAGCCGATCACGTTTTTGAAAAGACCCACAGCCGTGGAAAGGCCGAAGCGCATATCCTCCAGACCGACGCGGTACACGTAGGTATCGATGATGTCGCCCGACTCATATACGAGCTCGTTGTAGAACACGTACACCTGATCGAAGCCGGCGTTCATGATGGAACCGGCGGAGATTATGCACAGCATGACGAAGGTGGAGCGAATGCCCGGAAGCGTTATGTGCCAGATACGCTGAAGGCGTCCGGCGCCGTCTACCTGCGCGGCTTCGTACAGGGTGGGGTCGATGCTGGTCATGGTGGCGAGGTATATAATGGAAGAAAAGCCGGTTCCCTTCCAGATATGGGTGATATACAGCATCGGCCGAAACGCCGAATTGGAAGTCAGGATGGAGACGGTCGGCGAATCGAAGTAGCGCAGTACGCGGTTGATATAGCCGCTGGATTCAGAGCACAGCAGATAGGTAATGCCGTAAACGACAACCCAGCTGAGAAAATGCGGCATATAGGAAACCGTCTGCACCATGCGGCGATACCATGAGGTGCGGCATTCGTTCAGAAGCAGCGCGAGCCCCACCGCGGCCAGCTTCGCGAGCAGAACCTTCGTGATGGAGATGATCAGCGTGTTGCGCAGAAGGCGATAGGCATACGGCGAGTCAAAGAAGGTTTTAAAGTGGAGATACCACGGATCAACCCACGGGCTGCCCCAAATGCCCTTCTTCATGCGGAGATTTTTGAAGGCCAGCGTGATACCGTACATAGGCGCATATGAAAAGATAATCAGCAGCGCAAAGCCGGGAATGAGCATCAGATAGTATTCCCAGTATTTGAAAAGGCCTTTCTTAAACCGCTCCCACGGCGTGCGCTTCAAAACAAGCGTGTTCATATGCCACCTCCGTTCAATACTGAAAATATTATAGCATGCGCGATTGTCCGCGAAAATAGAATAAACCGGCGCGTATCTTAAATAATCCGTCAATACTTGCGCGTTATTTTTAATGTGTGCTATAATGAGTCAAGAAGATATCGCCCGAAAAGGCGGAGATTTTACGGAGGGGTGAGCAAATATGTACAAGAAAACCGATGAAGTTCTGATGCGCACCATCGTGTCGGATATTCTTTCCTATATGCGGTATTTGAGGGATCAGCTGGGATTCGAGGTCTCGGTTCATCAGATCGACGCGTTCGCCTCCGGCTATATGACGGAGCTTCGCTCGTTCAACAACCACGAATGCATGTACTGCCGATACATGAAGGGGAACACGCAGGTTGCGTTGGACTGCGTCGAGCATCAGCTTGCGTTGTGTAATAAAATCAGCACGGAACCGTTTTTCGGCACGTGCTGGCTGGGCGTAGGCGAATATGTCTTCCCCCTGTTTGATAACGACCACACTGTGATCGGCTTCATCAGCGTAAGCGGCTACCGGGGCGACCCGGAAAAGACCCGCGCGCAGACCGGCAAGGTATGCGCAAAATACAGCCTGAACCCGGACGAGGTCACCCATATGCAGGCGTCGCTGAAGGAGGACATCCCTCCCTTCGAAAGCGTTAAGCAGGTAATCGAGCCACTGAAGTATATGTTCATGCTGTTTCAGCAATATATGGAGCGCTTCGCCGTGTATTTCATCGGCGCAGACCTTGGCGCGTCGGCGCTGTTTGGCCGAATCAGCTTCTTTTTACGAAATCACCTCAATGAAAACTGGTCGGCGGCAGCGCTGGCAAAGGAGTTTTCAATTTCCGAAAGCACCCTCTCCCGAATGTTCCGCGCCTATACGAAGGGCGGCTACCGCGGCTATATGAACACCCTCCGAACAACCATCGCCAAGATCTACTTGGAATCCAGCGACATCAGCATATGTGAGCTTTCCACGCTGCTTGGCTATGCCGACGCCAACTATTTTTCCACCGTCTTCCGAAAGCTCTGCGGCATCTCACCGGAGGGCTTCCGGAAAGCGCACCGGAACCGAATGCCGGATGGGCATGAGAAATATCGAAATCACGAGTAATCCTGCGGATTCGTGACCTTGCCCATGAACAGCGGCATATCCGCGTTTTCATCATAGAGTATGTAGAGAAAGCTTCGGTCAAGCGTCAGCTCGATCGGCTCCTCCGGAATTCTCGCGCCCATGGCATCCACGCCGATGATCGTGGCCGCGCTGGCCTCGGTGCCCTTTTCATCCAGCTTCAGCCGGGTTTTCTGAAGAATCTGGCTGATCCACACCAAGTCATCTCCCTTCAGCATCTTCCCGAACTGCGCCTGCGTCGGGTCAAACGCGCGCGTCACGCCCATAACGCACAGAAAGCTCTTCACGTCGAACATGCACTCCACGTCGATTTTCGGCATGCGCAGGTTCACCCTCGCGGTAGCTCCGTCCTCCATCATGCCTGAAAGCCTATCGGCAGAAAGTGCGTTCAGATATTCGTCCGCGCTCACGCCCTCCGGCGGCAGGATGGCCAGAAACACCTTTTCGCACCCCTCATACGGAAGCCAAATCGCCTGCGCGCCGTCGTCCGACGTATGATACTGAAAGTCGTCGACTCGGCGCATGAAGTCCGTTTTCACCTTTTCGCCGTCGTCCCGTGTAAATTCGCCCCTCTGCGTAAGATCGGCACGGAACGGCTCGCTCCATTGTCCCTTGAAATACACGGTATTGATTAGCGCCAGCACCGTATCCTTGGATAGCGGCTCGGAAAGCAGCCGGTCGATCATGCCGCCGGTGTTCTTCTTCACCCAGTCGTTCATTGCCCTCACGCCGCTTTCCTCGCTCAACGCGGATGAATACGCCTGCGCGCTTAATGTTCGCTTCAGCGCCCTGCGATAGCTTTTCTGAAGCTTCACGTCCGGGCGCACCCATGCCGAATTAGCGATTTTGATTGTATTCTTCTTATCCTTCGAAAGAAGCTTCATCAGTGCCGACGCATGGTCGGGCCATTTCTCTCCGTCCTCGCCGAATACGCGCGCCAGCTCGTCCCGCGTTTCCCCCTCCGCGCCCATGGCCGCCATCGTCAGCGCCAGATAAGCCGAGACCGGAGAAATCACCGCGTTTTCCTGTTCGCGCACGGAATCGCTCTTCATCCATTCGAGCGCGAACGCAAGTCCGCCCTGCTTCTCTTCCTCACCAACGGCGCAAGCGCTCAACGCCAACAGCAAACACAGAAGAAAACTCATTCCCCTTTTCATCCGTAATACCCCCTTTTCATTCTATAATCGCATCCGCAGTACGACGGATGTTTGCAGCGTCCGCAAACCAATACATTCGAAGCTTAGACGGCTTCCACGGATTTCCAGTTCCCATTTGCACGTGTTTGGCAGAGATTCTTGTGCAAGAATTTACAATCTCCATTCATTCTCCACTGGAATTCTTGCGCGCGGAGTGATATAATATCGTTGTGGTTTAACAAAACCCAACATTTGCAAGGAGGAACCACCATGAAGAAAGTTCTCGCTCTCGTGCTCGCCCTGATGATGGCGCTGGCCATGCTGACCGTCGCCACCGCCGACGAGGCCAAGAAGCCCTACATCGGCATTCTCGCTCCCGCGACCACTCACGGCTGGGTGGGCGGCGTCGCCTACTATGCGCAGCAGGCCGCCGATTCTCTCGACATCAAGTACGAGTTCCTGACCTCCTCTGACGCCGAGGAAATGTCTTCCCAGATCGAGCAGCTGATTTCGCTGGGCGTAGATGCCATCGTCGTGTGGCCGCAGTTCACCGGCGTTGAGACTGCTGCGGAGAAGGCGCTCGAAAAGGGCATCAAAATCTCTAACTTCGACATGATCATCAACGTGGACGCCAAGTACGCCGAGGACATGTACCTGCTCACCGGCGACAACTACGGCATGGGCTACGAAGGCGGCCGCTACATTGCTGAAAAGCTGGAAGGCAAGGGCAAGGTTATCGCTCTGTGCAAGCCCGCCGCCGGCAACGTCAACGAAGACCGCATGCAGGGCTTCAAGGACTATCTGGAAGCCAACTGCCCGGACATTGAGATTATCGCGGAAATCGCTTCCGATTTCACCCGCGAGGCTGGTCTGAACGACATGAACAGCGCCCTGACCGCCTACAGCGAGATCGACGCCGTGTTCTCTCTGGACGATGAAACCTCCATTGGCGCTCTGCAGGCCATCGTGGAATCCGGCCGCACTGACGTTAAGGTCATCACCGGCGGCGGCGGATGTCAGGAGTACTTCAACATGATGCTTGACGAGAAGTACCAGAACATCTGGGTCGCTTCCGCCACCTACTCCCCCATGATGATCGAAAAGTGCGTTGAAAACATCGTGAAGGTCGTTCTCGGCGAAGAGGTTGAGCACACCATCATCGATCCCACCACGATCGTCGACCGCAGCAACGCTGCCGAGTTCCTCGACGCCAACACGCCCTACTAATTCATCCGCTTTTTAAGGCAGGCCATGGCGAAGCGTCATGGCCTACGCTTGTAAAATCGGATTTGACAAGCGTGCAGCGGGGAAGCAAGCTCCTCTGCCGCTGCCGCCCTCTCACAGATTCCGCTAAAATCCTTCGGATTTTCGGGCGCGGAATCTGCAAGGAAGCGATTTTTCTTTCAGAAAAATCAGCACCCGCGTCCGGCGCGCATGTCGCCGGCCTCGATTAGAAGTCGAGAGGGCGCTGCCCTCTCGAGCTCTCCCAATGGTTCGAACAAGCATAGGCCATGGCGAAGCGTCATGGCCTGCCTTTGTAAGACGTAAACGGAGGTGCAGCCCATGGCGCTGACCATGACGGGCATCGAAAAGGCATTCAACCGAAACAAGGTACTGAAAAATGTGTCCTTCTCGCTGGAGAAGGGCGAAATTCACGCGCTGATCGGCGAAAACGGCGCGGGAAAAAGCACGCTGATGAACATTCTCGGCGGCGTGCTGCGTCCGGACGCGGGCGAAATCGCGCTGGACGGCAAGCCGCTCCTCTTTTCCTCCCCGCGGGATTCCATGAACGCGGGCATTGCGTTCATTCATCAGGAATTGAATCTCGTCAACGATTTATCCATTTATGAAAACCTTTTTATCGGCCGCGAAGAAAAGCAGGGGCCGTTTTTGCGGCGCGAGCACATGATCGAGGTCTCACGAAGCGTGCTTTCGCGCATGAAGGTGGAGCTTGACCCGCGCACGATGGTGCGCGAGCTGGACGCTTCCTATAAGCAGATCATCGAAATCGCCCGCGCGCTTTTGATGCAGGCGACCATCATCATCATGGACGAGCCCACCACTTCCCTGACGGAGGTGGAAATTGACCGCGTGTTTACGCTGATGCGAACGCTCAAAGCCGAGGGCGTTTCCATCATTTTCATATCCCACAAGCTGAATGAGGTGCTGACCATCTGCGATTCGTTCACCGTGCTGCGCGACGGCTGCGTCGTCAAGACCGGGCAGACGAAGGACGAAACGGAGCTGAACCTTGCGCGCTACATGGTGGGGCACGATGTTCGCACGGAGAAGCTTTCCCGCAATGTGAGCATCGGCGGCGACGCGCTGGAGGTTCGCAGCCTTTCCCGCGAGCGCGCGTTCCGTGATATTTCCTTCACGCTGCGCGAGGGCGAGATTCTCGGCTTCACCGGCCTGCTCGGCGACGGACGAAGCGAGCTGTTCCGCACAGTTTTCGGCGCGGAGCCCGCGGACAGCGGCGAAATCCTCGTGCGCGGCAAAAGGGTGCGCGTGCGAACCACCGGCGACGCGCGAAGGCTGGGCATCGGCTATGTGCCCCGCGACCGCAAGGAAAACGGCATTCTGAAGGATCTGTCCATCCTTGAAAACGGATCCATTGTCATCTATGAGGAGCTGACACGCCTTCTGCTGATCGACCACAAGCGCGAGCGCGCCAACATGCAAAAGCAGATTCATGATCTTTCCATCAAGCTGGATTCGCCGGACGACCCGATCACCAGCCTTTCCGGCGGCAATCAGCAGAAGGTCGTGCTCGCGAAGTGGCTCAGCGCCAAGCCGCGCATATTGATCTTTGACAACCCCACGCAGGGCGTGGACGTGGGCGCGAAGGAAGAAATTTACGACATCATCCTGCGTCTGGCGGAAAACGGCGTGGCCGTCTGCATCCTGTCCAGCGAAGCGCAGGAGATCATTCGCCTGTGCGACCGCGCGCTGGTCATGTTCCACGGAGAAATCCACGGCGAGCTGCGCGGCGACGCTTTGAATGAACACAGCATCATGGTTCTGGCCACCGGCGGCCGCCTTGAAAACGCCGATGCAGTCGAAGGAGGCGCTCGATAATGAAACTGAAATGCATTCCCGGAATTCTTTGCCTTGTGCTCGCGCTCGCGCTGATCGTTACGGCTATCGTCGGCTCCACGCTGGAGGCTTCGGACGGCGCGCTCGGCGCGAAATACGCCGAGGCCACCCGGCACGAAGCCACCGTCAGCGCTCACACGCGCGCCGTACAAAAGCTTGCGCCGTCTACGATCAAGAAGACCGAGCAGGCCGTGACCGCAGCCGAGAGCGCCGTGAAGGATACCGGTGCCGCGCTGGCCGAGGTAACCCAGCTTTCCGAAGGGCTGGCCGCCGGGGAGATTGGCGACGCCGTCATCGATCTTCTTCGCCAAAGCGGCGAACGCGTGGAAACCGGCGCGGAGGCTCTCAAAAACGCGCTTGCTTCCGTAGAGGATGAATCTCTGCGCGCGCTTTTGTCTGAAAACATCGAGGCGCTGCTTGCGGACGGACAGTCCTTGGGACAGACGGCGGACGAGCTGACCCTCGCTCTCTTTTCCTCGAAGGTCACCGCCGCTCTGAAAACGTTGAACACCGCCGAGGATAAGCTGAACACCGCCTTCACGGCGATTAACGAGGTCTATTCGGCCTCCGGGCTTTCCTATGAAGCCACGTCCGTCTCGAAAACGGCCGCGGCCGACACGACCTCCCCTGAGCAGGCGCTTACCCTTCTGAACGATCTGGCCGCCCGCGCGGACGAGCTTCAGTCTCAGGCGCTGCGCGCCCGCGAGGAAGCCGCCGCGGCGCAGAGCGAAGCCGCCCGCGTTTCCGCTTCGGACAAGCTGACGGTTGCGCAGAGACTGATTCTGCTCGTCGGCCGCAGCCGCATCGGCATCATGTTCACGGGCGCGCTGTTCCTGCTGGCTGGCATCATCCTGCTCTTCTTCGCCGGAAAGTTCCTTTCCGCGTGGAAGCGCGCGCCGCTGTTTTCCACGCTCATTGCCGCACTGGTCATGATCGTCATCCAGACGTATTCGCTGGGCTTCGAGTTTGACAGCTACGGCGCGTGGGGCAATTTCTGGCTGGTGAACTTCCTGAACGTGCTGCGCGCCAACGCCTCCGTCGGCATGATTGCGCTGGGCATGACGTTCGTCGTCATCACCGGCGGTATCGACCTTGCCGTCGGCTCGACGCTGGCCGGCGTAGCCACCGTCGTCATGGTGCTTCTGGATACCTCCGCGGGGCGCGGCGTGCTCGTGAACGCGGGCATTACGGGCGTTCCGAACTACCTCATTTCCATCGCGGCGGGTTTGCTCACCGGCGTCGCCATCGGCGCACTGATCGGTATGGGCGTCACCAAGGGACGCGTGCCGCCGTTCATCATCACGCTGGGCGTGATGAACATCGTGCGCTCCGTGGCGCAATACTTCACGAAGAGCTATAAAACCGAGGTTCCGAAGGAATTTCAGGTGCTGGCCAACAAGGAAATCATCGGCGGACAGATGCTGCTGCCCATCCTCTACTGGGTCGTGCTGGCGATTATCATGTATATCATCTCGAAGCACACCGCGTTCGGCCGCCATATCTACGCCGTCGGCTCCAACGAGCGCACCAGCCGCCTGTCCGGCATCAACGTGGATAAGGTCAAAATGAAGGTGTACATCCTGATGGGGCTGATCGTCGCCATTGCCTCGATCACGCAGGTCGCCCGCCTTCGCGGCGTTGACGTTGCCAGCGCGGGGAGCGGCTACGAAATGAACGCCATCGCCGCCGTCGTCGTGGGCGGCACCAGCATGGCCGGCGGCCGAGGCTCCATTCTCGGCACGGTGCTGGGCGTTTTGATCATCGGCATCATGAACAACCTTCTGGTGCTGCTGCATATCGACGCGTTCCTCTCCGAAGCCTTCACCGGCGCGATTATCATCTTCGCCGTGCTGATGCAGCGCAAGGAAAGCCGCTGATTCCATTTCCCGCCGCTTTCGGCGGGAAATTCTCTTTATCACGTAAATGAGCGGAGGAATGAACTCTCAAAGTATCCTGAATCGGTTCTCCCGCACAATTCATGGAACTGGATTTATTCTGTAAATTTCCGGCAGAATTAAACTTTCTCTTGCAATGAAATGGAAAATCGATTATAATAATGATGACATAGCTTCGCAACAGACAAAATCCGGGCTTTTGCCCCTGAAATACCGGAACGGAGGAATGCGGATGGCACGCAAAATACTGATCGTAGACGACGAACCGTTGATTGTGAAGGGACTGAAATATTCCCTTGAGCAGGATAATTATGAAACGGATTCCGCAATGGACGGCGAGGAAGCGCTGAACAAATTTTTCGCCGGGCGCTATGATCTCGTGCTTTTAGACGTCATGCTGCCCAAAATCGACGGCATCGAGGTCTGCCAGCGCATCCGCGAAAAGTCCACGGTTCCGATTATCATGCTCACCGCCAAGGGCGAGGACATGGACAAGATTCTGGGTCTTGAATACGGCGCGGACGATTATATGACCAAGCCGTTCAACATTCTCGAGGTCAAGAGCCGCATCAAGGCCATCTTCCGCCGCACCGCGATGATGCAGAAGGAAAGCACCCAGTCGATTCTGACGGTGCGCGACATGCGCATCAACCTGAACAACCGCTCGGTGACCATCGGCCAGAAGGAGATCAATCTCACAGCGAAGGAGTTTGATCTGCTTCAGCTGTTCGTCAGCAACCGCGGCAAGGTTTTCAGCCGCGAGAATCTTCTGGAGACCATCTGGAAGTACGACTATCTGGGCGACCTGCGCACCGTGGACGTGCACATCCGCCGCCTGCGCGAAAAGATCGAAAAGAATCCTGCCCAGCCGGAATTCATTTTCACCAAATGGGGTGTCGGCTATTATTTCACTGACAAGGATTAAAAAAGCCGCTTACTCGCTGCAATGGAGATTCATCGTCGCCTATCTGCTGATCATCATCGTCGCCTTCGGCGTCATCGCCGCGTCGGTGATTCAGCTGGTAGGCGAATATCTGTTTACCCAGCGCAAGCGCGAGGAGGTGCGCGCCGCTACGGAAACCGCCGCGCAGGCCGCGTCCCCTCTGCGGAACCATGACATCGACCGAATGAACCAGCTCGTGTGCGAGGCCAGCGACTCACTGGACGCACGCGTGCTTTTGCTGGACGAAAACGGAACCGTGCTCGCCGACTCGGAGGACGCGCTGAACGGCCGCAGGCTGGCGCTCAAGCAGGTGGCCAACGTGCTGGCGGGCGCAGGCAGCGACTACGCCTATTACCGCTCGGAGGTACTGAACGCCGACCTAAACAGCCGCCGGGATTACGGCGCGGTGACCGGAATCTGCGTCACCCGCGTGACGAACGACGGCGCGCTCAGCGGCATGGTGATGTACGTCTCCGGCGCGCAGGATATTTACGACGATCTGGTCGGTGTCATTCGCCAAATCGGCGTTACGCTGCTTGCGGTGTTCGTCGTCGTGGGCGTGCTAAGCGTGCTCATCGGGCGCATGTTCACCCATCCCGTGCGCGACCTGTCCGAGGGCATTCAGCGAATGACCAAGAGCGACTTCAAGGCGCGCGTGCGCGTGCGCGGCAAAAACGAGTTTTCAGAGC
The DNA here is from genome assembly GCA_963618055.1 of bacterium. GTDB lineage: Bacteria > Bacillota > Clostridia > Christensenellales > Aristaeellaceae > SFHK01. Next base: position 20,734 of record CAVERI010000027.1, on the reverse strand, counting down.
TGGCGCGCGCGTTCAACACCATGTGCCAGCGCATGGAAACGCTGGATCGCTCGCGCAACCAGTTCGTGTCCAACGCCTCCCATGAATTGAAAACGCCTCTGAGCACGATGAAAATCCTCCTTCAGACGCTTCTGTATCAGGAGGTCTACGACCCCGTGATTTCCCGCGAGTTTCTGACGGACATCGACAAGGAAATCGACCGTCTGAGCGCGGTCATCAGCGACCTGCTCACGCTCGTGAGCGTGGACAGCGGCGAGCTCAAACTCAAAACTGCCCCGCTTTCGCTGCGCGACCTGATCAGCGACAACGTGCGCCGCCTGTCTCCGCTGGCGCGCGAGCGCGGCATCGAGCTGCAATTCACCGGCCGCGAAAACGTCGAAATCGTCGGCGACCACATGAAGCTGACGCAGGTGTTCTACAACCTCATCGACAACGCCATCAAGTATACGCCGCGCGGCGGCTCGGTGCATGTCGAGCTTGCCAAGCAGGGAAAAACCGCCGTGGTTCGCGTCGCGGACAACGGAATCGGCATTCCGGAGGAGGATCAGCTGCACATCTTCGACCGCTTCTACCGCGTGGACAAGGCGCGCTCGCGCGAAACGGGCGGCACCGGTCTGGGTCTGTCCATCGTAAAGCAGATCGTGCTCCTGCACGACGGCAACATCAGCGTTTCCTCAAAGGAAAACGAGGGCAGCACGTTCACGGTAGAGCTGCCGCTGCTTCAGAAAACCACGGGAGGGAAGGCGCATGAGTAAATCCTCCGCGCGCACGCTTGCAATAGCTGTCGCGCTGGCGCTGCTTTTAACCGGCTGCGACGGGCTTCTCGTCTCCCCCGGCGACTCCGCCCGCGAGACGCTTCCCGCGCCCGTCTCCAATTCCCCCGCCGCCCCGGTCGGCGACGACTCGCCGCTGAGCAGCTTCTACGCGTGGCTTTCCTATCCGAACGCCGACGGCACAGGCTACGCGCCGGTCAGCCGCCTGTTCACCGATACCAGCCCAAGCGACGAAGCCTTTGTCGCGCTTCAGGCGCTGCTGGAGGGCGGCGCGGCCTCCGTGCGCTCGCCCGCGCCGGAGGGAACGCGGCTTTTAAGCGTTGAAATCGCGTCGCGCGTCGCGACCGTCAACCTGATTCCCGGCCGCATGCTCTCCGATGACGAAAAGGCGGCGATTGCCGCCTGCGTTTCCACCACGCTGTTCAACCTGACGGAGCTTTCCGCCGTGAACGTGCTTCTGGCCGGCCGGCCGCTCACGCTGTATTCGCTGCCCGTCGGCGCGCTGCGCGAAAGCGACGTCACCTCCATTTCCGACCTGACGGAGCGTCTTCAGGGGGACGGCGCGGCCGCGCGCTGCGCCACCGTGTATTACCCGGACGCGGGCGGGCGGCTTGTCGTGCCCACCGTGTGTACCCTGTCCGCCAGTTCCGATAACGCCGCCGGGCAGCTGCTCACCCTGCTGGCCCGCGCACCCGGACAGACCGGGCTTCTGCCCGCCATTGCCGCGCAGGATGGGCTTCTCACCTCGCCCTGCACCCTCTCTGCCACCGACAACAACCGTCTTGTGCTCGACATTCCCTTTTCCGCCGCCGTGTATAATGCGTTGGAGGAAAGCGACGTCTCGCGCTGGCAGTTTCTCGCGTCGGTCGTGCTGACGCTGACCACCTACATCGACGAGCTTGACGGCATACGCATTTCGTTTGACGGAAGGATGGTCAAGGGCGTTCCCCTCCCGGACGGCGGCAGCCTGTCGTTCGAAAACGGCCTTCTCACCCGCGCGGACTTCAGCGGGAGCCTCGGCGAAATCGCGGTGCTGTATTTCGTGGACGAAAACGGAACCCTGTCGCCGGAGTATCGCGCGCTCCCCGCGGGCGACGCGTCCTCCATCCGTGCCCGTCTGGCGCTTTTGATGGACGCGCCCCTGACGGACGGCCTTACATCGGCCATTCCAAGCGGTATCACACCCTCCGACCTGCTGGGCGTGGGTCTTCGAGATGACACCACGCTGATCAACCTTTCCCGAAACGCCTACGCGCTGTGCCAGTCGCTCACGCCGGAGGAGGAGACCCGCTTCGTGTACGCCATTGTGAACACGCTTACGCGCATGAACAACGTAAACGCCGTGTGCTTCTACGTGGAGGGACAGACCGTGGATACCCTCTCCGGCACGATCTGCACAAAAAACTACCTGCTGCCCAACCGCGGACTCTGCGCCGACCACACACTGGCAACCGCGCCCGAAACCCCATAACCAACCCCGCCGCCATTTCGCATGAGATGACGGCGGCGTTTTTTCGAACCTTCATCGTCTCAGACATTGCCGCACATATTTCAACCGCAGTCTCCGCGCCACACGCCCGTCGCCATTTCACTTTATAGTTCCGCTTCCGCCTCCGTCCGCACCATCCGCTCGTTCACCCGCAGAAGAAACGCCAGCTCCTCCGCGTCCGGATTTGCGCTGTAGGCATTGTCGCGCACGGCGGCATCATCGATCAGCGCGCGAATTGGCTGCGACGGATCGGCCAGCAGGCGCGCGATTTCCTCGCGCAGAGCGACGGACGCGCTCCTGCGCGGAAAAGCCGGTGCCTTCCGCGCGAGAAAACGCGCCCGCGCCTCTCCCGCGCCCCACAGAAGCGCCGCAACGGCCTCGTTGGCAAACGGCATTTCCGCCTGCACGCCGCGCGCGGCCAGCAGCGCCGTCGTTCTCGCCGCGAGCGCGGGCAGCAAAAACGTCGCGCGCAGGCCGAAGGCGGTGAAATCCGCGTCGACCTCCGGCGAGTGCGGCAGGCGATCCAGCGCTTCGTGCAGCCGGTCGCGCAGGCAGCGCTCCGGGTTCAGCCTTGCCCGCAGAGACGGCTTCAAAAACTTGAGATGACAAGCCTCCCTCTGCCAAGGAAACAGGCCGTTTTCCGGTTCGAATTTTCCCTCTTCCGCCGGAAAAAGCGCCCCCGCGCCCGTCGCCAGCAGCGCGCGCGGCGACAGATGTACGCTGTGCCCTGCCAGCTGAAGCAGCGCGGCGTTGGCCGGGTTCGCGTCCGGGAAGCCCAGAATGCCGACGCTTTCCTCCTCCATCTCGGCGCGCTCCGCCTCCGTCTGCGCGATTTCTTCAAGGGCACTATCCTCCGCGGGCGTATGTACCATTCCCTCGCCGCACAGGCACAGCGTCTCCGGCGGGCGCATATACTTCTCGCGCGCCAGCCGCTCCAGAAGAATCGACCCTGCCCCGCCCGAGTGCCACAAAACCGGCATTTCCTCCCCTGCCTCCGGAATCGCGGAAAGCAGCGCCGCACGCGCCGCAGGCAGGCCGCCCTCCCTCGGCTCCAGCGACGCATAGCGCTTGATTCGCGTTCCGCGCGCGTCGGCCACGAGCACGCAGCCGGGCTCCAGCCTGCGAATGTCCCGAAACGGCGTACGCATGGGCGACGAAACGCCCGCCACCTGAAACAGCTCTAAAATACCCTCGCGGTCGACCACTCGCCCCGCTGCGCCGGCGCGCAGAAGCAGCTCCGGCCGCCCGGAAAACGCCGCGCTGCGCCCGCGCCACGCGTAATACACCGGCACCGCGCCCATGCGATCGCGCGTCAGAATCAACCGATCCTCAATTCGGTCGATCACCGCCGTCACGGCCGTTCCCTCGATGCGCCGCGGGTAATCCGCGCCCCAGCGCCGGTATGCGTTCAGCACGAGCGCCGCGTCCGGCAAGGGCTCGGTCAGCTCCAATGTTTTCAGAAGCGCGCGGCGATTCTCGATGCGCCCGGCCGCCAGCGCCATCAGCGCACCCTGCGCGCACACGTCCTGCCCGCCCATCGCGCTCGTTCCAAGCGACACAAACGTTCCCTCCGTCAGCTGCTTGGCGTGCGCCGTGCGCGCCTGTCGATACATGCCCAGAAACTCCAGCATTCCCACCACTCCCGACCGTTTATCAGAAAAGCCTATGCGCCGCCTCCGCGCGATAAAACCGACAAGTCGGTAAAATTGCGCGCGCGCCCTTGCACAAAACCAGAAAATCCATTACAATAGTATGGACAACGAATGGGTTTGGAGGACATATGCCATGAAGTTGGGAGAAAAGGGAAAGACGGTTCGCCTCGGCATCCTTGGTCTGGGCGGACGCGGAATGAGTCAGACGGATACCTTGCTTCAGATGCCCGATGTGGAGATCGTCGCCGTGTGCGACGTGTACGCCGACCGCGTACAGAAGGGACAGGATCTGGTATTTGAAAAGCGCGGTGTTCGTCCCGACGGCGAAACGGATTATAAAAAGGTGCTCGCGCGGCCGGACATCGACGCCATTTGCGTGTTCACCAGCTGGGAAACGCATATCGACATTTGCGTGCAGGCCATGCGCGCCGGAAAAAAGGTTGCCACCGAGGTCGGCGGCGCAAACAGCGTGGACGAATGCTGGAAGCTCGTTCGCGCGAAGGAGGAAACCGGCATCGAATGCATGATGCTGGAAAACTGCTGCTACGGCAAGGAGGAAATGACGCTTCTGAACATGATTCGTCAGGGTGTGTTCGGTACGCTCGTTCACTGCCAGGGCGGCTATGAGCACGATCTGCGCGACGAAATCGGCAACGGCGACATCAACCGCCACTACCGTCAGCGCCACTTCCTGCACAGGAACGCCGAATTGTACCCCACGCACGAGCTCGGCCCCATCGCCGAATACCTGAACATCAACCGCGGCAACCGCATGGTGTCGCTGTGCTCCATGTCTTCCAAGGCCGCCGGTCTGCACGCGTGGCTTCAGGAGCACCGTCCGGACAGCGAGCTGGCCAACGCTCAGGTCAATCAGGGCGACATCGTCACCACGATGATCTCCTGCGCCAACGGCGAAACCATCCTGCTGACGCACGACTGCACCCTGCCCCGCCCCTATTCCCGCGGCGGCCGCATCCAAGGCACGAAGGGCATCTGGATGGAGGACAACCGCAGCATCTATATCGACGGCCGTTCTCCGGTCGATCCCAGCTACTGGACGCACCGCTGGGAAAAGGACGAGGCCTATATGGCCGAATACAAGCATCCCCTGTGGCAAGCCTATGAGGAATTTGGCCTGCGCGGCGGCCACGGCGGCATGGATTATCTGGTGCTGCGCGCGTTCGTCGAGAGCGTGCAGAAAGACGAATGCCCGCCGATCGATACCTATGACACCGCCAGCTGGATGGCCATCACCGCGCTGAGCGAGGAAAGCATCGCCATGGGCGGTGCGCCCGTACCCATCCCGGACTTCACCGAGGGTCGCTGGCTCCAGAAGCGCGAAGCCTTCGCCACCGGCGAATACGCGCTGAACTGATCATCCTTCACGCAAAGAACCGCCCTTCTCCGCAAAATCGCGAAGAAAGACGGTTCTTTTTTATCGGAAACGCGTTTCGTCCATCATTTCTCCTGCGCCCGGCTCTTCCAGCGCTCCATGGAGGTCTCCGGCCAGTAAACGCCGCCCTGTTCGTTGATCAGCATCACGCCGTCCATCATGGTTTGCAGGCGTGTGCCCCAGCCTTCGGCGGATTCCTCCGGGCAGGTGAAGGCAATCAGATAGGTATACGCGCCGTATTCGCAGAGAACGCCCTCGCCATACACATTCATTCCCTCAAAAAGCGCCCGCTGCGTCGTTCGGAGCGCGTCCGCGTCCTCCGTCGGCGCGCGGAACACATACAGCGCCGCTCCGTCAAGGCCATAGGCAGGCTCGATAACCGCCGACTGCGCCTCCTCGTCCTCCGTCACGGCATAGGCCTGCCTATCCAGATACAGCCCAAAGCCGAGCGCGCTCTGATACCACGTCTCCCGTACCGTCTCTGCTTCGCCCTCGATGATCTCCTGTCGCTCGCGTTCAGCGGGCATTTTCCCGTCGCGCACGGCCGTCAGGCGCGTGCCATCCTCCGCGTCCACATATTCGCATTCGATGATTTTGCCGATATACAGCCCATCCGACAGGCCGGTCAGATCCTCGTCGCCATCCCTATAGAAATACACCTGCTCGCCGTCCCAGTCCTCCACGAGAACCGTGTGCGTGGCTGCGTCGACAAGCACACCGCTCACCGTTTTTCTCTCCGGCTCCGCGGGCGTCGCCTCCGCCAGCGCAAGCACCGGAATCAGCGCGCAAATCAGCAAAAGCGTCCGTACTTTCTTCATATGGAAACCGCCTCCGTCCATCGTATTTTCCTTTAGACGAAGGCGACTTCGAAAAAGTTCCCTTATAAAAGCTCCACAGCCCTTCGAACCAGCGCGGCAATGCCGACGTCCTCCACGCCCACGATGATCGTCTCGCAGGCGTTCACCGGAATCAGCACGCGGCGCGCGCGGCTTGAGCCCACGGCCTCCGCCATGCGCGGCGTAACCTCGCCCAGCAGCGCGTCCGCCACGGCTATGCCCACCGGTCCCACGATCACGTCCGCCGTGCGGCAGGCTACAACCACGGCGTTCTCGCCGGTAGCCGTGCGCGCCGCGCCCGCCTTGCGCATGGCCAGCGTAGCAGCGCTGTTGGTGCCAACCGCCGTAAGCGCGGCGGCCGGATGCTTTTCCAAGATGGCAGCCACGAGCATCTTGCCCATGCCGCCGCCCTGACCGTCAATCACAACGATATTCACGGATTCTCCCGCCCTTCTTTCCTCAGCTCATGCGGAAGTCGATCTCCCGTGGCGGCGTGCGCGTGCGGCGTATCTCCTCCAGCAGCGGGTCTGTCACCTTCACGCCGCGCTTCTCCGCTTCGCGCGCCGCCTCGCGGCGGAACCACAGGTCGGTCAGCGACGTTTCGCCCTCGCGCACGGCGGCGTGCGGCATGCGGAACATTTCGTCCATGTACGCGTACTCGCCCACCTCAATGGCCGCGACGCCGGCAAGGATGCTCACGCGGTCGTCCTTCTGAATCTCCTCCGGCGCGGCGGCAAACGCGTCCCACGCCGCCTGATAGCGCTTGAGCGTCAGGAGCATCTGAATGTACTCGCGCGTATAGGCCGCGTCCTCGCGATCTCCGCCCGCGGCCAGCGCGGCCTTCATGTGGCTGACCGCGCCGTCCTCGTCGCCCCGGCGCTGGCACAGCACAGCCAGATTGCGCTCTGCCATCGGCTTGTATTCGCCGCCGGCCTGCCGCCACAGCGCCTCAGCCTCCGCTTCGCGGCCCGCTTCCATGTGCAGAACGCCCAGATGGAGCTTCGCCGCGTCGGAATCGTCGCCCTCCAGAAGCGCCTGCCAGTTTTCGTCCACCATAAACTCGGAAACGCGCGCTTCGCCCAGCCGGCCATTTTCCAGAAGATTCAGCCACGGCTTCTGCTCGGCGGTAAGCGTGTTATCCTCAAACCAGAAGCCCGCGGGAATCCCGCGCCCCTGCTTCGCCCGGCGGATGCGCTCCAGCGCGCCCCAGCCCGCGCCATGGTGCCAGATTTCTACCTCCGCGCGGCCGTCGTCGTGCAGCCTGCGGGCGCGCGCGTCCATCGCCTCCACGTCCTCGTCGCTCAGCGCCGCGCCCACGTTCGCCTTTGCCGCCATGCGCGCGGACGCGTATTCGCCGTACATCGGCGCAGAATCGGCGACGTGCGCACAGGAGAAGGCCTGCGTGAACACGATTTCGCTTTCGGGCGCAATGCGATAGCCGTGCACCTGCGTGGGCGCGAGCCCCGCCTGCAGCTCGATGTAATCGCCCTTGCCCGGCTCGGCCAGATAGTCGCACCAGAAGCGGCCGCCGCGGCCATGCCCCCAACAGAACATCTTGCGGTAGCGAAGCGCCTGCGTCGACTTTTCAAGGAACATGAAGCCGTCCTTATAGCTCACGGCCTCCCACGGATACTTCACGTCCTCCGGCGTCTGGAAGAAAAACTCGTTCGCGCGCGGGAAGCGCATCGAATAGGAAGCATCGAAATAGCCGTGCACGCTGCCGTCCTTCTCGGTGTAATCGGGCAGCCTCGCGACGCCGAAGCCATGGTTCACATATTTGTCGTGCCCGTCCTCGGTCTTTTCGACGCGCATGTCCTGATAGATCACCTCGTCGGTATCGCTGAACACGCGCGCATCCTCCGTCTCGACGCACGCCGTGTTCGACCACCAGTACATCGGCTTTTCCACCTTATCGTCGTTGACCACGCGCACGTGCGCAGCCAGCGCCCTCGCGCCGTCCGGCAGATGGAAATCGATCGACCAGAACAGCCCCTTCTGCCGCTCGTATTCATACATGCGCAGGAACGGCTCCTCGTTTTCCGGACGAATCTTCGCGAAGAACACATCGGAACAGGTAGTAAACGTGTGCCCCAGCTGGCCGATGTTCCATTCCACGCCGCCGCTCGTCCATGCGTCGCGAATCGCCAGATTCGCCGGCTGGAACACGGGGTTCGTGAACAGAATCGGCCGTCCCGTGGCCTTCTCCGTCAGTGAATACAGCTTTCCGCCCAGCCACGGCAGGAAGACCGCACGCAGGTGCTCGTTTTCCATCACAATCGCGTCCCGCTCGATGGGCGGACGCTCGCGGGTGTATACGTCCTGCATCCGATACGGCAGAACGCGCGCGCCGCACTCGCTGCCCAGCAGCCTGTTTTCCTTTTCGGTGAAGGAACCGTTGGTGGCTACGTCTCGGTCATGCTTCGCGTCCCGAAAGCGCGGAAGCGGATTTTCGCCGATGCCCTCAGGCCCGGGAAGCGCGATTTTCGTTCTGTATAAAAGCATGGGCACGCACTCCTTTTCCTTATGTATCCTGAAATTTTTCTGTTGACCCTCGGGAGATTTTCCCTTTCTCCCGACCCGTCCGCTTCATTATATCATAACACATACGCCTGTCAAGCCGCAAATATATCTTTTGATTTTTTCTTCGAAAATCGCAATATTCCTATTGACATATCGTCAATATGCCATTATAATGTACTTGATGTTTGAAAAGTAAGCGGTTTCCCATACGAAAGTTTACAATTTCGCAGATGAAGGAGGCCTGTGTCTTGTCAAATGTACCCTTATCCCCGCCCATCCCTTCGAAAAAGCGTCACCGAAGCTTTCTGGAGCGCATGCGCGGAAACTGGGATCTTTTCCTGTTCTGCCTGCCGGGAATGATCATCACCCTGATCTATCACTACTGGCCGATTTACGGCATCCAGATTGCCTTTCGCGATTACAAGGTCAAGCTGGGCATGTTCGGCAGTGAATGGGTAGGCTTCTCCAATTTTGTGCGCTTTTTCCGCTCCGCCAACGCGTGGATCACCATTCGCAACACGCTCATCCTGAGCCTTTACTCCTTGGCCGCAAGCTTCCCCATCGCCGTCATTCTCGCGCTGCTTCTGAACTCCTTCCGCTTTAAAAGGTTCCGCAAGGTCATTCAGACCGTTACCTATGCCCCACACTTCATCTCCACCGTCGTCATGTGCGGTATGCTGCTTCTGTTCCTGTCGGTGCGCACGGGCGTCGTGAACTCGATTATCCGCCTGCTCGGCGGTGAAGCCATCAACTTCATGGGCAAAAGCAATCTTTGGCGCCATATTTACGTATGGAGCGGCGTATGGCAGTCGATGGGCTGGTCGAGCGTCATTTACTTCGCGGCGCTGTCGGGTGTATCCCCTGAATACCATGAGGCCGCCATTGTGGACGGCGCAACGAAATTCCAGCGCACGCTGCACATCGATCTCCCCTTCCTTATGCCCACGATGACGATGCTTCTGATTTTGAACTGCGGCAGCGTGATGTCCGTCGGCTTCGAGAAGGCCTACGCACTGCAGAACGATCTGAATTTAGGCGTGTCGGAGATTATTTCGACCTACGTCTATAAGGTTGGCCTTGTAAACCGCGATCAGGCCTTCTCCACCGCAATCGGTCTGTTTAACTCCGTCGTTAACGCCATTCTGCTGATCACGGTGAACGCAGTCACCCGCAGGATGAGCGAGAACAGTCTGTGGTAAAGGGAGGCGCACTTATGGAAAAACGGATTGGCCGCTGCCGAAGCGACGTTACCTACGATACCATTCTCTTTATCCTGCTGTCTCTGGTGTTTCTGGTCGTCGCCTACCCGCTGTACTTCGTTATTATCTCCTCGGTCTCCGACCCCATTGCCGTATCCAACGGCGAGGTGACGTTCTATCCCATCGGCTTTACGCTGGACGGCTACCGGGAGGTTTTCAAAACAAACACCGTCGTGCGCGGCTTTCTGAACTCGCTTCTGTACACCGTATGCGGCGTGTGCGTAAACCTGCTGGTCACCCTGCCCACCGGCTACGCGCTGAGCCGCAGGGACTTCGCCCTGAAGAAATTTGTCACATTCTTTTATATGCTCACGATGTTCATCGGCGGCGGCATGATGCCGACCTACCTCATCGTCAAGCAGACCGGGCTTCTCAACACCATGTGGGCGCTGATCATTCCCGGCGCAATGGGCGTATATAATATGATCGTCGCCAAAACCTTCTTCACCACCAACATTCCCGCGGAGCTGATGGAGGCGGCCAAGCTGGATGGCTGCGGGAACACGCGGTTCTTCTTTTATATCGTAATGCCGCTGTCCGGCGCCATCACCGCCATTTTGGTGCTGTATTACGGGCAGGGGCACTGGAACAGCTATTTCAGCGCGCTTTTGTACATCTCCGACCGCGAAAAATGGCCGCTTCAGCTGGAGCTGCGAAACATCCTGCTGCTGAACACGAACACCATGGTGAAGGAATTTATCACCGAGGAAATGCGCAAGGAGCAGGCTCGCCGCGAAGCGCTGGCCAACATGATGAAATATTCCCTGATCATCATCTCGTCGATTCCGATGCTGATCATCTATCCGTTCGTGCAGAAGCACTTCGTCAAGGGCGTCATGATCGGCTCGGTCAAGGGCTGATTCCCGTTAGTGAAGCCGCAAAGGCTTGCTATACATTCAAAAAGGAGGTCATCACCCATGAAGAAACTGGCTCTCGCGCTGGCAGCCATCCTGCTGCTGAGCACTTGCTCCGCTTTCGCCGACGTGATTCTCGAAGGCGAAAAGATCTGGGACGGCGACACACCCTTCGAGTTTTCTCTGATGATTGACGACAGCTACGAACCCGACGGCCGCGTCGTGTACGAGATGCTCGAGGAGAAGACCAACGTTCACGTGAAGCTGAACCTTGCGCCCTATCAGGTGCAGCTTGAGAAGCTGGCCGTCGCGCTGAACACCGGGGACTACGCGGATGTCATTGCCGGCTGGCTGCTGGGCACGAAGGACGTCATTGAGCTGGGCGGCGACGGCACCTTCCTCGCGCTGGAGGATTACATTGCCAAGTACTGCCCGCACATCGAAGAGGTGCTCAACCGCACGGGTGTCCGCGAATCCATGACCCTGCCGGATGGCCACATCTACACCATCCCCTACGCCATTGGCGAGCCGGAGGTTACCTTCAAGCCCTACATCAATCAGGTCTGGCTGGATCGTCTGGGTCTTGAAATGCCCACGACCCCCGAGGAGCTGAAGGAAGTTCTCATCGCCTTCCGTGATCAAGACGCGAACGGCAACGGCGACCCGAACGACGAAATTCCCTTCAGCGGCGACACCAACAACCTGAACCTCGGCATGTGCGCCGGCTGGTTCGGCATTGAAGCGGTTGACAACAACGGCTATCCCTTCTTCGCCAAGAAGGACGGCAAGCTGTTCTTCTCCGCCAACAAGCCCGAATTCAAGGAGTTCATCGAGTACTTCGCGGATCTCTACAAGGAGAACCTGATCGATCCCGAGCTCTTCACGCAGGATCTTGAAAACTGGAAGGCCAAGGGAAACAAGGATCTGTACGGCGTTTCCATCGGCTACGGCCCCGGCGACTGGTATTCCAACTACGATAAGGGCACCGCGGAATACGAGAAGTACGGCGAGAACGCCTTCACCTGCCTGCCCGTGCTGAAGGGCTGCGACAACCCGCTGTTCCACCGCAATTCCAACGGCGTAACCCTGTTCCGCACCCAGCTTGCCATCACCGATAAGTGCGATGAGGAAAAGCTGATCGTCATCCTCCGCTGGCTGGACGTCCTCTACATGGAGGAGAACTCCGTGCAGGCCGGACACGGACTTCTTGGCGTTGAATACGAGAAGATCGGCGACCATCTGTACCGCGAAATCTACCACAAGGTCGGCGAGAACGGCTGGACGCAGGAGGATGAGGACAAGAACACGTGGGCGCGCTGCTTCACCCAGTCCATGCCTCGCAACATGGGCGTCGCGAAGCTGCTGCCCTACGACAAGGATGAACCCGATCCGTCCAACATGGATATGTACGACGCGGTCTACCGTCCGTACCTGACCGAAATGTTCAAGGCCGTCTGGGGCGCGAATCAGGAAGACGCCGAACGCAAGTCGATCATCGAGACCGACCTCAAGAGCTACATCAAGTCCAAGATTGCCCAGTGGGTCTCCGGCGAAGCCGATGTAAACGCCGAGTGGGACGCCTACTGCCAGCAGCTCGAATCCTACGGCCTGAGCGAGCTCACCGACATCTACGCCCGCGAGCAGGGTCTGGAAATCCACGAAGCCAACTAATCTCGCACTCTCCGGGTCGCCGCTCACGCGGCGACTCTTCCCCAATGGGCAGTCCGTTCCGTCCTCGCGCGGAACGGCCTGCCCCGCTTTGTCCCGCCATCCGGCGCAAAAACAGCGGCTCCCGTTCCCCTGAAACGGAAGCCGCCGCTATGCGTTTGCGTCAAAAATCCCCGTTGTATTCGTTGTCGGCGTAGGTCTTATGAATCGCCGTCGCGCCCAGCTGGCGCAGCTTTTCGTCGATTCGCTCATAGCCGCGCATGATGTACTTCACGCCCTTGATCTCGCTTCGTCCCTCGGCAATCAGCGCCGCGACGATCATGGCCGCGCCGGCGCGCAGATCGGTTGCCGTGATGCGCGAGCCGCGCAGATGCTGACCGCCTTCTACGATGGCCGTGCGCTCCAAAACGCGGATGTTCGCGCCCATGCGCCGAAGCTCATCCACATAGCGGAAACGATTTTCAAAGATCGTCTCCGTGACATAGCTGGAACCGGACACCGACGCCAGCATAGCCGTCATCGGCTGCTGTAAATCGGTCGGGAAGCCGGGATAGACCTGCGTTTTAATGTTGATCGGCCGCAGCTTGCCCTCGGCGCGCACGCGAATCCGATCGTCCGCCTCATTCACATGCACGCCCATTTCCAGAAGCTTCGCCGTGAGCGATTCCATGTGTGTGGGAATCGCGCCGCGAATCACCACATCGCCGCGCGTAGCCGCGGCGGCGATCATCAGCGTGCCGGTCTCGATCTGATCAGGAATCACCGCGTAATTGGAGCCGTGCAGCGGGCGGCCGCCGCGAATGCGGATTACGTCCGTGCCCGCGCCCTTGACCCACGCGCCCATCGACGACAGGAAGTTGGCCGTGTCAACGATGTGCGGTTCCTTCGCGGCGTTGTGAATCGTCGTCGCGCCCTTCGCGCACACGGCGGTCAGCATGGTATTGATCGTCGCACCCACGGAGGGGAAGTCGAGAAACACCTCCGCGCCCTCGAAATGATCGGTCACCTGCGCGCGAATCACACCGCCCGACAGGTCAACCTCCGCGCCCAGAGACGTAAGCCCCTTGATGGTTTGGTCGATGGGACGATTGCCGATGTCGCAGCCGCCGGGCATAGGCACGCACGCGGAACCCATGCGCCCCAAAAGTACCGGAACCAGATAATAGGACGCGCGCATTTTGCGAACCAATTCATATGGCGGATCGTTGCGCGTGATGCCGCGCGGGTCGATGGTCATCACGCCGCCCTCGAACGCGACCTCCGCGCCCAGCCACGTGAGCATATCTCGCAGACAATACACGTCGTCTATATCCGGCAGATTCTCAATCGTGCTGGGGGAATCGGCGAGCAGCGCCGCGGGAATGATGGCCACGGCCGCGTTCTTGCCGCCGCTTACCGACACCTCTCCCTTCAGGCGAACTCCGCCGTCGATCAATAGCGTTTCAATCATGCACTCTTTTCTCCGCAAGCGGAGCCTTTCTGGTTGATTGTCATTTGCCGCAGCCGGGACAGTCGCCGCAGCGGTCACGATAACCGCCGGAACGCTTCGCGCCGAAATTGCACTTGCCGTTCCAGACGCGCTCGGCCTTTCCGCCGCAATCAGGGCAGACCGCCTCATCCTTCCGGGCGACGGTCAAAATCTCTTCAAAACGCTTCCCGCAGCCGAGACAGCGAAAGCTGTACAATGGCATACTGGCTACCCTCTTTGTATCCATACGCAATCCTTCTCTATTATACACGTCGAAACACGATCAATCAAGACTTTTTCTGAAAAACTGTGAAATCCACCTCCGCGCGCATTGACTCCGTGCCAAAAAGCCTCTATAATGTGTAAAAAACCAGTCTGGACGGTGATCGCACGATGTGCAGGCGCTTGGCAGCCCTGCTTCTGGCGGGAATTTTTCTGTTTTCGGCAGCCGCGGAACGCCCGCAGCCCGTGATTGTGCAAACTCAGCGGCGCGCGGTCATCCGCGTGGCCGGGGATTTCGTGATTCACGAAGCGCTTCTTCACTCCGCGCAGACGCTGGGCGGCGGCGAAGCATACGAATTCTCTCCCATGCTCTCCGAAATTCGTTCCGCGCTTTCAAACGCCGACTTCACCTTTGCCAACGTCGACGGCGCGCTGAGCGGCCTCGTCGGCCGGGACGTATACAGCGGCTATCCGCAGTTCAACACGCCGGAATCGCTGCTTCCCGCGCTGAAGAACGCGGGCGTCGACGGCCTGACGATGGCGAACAACCACATGCTCGACCGCTATTACGACGGTCTGATTCGCTCGCTGGACAACGCCGAGGCCGCCGGCTTCTTCACGACGGGCGCCAGCCGGTCGCAGGAGGAACGGATGCAGCCAACCATCCTCACGGTCTGTGACATCCGAATCGGCGTTCTCAACTACACCTGCTCCCTCAACTCCATCGACCGCATGCGCGGCTTGAACCCGAACGCAATGGCCTTCGCCGTACACGCGGTGAAAAATTCCGATTTCGGGCAGGACGTGCGCACACTGCGCGAGGCCGGTGCGGAGCTCATACTGTGTTTTATGCATTGGGGCACGGAATATATGAAAACGCCCGACTCCACGCAGACCACGCTCGCAAAGCAGCTTATGCAGGCGGGCGTGGACGTGATCATCGGCGGGCATCCGCACGTGGTGCAGCGCGCCGACTGGCTGGAGGGAACCAACCAGTTCGGCGAAGCGCAGCGCACGCTGTGCATCTATTCCCTCGGCAATTTCCTCAGCGGACAGCGCAAGAGCGGCCGCGACGGCGGCGTAATCTTCCAGCTCGCGCTGAAGGAGGACGAAGGCAGGATTACCGTGGACTCGTTCGGCTTCGTCAGCACATGGGTGTGGCGCACCGGAACCGAACGCGCGGGCTATACCTATTCCGTCCTGCCCGTGAGCAAATACCGTGAAGCGCCCCCGAAGAACATGTCTCATAAGGATCGAACGGCCATGCTCGAGTGTGACCGAACGAACCGTCAGGCTCTCGCCTCCGGCAGCGCTGTCGTGGAGGAGCTCACGGAGTAGGCGACGACCCTCCCGCGTTTTTTCACAGGTTAAAGCTTCCCAGCAGACCTTCCCTCGCAGCAAAGCAGGAGCGCCCGTTTCATTTGGATTATTCCTTCGATTTGGACAGCCGAGAGCCCTCGGCGCAGACGACGCCCTCCCGCGTTTTTCACAGGCTGAAGCTTCCCTGCAGATCTTCCTTCACAGTAAACAGGAGCGCCCGTTTCCAGCGCGGGCACTCCTGTTTTTGATTTAATCCTCAATTCGAACCGTCGTCAGTCCATGCGCGCGCAGCGGCACGAGCACCGCGCCGTTCTGAATCGTCAGCGCGTCCAGCGTCCGCTCGCGAATGTCGGACAGATGCGCCGCGCGCGGCGGCACGGCGGGCCTAAGTACGGCCTGCGTCGCTTCGCCATAGTTGATCAGGCGCACGATGGCGGCGCTTCCGTCCTCCGCGCGCTTCACGGCGGCAAGGCGCACGTGCTCCGCCTGAATCGTCAGGAAACAGCCCGAACCTGCCAGCGTGCCCTTGTGCGGGCGCGCGGTAATGCTCGCCGCCGGACGGTTCAAAAGCCGCGTAAACAGCGACAGGCTTTCCGGCTTCACATCCTCCGTCACGCCCAGCGACAGACTGAACTCGTGCAGCCCCTTCTCCGGATCGGGATCCGGATCGTAGCCCGCGCGAATCAGCGTAAGCTGAAGCGTGTTGTCATCACTGCGCACGCCGTATTTCGCGTCGCTGGTCAGCACCAGCGCGGGCGCGCCTTCCTTCGGCAGCGCGCAGGCATAGGTGCGCACGGGCATGTCCATGTTCATGGGCGCGCGGTCGATGAACCCGGCGGCGTTGTCACAGCGCGTCAGCTGGGATTCGTAGGCATACGGCGCGGCGAACGCCAGCTGCGCCATGCCGTTTTCGCGCGTGCCGCGCTCGCGCCAGTCCACCTTCACCTGATACCGCAGCGCCTTCGCGCCCTTATCCAGCGATACCACAACGGACAGCGTGGACGCGGTGGCGAAGCTCGTCTTCATTTCCAGCGCACCGCGCAGCGCTCCGTCGGCCGCGCGGGTTATGCGCACATCCCTGCAAATTCGCTCGCGGCGCAGATACCGTCCAACCACCCAGCTGGTCATGCCGCGCGCCGAGTCCTCCAGAATGTCGAAGAAGCCCGCCGGGCCGGAAAGAAGCTCCCTCCCGCTCGCCTTATCGATCAGGGAAATCAGCGCGCCGTCGATCACGTCGAATTCCGCGCGGAGATGTTCGTTTTCAAGCACATACTTCTCCGGCACGTGCAGCCGCGGGTCGAGCGGATAGCGCAGCGGGAACGCGCCGTCGTCCGCCGCGTCCAGCACCACCGTCTGCCAGCCGCAGGCGGGAATCTCCGCATCCACCAGCAGGCGCACATAGGAATGCCCCATATAGCCGATGCCGTTCGCCTGCGTGAGAAGCTGCACAGGCAGCGAACGCCCGTCCAGCGTGCGCGCGACAATCGCCGCCGCGTCGCCGGGATAATCCCACACGGTAATCTCGGTCGGCGTGGTGCGGGGCGCTTCCTCGCAGTTGAACAGGTGGAACACGCGCGTGAGCGACGCGCATCTTTCAGCCACCGGCGGGCGGAAGCGCATGCCGTCGAAGCCCACGCCCGCGCCCTCGGAGCGCGTGAACGCCGCCGGACTCTTTTCTTCAACGGACGAGGTATCAATCGCCTCGGCCAGCGAACGCATCGCGGCGGCATAGGCCGTGCCTGCGCCAGCGAAGGCCTCGGAGAACGTGGCAAGCGCGTATTCGCGCGTGTCGCGCACGCCGGAGCCAGTCAGAATGTCGTGGAACTGGCTGAACAGCACCTTGCGCCACGCCGTCTCAAACATGCCCGCGGGATAGGCGCTGCCGGTCAGCGCGTTGGCGGCGGTCGAAAGCGCCTCTGCCTCGCGAAGCGTGTCCTCGCCGATGCGGTTGCTCGCCTTCACGCGGCTCTGCGTCGTGTAGCAGCCGGTGAACACGCAGTTCAGCTCGGTATCCACCACGGGCAGGCGGTCGCGCACGCTTTCCAGCGCGCCGAAGAACGCGCGGTACGACGAATGAATCAGCCTCGGAAACACCGGCCACGCGCGCATCTCTTCAATATAGGTAAGATCCTGCCGGGTTGGCCCGCCGCCGTGGTCGCCCACGCCGTACACCTTCACTGCGTCCATCACGCCGGTCTTCCGGCAGAAGGCAGGCACAAACAGCGCGAAATTCGGGTTCACGTCGCCCAGATACCATGTGGGCTCCTGAAACGCCAGCACCTCCGCGCCGGAGGGTGCGCGCCAGATCTGCGCGCCGGTTCCCTCGTGCCCGCGGCAGTAGTAATAATACTTCACGCCCGCCTGACTGAGAATCTCCGGCACATTCGCGCTGTGACCAAAGGTATCCGGCTCAAAATCGAGGTTTAAGGTGTCGGGATCGATGTCCAGCAGCTTGGAAAGATAGTTTTTCGTATACAGCAGGTGGCGCGCCATGCTTTCCTCGGAGGGCATGTTCTTGTCCGCCTCCACCCACGTGGAAGCCGAAACCTCCCAGCGTCCCTCCTTCACGCGGCGGCGAATCGCGTCCAGCATTGTCGGCTCGTATTCCTCCACGATGCGATAGGTGGAAGCCTGCGACTGCGCGTAGGTGAAATCCGGAAATTCCTCCATCAGCTTCAGCACCGTGCGGAACGTTTCCAGCGTCACGGCGACCGTCTCATGATACGGCCACATCCAGTTCATGTCGATGTGCGCGTGCCCGATCATGTGCACCGTGTAGGCCTTCGCCGCGTCCTTCAGCGGAAGCAGAATTTCCTCCGCCCTGCGCGCGGCGGCCTTGGTGATCGCGCCCTCGTTTTCGAGCGCATCCAGCAGAAAATCCGCGGCCTCGCACACAACCGCATCGTACCGTCCGCCCTCAGCCTCGCTCATCCGGTAGGCGAAGGCGGTCTGCATCACGGCGCGCTGAACAAACAGCGGCGCCTCCGCAAGGCCCTCCCGTGCAAGCTCCCCGGTCACATAGTGTTGGTAGCCGCCCCGCTGATCCAGATTCACGGCCTTCAGCAGCGCGTGAATCCGCTGGCTTAATGAGTTCATGAAGCATCCCTCCTGAATTTCTTTTTTCATTTACTGCTATTATACCTTTCCGGCCGATTCTATGTCAATACCGAGGTTGACAGGGAACCGGCCAGCTTGGTATAATTTTCACAGGATCCCATACATGGAGGACGGTTACATGAAGAGCCTTTCCTATCTGCAATTAAAGAAGAACTGCGCGCGCAGCCCGGAAACGCCCGACGGCGTGCGCCTTGCCCTGCTGGGCGATTGCGCCACGCAGCTGCTGGCCACGGCCATTCGCGGCTACGCGCTGGAAATGAATCTGCCTCTGCGCGTATTTGAAGCCGACTACGACCAGATCGACGCGCAGCTGATGGACGCGGGCAGCGAGCTTTACGCCTTCGATCCCGAAACGGTGCTCCTCTGCCACTGCACGGAAAAGCTGTACGAACGTTTCGTGCGCACGCCGCCGGAGGCGCGCGGCGCGTTTGCCGAGACCGAAATCGCGAAAATCCGCGCGGAATGGGCGCGCGTTCACCACGGTACAAGGGCAGACATCCTGTTTTTCGCCTTCCTGCCGATGGACGACGGCGTGTTCGGCTCCTACGCGCTGCGCGAAATCAGCTCCTTCCCCTATCAGCTTCTGAAGCTCAATCTTTTGCTGGCGGACGCGGCGCGCGAGGCCGGAAACGTGCGCCTGCTCAATCTGGAGCCCATTCGCGCACAGATGGGCTATGAAGCCTTCCACGACCCGAAGCTGTACGCCATTGCCAAAATGCCCATCTCCACGCAGGCGCTGCCCGCGGTCGCCTCGCGCGTGGTGGACGCGATTCTCGCCCGCAAGGGGCGCTTTCACAAGTGCGCCGTCGTAGACCTTGACAACACGCTGTGGGGCGGCGTGATCGGCGACGATGGGCTGGAGGGCATCCAGATCGGCGAGCTGGGACAGGGACACGCGTTCACCGAGTTCCAAACGTGGCTGAAGGAGCTGAAGAATCGCGGCATCATGCTGGCCGTCTGCTCGAAAAATGACGAAGCGAACGCAAAGGAGCCGTTTCTCAAACACCCGGAAATGGTTCTGCGGCTGGACGACTTCTCCGCCTTCGTCGCCAACTGGGAGGACAAGGCCTCGAACATCCGCCGCATTCAGAAGGAATTAAACATCGGGCTGGACTCGATGGTCTTCTTCGACGACAATCCATTCGAGCGCAACTTGGTGCGCACGATGCTGCCGGAGGTCGAGGTGCCGGAGCTGCCCGAGGATCCCGCCGAATACACGGCTTTCGCCCGCATGCAGAACCTGTTCGACACCAATTCCTACTCCGACGAGGATCGCGTGCGCACGGAGCGCTATCTGGCCGAAAAGAGCCGCGCCGAGCTGAGCGCCGGCATCGACAGCTACGACGACTATCTGAAGGCGCTGGAAATGAAGGCCGTCTGCGCGCCGTTCGACGCGTTCCACATTCCGCGCATCGCCCAGCTCACGCAGCGCTCGAACCAGTTCAACCTGCGCACCGTGCGCTACAGCGAGCAGGAAATCGAGGAAATCGCGGCGAACCCGCGCTGCATCACCCGCTACTACACCCTGCGTGACCGCTTCGGCGAGCATGGGCTAATCGCCGTGGTCATTCTGGAAAGGCGCGAAAACGAGCTGTTCGTAAACGAATGGCTGATGAGCTGCCGCGTGCTCAAGCGCGGCATGGAGCAATTTATCGCCGATTCCATCGTTCGCGCCGCGAGGGAAGCAGGATTTGCGCGCGTCGTCGGCGAATATATCCAAACGCCCAAGAACGCCATGGTAAAGGAGCTCTACGCGTCCATGGGCTTCCGCCCGCTGGGCAATGGCCTGTATGAAGCGCGCGTGGACGAATATCAGAACCATCAAACGTTTATAACGGAGGAAGAGGCCAAATGACGAAGCTTGACATCATGAAGAAGCTGAACCGCGTGTTCCGCGAGGTTTTCGACGACGCGTCCCTGAAGATCACCGAAAAGACCACCGCGAAGGACATTGACGAATGGGATTCGCTGATGCACATCACCCTGATCGCCGAGGTCGAGGACGCGTTCCACGTAAAGTTCACCATGAAGGAAGTTACCGGCATGAAGAACGTGGGCGAAATGGCCGCCCTGATTGAAAAGAAATCCGCAAAATAACCATTCCCGCCGCGTGAATCTCCGCGAATGCCCCTCGCGGAGATTCATGTGTTAAGAATTGGAATC
>CAVERI010000026.1:0-32353 GCA_963618055.1 bacterium | reverse complement strand
AAGGGAGCCCGCCTATGCTGCGCCCGATGCTCTTGACATGCGTCATCCAAGGATGTATAATTGTATCGAAAAACAATCCTGCAAGGAATGAATGTGGATGGCAAGAAGGTACGACAGCAAGGGCGCAAAGCAGCGGATACTGGCTGCCAGCGTCAAGCTCTTCCTTGAGAAGGGCTATACCAACACGAAGGTGGCGGAGATTCTGAAGGAGGCAGATGCGACCGCCGGGTCGTTTCAGAACATCTTTCACACGAAGGACGGCGTGCTGACCGAGCTGGTCGGCATGATGTTCGGCAGGCAGTTCGGCGCGGTGAAGTCGCTGGCGGCGCACGCGCCCTCCCCGGCGCACATCTACGCGGTGGAGACGGCGCTGCAGCTGGCGCTGACCGAGCTGAGCGAGAACCTGCGGGACGTGTACGTGGAGGCGTACACCTTCCCAGACACGGCGGAGATCATCCACCGGAGCACGATGGCCGAGCTGCAGGCGGCCTTCGGCGCGTACCTGCCCGGATGCGCCGAGAGCGACTTTTACGAGATGGAGCTGGGCACGGCGGGCATGATGCGCGGCTACATGGCCAGAAGGTGCGATCAGTACTTCACGCTGGAGCGCAAAATCCGGCGGTTTCTTGGCATGAGCCTGAGCGTGTTTCAGGTGCCAGAGCAGGAGCGCGAGCAGATCATCGCCTTCGCGGCGGCGGTCGACGTGCGCGCCGAGGCGAGGAAGGTCATGGACGCGCTGTTTGAGTCGCTGTCCGTGCAGTTTGAACTGAAGGAGAAATGAGATTCGGTTTTAAGGAGGGAAAGGAAATGAAAAATCGGCTATGCGCAAAGATACTGTTGATGGCGCTGCTGCTGTTGCTGGTTAGCTCTATCATGACAAGCGGATTGGCGGCAATTTTATACACGAAATGCACGAAGTGCGGAAAGACTACAGCGCACGCGCAGAAGATAATAAAGGTGGACGATAGACTTCATCGATCAGACTGGGAATGCCCTGTGTGCGGTACGGTGATTAAAGGCGGTCTTTTTGAACATTCGGGGGGGGTAGCCGATTGCGATAACAAGCCGATTTGTGATGGATGCGGCGAACCATACGGCAATGCCCTCGGTCATCAGTGGGAAGTGACGTACCAATGGTCGAATGGCAATTCGCGCTGCATCGCTTATGGAACCTGCAAAAATAACGCGCAGCATAGCGATTCTGCAGAGGCCACTGTAACGAGCACCTACACCGAACCGACCTGTTCGACCCCGGATAAGACCACCTACACCGCGACCTTCAGCGCAAGCTGGGCGGAAACGCAGGTCAGGACGGCCTCTACGGGAAACACTTCGCGGGATGCGCATAAGTGGGGCTATACAACCTATACATGGTCGCCCGACTACGAAACGTGTACTGCCAAGCGCGTCTGCACACTGAACAGCAGCCATATAGAAACAGAGGTGGCAACAGCATCGTCCGATACGATCGCTGAAGCAAAGTGTATCCATGATGGCTGTATCATACACACCGCAACGTTTGAAGCAAGCTGGGCGTATATGCGGACGAATACGGAGACGATTTCTGCGCCGGGTCACGATCCGGTGCACCATGAAGCAAAAGCGGCGACCTGTACCGAAAAGGGCTGGAATGCCTATGATACCTGCACCCGCTGCAATTATAGCACCTATGAAGAAATCGCGCCGAAGCACGATCTGGAAAATCATACGGCAAAAGCGCCCACCTGCCTCGAAATTGGCTGGGAAGCTTACGAAACCTGCAAGCGCGAGGGCTGCAATTATACTACGTATAGTGAACTGCCCATCGATTCGAACAATCACGCTCTTGTGCGCCACGAAGCGCAAGCGGCAACCTGCACGGAAATCGGCTGGGATGAATACGATACCTGCACACGCTGCGATTATAGCACCTATGAAGAAATCGCGCTGAAGCATGATTATCAAAAGACCGTCGTGAAGCCCACCTGTGAAAAGGATGGCTATACCCGCTACACCTGCGCCCGCTGCGAGGATAGCTACACCGAAAATCCGGTGAAGAAGCTGCTGCACTGGTACGGCGAATGGATGCCGAACGGCGATGGCACGCACAGCGCCGATTGCCGCCGGGCGGACTGCAGGCACGTGGGCAAGACCGATTGCCAGAAGTTCGATTTCATCGTGGAGATTGTGGAGAACGGTGAGAATGAGCACATGGTGTTCTGCCCGGTGTGCGGCGAGGTGGAAAACGGCGAGCGTCTGGAGCTGATCGAAAAGGCGACGGCGACCGCCGTAACCGGAAAGCTGCCCAGCGGAGAACTGGTTGCGCGCATGAATCAGGAATACCTGAGTCTGGCCTTCGAGTATGCGGGAAAGCTCACCACCCCCAGGGGACAGGTGACGATCACCCTGCCTGCGGAGACCCTTCAGGCCCAGCGCCTTGTGCTGGTCGCTCCGGACGGTACGGAGACGGAACTGCCCTTTGAGCTTGCTGGCGAAGAGATTTCCTTCACGGTGGATTTTGCTGAAGGTGAGATTCCTGTGATGCTGCTGAAGCTTGTGGCAGAATAAGACGGGCGCCCCGAGAACATGGGCTGATTGTCCGGCAAGTACAGCAAAACTGAATAATCCCTGAATCACGGCGGTTGGCTTCGGCTGACCGCCTTTTTTCGTTTTGGGGTGTCCAAATGCGCCGCCCTCTGTCCTGCAGGATGTCTTTCATTGCGCAAAAATGCGTCCATTCTCAAACGAATCCGAAATTTGCGTCCATTTTCGACCATTCTCAAATGAATCTGAGGGTTGTATCAAAGTGGAAAGGGTTTTTCCAGAAACGTTGAGTCTACACGTTCTGTCTCTTGTTTAACTAAATCAAGCATGGCATTTACTTCACGTTCAGCAGTAAATACCTCACCATGGTCTGCAACCCGGCGCTTAGATTTAATCTGCTTGTTCTTGGCTTGAGTCATCTATTGTTATACTCCTTTCGGGAGCTCTACGCTATCGTCACTATTATAGCAAATTATTCTGACCCTCTTACACGCACAAAAGGACGCTTCCCCTTTTAGAGGGAGTCGCGTCCTTTTCGCGTATGAAGCTGCCGGTCAGCGCGTCCGCGCGAGCCTTCGACGGCGATAGTTTTTGACGGGCAGGTCGCTGCCGTTCTTTTTCTGCTGGGCGTTGCGCCACGCGTAGATGACCAGCGCCAGCGCGATTACGCCATAGGACAGGAAGGCGCGGAAGTATTCGCCCACAACGGAGTCTCCGAACAGGTTCGACGCGGCGTTCTGCGCGGTGATGAACAGCGAATGGAACAGGAAGGTTCCAATCAGCGCCTGCGCGTTGGTCGCGCGGTCGATGGACGCGCCGCCTACGAGGATGGCCGCGCCCGCGTACAGACCCACCTGCTCATGCGCCGAATAGGTCTGGAACACGCCGATGCCCTCGCTCTGCATGAACAGAATCTGTCCCCAACCCGCGAGCACCGTAGAAATCATGATGGCGATCACGCGCGTGCGGTCGACGTTGATGCCCGCGGCGTTGGCGACCGTGCGGTTCTGGCCAACGGCGCGGAACTTCTGCCCCAGCCGCGTCTTCATGATGAACGCGTTGAACACGCATAAGAGCAGGATGAACACCCACGTAATCAGCGGCACGGTGGTGGGCTTGAGACCCTTTTCGCCGTTGAACACCGCGCGCACGCCGGGCAGCAGGAACACGACGATGAGCGCCGCGCACAGAGCCGCGTACAGCGCCGCCTTCTTCGCGGACACCTTTTTGAGAAGCAGCAGAATCACGCACAGCGCGAGACCCACGCCCGCCAGCGCGTACACTGCCGTGAGGAACGGAACCTGCACAAGCCCGTCGATGGCCTTATAAAGGTTGGTCGACCCGGTCAGGTTGAGCGTGTTTTTGATGCCGTGTGAGCCGACGATGGTCACGCTTTCGCTCATCGGAATCACGTTTCCGAAGATGAACAGGAACAAAAGCTGATACACGCCGTTGGCGAAGTAGCCCAGAATCAGCGAGCCGATGGTCTCCTGTCCCTTCATGCGGTTGAGGAGCTTTCCAATCAGGAAGCCGAACCCGGCCGCGAGGGGCAGCGTGATCGCCGCGGCGAGCATAATGCCGCCAAACCCGCCGATGTTCCAGTTAATCACCAGCAGAAGGCCGATCTGCGCCGCCATCGCGCCGATGGTAATGGCAAAGTTGATGCCCATGCCGGCGACAATCGGGATGATCAGCGCCAGCACGATAAACGCGTTTCGGTTCAGCCGCAGAAGCAGCTGGCTGGAAACAAAGCTCATGTCCAGATCGGAAACGACGATGAAAAACACGCTCAACGCAATGAACAGATACGTAACCGCGTATTTCTTCACATTCTCCAGAATCGCGAGCGAAGCGCCTTCCCTCCGATTAGTCACGAGAAACACCTCCCGATTGCGTGAGCGCGTAGAGTATGATGCCGTTGGAAATCATGATTCGCATAACCTCGGACAGGCCGCCGCCCGCGACCGCCGCGTTCACAACCTGCTGCCCCAGCGAGAGCACGCCCTCAAACAGGAACACGCCCAGAATCACGTGGCCAACCTTAGCCTTCGTCACCGTCGCGCCGCCGATCAGGATGGCCGAGGCGGCGATAAAGCCCAGCTGGCGCGGCGCGGTATACAGCTGCGCGTAGCCGAACGCCTGCGAATAAATCACGATGCCGACCGCGGCGATCACGGTGGAAAGCACCGTGCCCAGCGTGCGCATATGGTCGACGTTCAGGCCGCTGGCCTCCGCGAAGCGCGGGTTCGAGCCCGCCGCCGACATGGCAATGCCAGCCTTCGAATGGGAGAAAATCCACATTGCCAGACAGCACAGCAGGAAGAACAGCAAAAGCCCCGTCGGCACGTCCGCGCCAAGCACGCGGAACGAAAGCAGATTATCCAGAATGTGCGCAAACGACCCCAGCAGCGAGTGCGTGACGCGCAGTCCCTTGCCGCTCAGAAGCCAGATAATCTTCGGATTCGTGAACGGCAGCAGCATCCACGCAATGCACATCAGCGACACGAACGAGAAGCCGACATACGTGGAAATGGTCATCTCGTCGCCCTTCATGCGGTTGAGCATCTTGCTGTACGCCCAGCCGAGCGGAATCGCGATCAGCGCGCCCAGCACACAGCTGAAAATCAGAGCGCCCGCGCCGGTCATGTTGTATTGCAGCGCGATAATCGTGGCCAGCAGGCCGGAGATGCAGCCGATCGTCATGCCCATGTTCAAGCCAATGCCGCACTGAATGCCGGGCAGCATGGCCAGAACCAGTATTCCATACGTGCCTACGCGCTTTAATACGTCGCCCAGCATCAGCGAAACGGAGATGCTGTACAGCTGCGCGGCCAGCAGAAGATAGATGAAAAACAGCGAAATAATCGTGCGCGGCACGCCCAGCCTGCGAATCAGCGTGCCCCAGAACGTGACCGCCAGCGCCAGAATCAGAACCGCGATACCGGCAATGAGCACCTGCTCGGCATAGGCAGCCGCCTGCATCATCCGCGCCGCCGCACCGGAGAGCAGCGAAGCCGCGCTCTGCTTTTCATAGATGCGGTAGCGCGTCATGAATCCGGCGTTTTCGGATTCCGCAATTTCCACGATGGACGCGCGAATCAGCTTTTTATACTTCGCGCTCAGCGAATCCAGATCCGGAATGCGCTCCACCAGCGCGCTCCACAGTGCGTCGTAGGCCTCGTCCGCCGGCGCTTCGAGCGCGGCGGTCGCTTCGGAAACGCTGAAATACTGCTCATCCACGACGATCTCCGCGTCCTCCGCGGGCTCGTCCGCCTCCGACAGGGAGGGCGCGGTGATTTCCACGCCGTCCTTCGCCTGCTGGATGCACGTGCGCGCCTCCGTCAGAAGCTCTGCCTTAAACGTCTCGTTGTCCTTCAGCTCGGGAAGCCGCTGTGCGAGCGCCGCCCACAGAGCCTCGTCGTCCGCTTCTGCATCGTACAGCTCCTCCCAGTTGGAAACGGAGGAAATCATTGCACTCGTCAGCTGCGTCTGAAGCTCCGCGCGCCTTTCCGCGTTCGCGGCGTCCGCCATCGCGCGCGCCATGCGCACGAAGCCCGCGCCCAGCTGCGCGTTCTCCGGCTGGCTAAGCGCCGGCGCCTTCGCCTGCAGCGCCGCCAAAAGCTGCTCGTCGTCCAGTCCCTCGGTCAGCTCCGCCCAGTCGCTCACGGCCTTCACAAGCTCGGTATACAGCGCGTCATACGCCGTCCGCTCCGCCTCGCGCGCCTCGGCATACACGTTCTGCGCCGCGCAGAAGGCGTTGATCGGCGCGATAAGTCCCTCGGTGTCCACGGTATCCAGCGCCGCGGCGTACTTGCCCTCCGCCTCGGCGCGCGTCTGCGCCTTGGCTTCCTCATAGATGCGGTTCACCTCGTCGCCGCCCAGCTGGCGAAAATCCTTGCGCGCGCGCAGCTCCTTCAGCTTGGCCGCGCCCGCGTCGGTCACAAGGCTCTCGACGACGCCGCTCGTGGCCGCGTGCATCACGGCATAGGTGCGCATTTCGTTCAGGTTTTCACGCGTGCCGTCGTTCGTGCGCGCCGTGTAGCCCACGATGGACACGACCACCAGCACCGCCGCCAGCGCAAACAGCAGCGCGCCCGTCACCCTGTGAGACCTTCCTCGGTTCTTCACGCCAGCTCACTCCCTTCCACTTCCGCGCCCGACATAGCCATACCAAAGCTCACGTTGGAGCTGTCCGGCCGCAGGATGCTGTGAATTTTTCCCTCGGAAACGATGGCGATTCGCTGGCAGATGCTGCGAAGCTCCTGCAGCTCCGAGGAAACCATCACGATCGTCAGCCCCGTTTCGCGGTTCAGCCGGGACAGCGTTTCCAGCACCAGCTGCTTGGCGCCGATGTCGATGCCGCGCGTCGGCTCGCTGACAAACAGGAATTTCGGCTTCAGCGCCAGCGCGCGCGCCACGCATACCTTCTGCTGGTTGCCGCCGGACAGCGTTCCGGTGGACTGCGCGGGCGACGTGCAGCGAATGTCCAGCATTCGAATCATTTCCTCCGCGTAGCGGCGAATGGCGCGGGCGTCCTTGACCGGGAAGCCCTTTTTGAGAAATTCGCCTTTCACCTGCATAGCGTTGAAGGCGATGTTGTCCTCGATGGACTGATCGAGCAACAGACCCACGCCGCGGCGATCCTCGCTCACCATGGCGAGCCCGCTCGCAAGCGCCTGCCGCGGATGGTTGAGCGGCAGCTTCTTTCCAAACAGTTCCACCTCGCCTGCCGCCGGGTACAGCCCCATCACGCCGTTCGGCAGGCCGATTTTACCCTGCCCGGCTAAGCCGCCGATGCCCAGAATCTCGCCCTCGAACACATCCAGATCCGCGCCCTTCACGGCCTCGCCAGGCATATTGACCACGAGATTGCGGATTTTCATGGCGACCTTGCGCTCCTTGGCGGCCGCGCCGCGTTCAACCGCGTGCGCCGCTTCGCCGCTTCGGCCGATCATCAGCGCCGCCAGCTCCTCGGCGGAGGTCTCCGTCTTTTTGCGCGTGGTAACAAGCTGGCCGTCGCGCAGGATGGTGATGCTGTCGGCCGCGCTCATCACCTCGCCCAGACGGTGGGTAATAAAGATAATGGCAATGCCGCGCGCCGCAATGTCCTTCATCACGCGAATCAGCTGCTCGGCCTCGCTCTCGGTAAGCACGGCGGTCGGCTCGTCGAACACCAAAAGCTTCATGCCCTTTTTGTCAATTTCGCGCGCGATTTCGATAAATTGCATGTAGCCGACCGGCAGGCCGCCCACCGGCGTGCCCTCGCTCAGCTGATCCATGCCCACGGAATCCAGCGCCGCGCGCGCGTCTTTATTCATACAGGCGTAGTCGAGAATCTCCAGCTCGTGCCCCAGCAGTCGGCTGACGGCCCACGGGCGGGCGATTTCACGATTCAGCTTGATATTTTCGGTAACAGTAAAGCCCGGAATCAGCATGAATTCCTGATGCACCATGCCGATGCCCTTGTTCATAGCGTCCATCGGCGACTGAATTTTTTCGCTGACGCCGTCCACGAGCACTTCACCCTGAAAGCCGCCGGTCGAATGAATGACGGGCATGCCGAAGAGGATGTTCATCAGCGTGGATTTCCCCGCGCCGTTCTCGCCGAGCAGCGCGTGAATCTCGCCGGGTCGAATCCTCAGCGTCACGTTTTTCAGCACCGCGTTCTGGCCGTATGTCTTGGAAATATCGTTCATTTCAAGAATGTAAGTGCTGGACAAGGAGTATCCCTCCAAACGGTTCATAATACGTCTATGGGCAGAACCCGACCGGATTGCCGCCGGGTTCTGCCCTTCGCAAATCAGTAAGCCTTCGCAGAAGCGATTACTTGAGGTAATCCGCGAAGTTGATCGGCTCAAAGCGGATGAGGAAGTAGTTCGAATAGCTCTCGCCCTTGGCGTTCACGTAGGTGTCCAGCGTGGCCTCAGAGCCGGCCGCGTTGGAGAAGCACTGGGTGAGGAAGTCCACGTCCATCTTGCCAACCTTGCCCTCGGCATACGCGCAGGCATATTCGAAGGAGGCGTTGATCATGGACATGTTCACCGGGATCGACCACGTGGAGAAGCGCTCCGCCGCGCCCTTTTCGTTCAGGAACTTGGCGAGGTTTTCGATGGCGCCTTCAATATCGCCGTAGGTGGCGGTCAGACCGAAGGCCTCCTGATAGCCGTGATACGGGGACGGGCAGCAGGGCAGCGCGTAGTAGGCGTCGGGCTCGGCGAGCACGGCCTGCTGGAGCGCAACCTGAATGCCGCAGTTGGTGCAATAGAAGCAAACCTTCTTGCCGGCGTATTCCTGCATGACCTTCGGAACATCCTCCAGCACGGCCGCCTGCGCACCGGACATACCGGCGTCGAGCGTCGGGTCGGGGCAGTCTCTCTCAACGAATTCGATGCCGTAGCTCTCGGCGGTCATCTTCATCGCGTCGCGCTTGGCGACGATGGTCTCATAGGAAAGGTGACGCGCGAAGGAATAGTGCACGATCACGTCGCAGCCCCACTCCGCCGCCTTGTCGGCAACCTGATAGCCGCAGCCGATTTCGTCAACCGCCAGAATGATGTCGGCGGCGGGAGAAATGGCGCTGGGATCCTCGGCGGGAACGCCGCAGATCAGCAGAATGTCGTCGCGGCCCAGATCCTTGGCAATCTGCGTGTAAGCGGAGGTCGCGCCCTGAACGCCCTGCACGAAGATGATCGCCTTGACGGCGGGATCGTTCGCGAACGCGATCAGCTTGGAGATGGTGGTCTCAACCTCAGAGGAGAAGTTGTCCGGGTAGGTGTCGTGGAGGATGACGTCCGGATATTTCTCCAGAAGCGCCCTTGCGGCGTAGTACTCTTCCTCGCCTTGGGTGGTGGTGCCGGTCAGGATGGCGATCTTGTAGGCGCTCTCCTCGGCAAACGATACCTGGAAAACGGCGAGGATCATGACCATGGCCAGCAGCATGCACAGCATTTTCTTCATGATTGGAATCCCCCTTCTTTCGTTTTTGCAGACTAACTTGATGAGTCCTGCAAAATTGGAATAATGATACCACCAGCGCATGCATCTGTCAAGCATAAACTTGAATCTTTACAAAGCCGCTTCCTGCATTTTCTGCGCTTATCCTCGTCATTTTCTGGTATTTTTGCAGAATTGCAAGTCGCGTATGGATATTTTCCGCACTTTCTCGCAATTCAGCGAATTTTTATACATCGTTTTCCGCACAAAATATGAATTTTAAGTTCGAATGTTTGCCTTTTTCTCCATAAAAAATTTCCGGGCGCATGCCAGACGCACCCGGAGACCGCCTTCGTTCTTCTTCAGTTTTCGGGAATGGGCGTAAGATAGCCCGCCTGCACGCCGCGAACGCCGAGCCCGGGCGCGTCCGACACGGTAATATCCTTTTCCTCGAACACCGCGCCGCCCAGCACGGGATCCTCGGAGCAGAGCACCGGGCCGTCAAGGTCAATTTTCGTGATGATTCCGCGTGCGCACGCCAGATGCACGGCGGCGTTCACGGAAATCTTCGCCTCCAGCATGCAGCCGATCATGCACGGCACGCCGTACACCGCGGCCGCGGACGCGATTTGCAGCGCCGGATACAGGCCGCCGCACTTCATCAGCTTGATGTTGATCAGATCAGCCGCGCCCATCTGCATAATTTTGAGCGCGTCCGCGGGCGAGAATACGCTCTCGTCGGCCAGCACCGGCACGCTGCTGCGCTCTGTGACGTATTTAAGCCCCTCGAAATCGTGCGCGGCCACGGGCTGCTCCACAAATTCAATGTCCAGACCTTTGTCCTGCATGGCGTTCAGGATACGCACGGCCTGCTTGGGCTGCCACGCCTGATTCGCGTCGATGCGCAGAATCGTGTCCGCACCCGTCGCCTCGCGCACCGCCGCCAGCCTGCGCACATCCATCTCCGGATTCGCGCCCACCTTGACCTTTAAGCAGCCATAGCCGCGGCGAATAGCCTCGCGCGTATCCTCGGCCATCACCTCCGGGTCGTTTACGCTGATGGTGATGTCCGTTTCAATCCTCGTGCGTCCGCCGCCCAGCAGCTTGTAGACCGGCAGGCCGTACCTCTGGCCGTATAAATCCCACACCGCCATATCCACGGCGGCCTTGGCGCTGGTGTTTTTCACGACGCAGGACTGAATCGTCTGAAGCAGCGGTTCCAGCGCCTCCACCTCGCGCCCGATGACCGACGGGGCGATATGATCGCGAATTGCGCCCACGATGCCGGAAAACGTGTCGCCGGTAATCTTGCCGGTTGGCGGCGCTTCGCCCCAGCCGACCGCGCCCTCGTCCGTTCGCACCTCGACCACGACGTCCTCCACGCGATACACCGTGCGCAGCGCCGTCTTGAAGGGCACGCGCAGCGGCACAGATAGCCTCCACAGGCGAATATCGGAAATTTTCATGGGTATCCTCCCCCGTTTTTCTCTCATTATACACGAACGCTGCCGTCATTTCAAGCGCTCCAAACGAGCGCGCACGATCATTCCTGTTATTTAGGCTGCCGCGCCTGTGAAAAGGTATGCCCGCAAAAAATCAAAATCAGCAAGATGATGACAGACTTCGCCGCAGGACTGATATAATTCCCCTTCATGCCAAAAGAGACTGCCGTGAAGCGAACCTCACGGCAGTCTTCTGGATTATGCCCGATTCATCGAGCCGGTTGGATTACAGACCCTTTTCGTCGATCTTGGCGTTGATGTAGCCCAGATACTCCTCTACGTTCAGCGCGTTAAAGCCGTTCACGTACTCGTCCCAATCGTCGTCAACGTCCTTCTTGCCGGTGATGAAGTTGCCCGCCCACTCGTCAAGGTAGGTGTCGAAGTCCGCGGTGAGGACGGAGATGCGGGAGGAGGTTTCCGGATCGAACACGAAGGGAGCCCACACGGCGCCGCCCACGGCGTCAGGCGTGTAGTTGATCAGACCGGCCGCGGATTCCAGAGATACCGGCCAAGTCTCGCCGCCCTTGAACAGCTCGTTGGTCGCGCAGGAGGGGTTCATGCCGCCTGCCCACGTGCACCACTGAGACTGAACCTGCTCGAAGTTGCGGCCATCGGGATCCTTCAGAATCTTGTCGGTCAGCGTATATTCGTCGTTCTCGGGATCGTAGGTATAGCTTTCGTTCTCCTGACCCATGAAGTAGGCGACGATGCCTTCCACGGAGTAGAAGTAGTCCGCCCAGCGAGCCATGATCTCACGGTACTCCTCGGGGCACTTGTTGGTGATGCAGAAGTTCGCGCTCTGGCTGGCGGGCATGGAGAAGTTGCTCCACATCTTCTCGCCGTTGTAGCCCTCGAGCGGCTCAGTCATCGGCACGGTCTGATCTTCATAAGCGCCGGATACCGGGCTGTTGTTCACGAAGCAGTAGGTAAGGGTACGGCCCGTGGTGCACTTGGTGATCAGCTGCGCGAAGGTATCGGTGAAGATGTCGGGATCCAGCAGACCCTCCGCGTACAGCTTGTTGCAATAGCGCATGAACTCCTTGTACGCGTCGGCGGTGTGCCAGAAACGAGCGGAGCCGTCTTCCGCCTGATCAAACCAGTAGCAGGAGGAGCCGCGGTTCATCAGGTTGAAGGAGCCGCCCAGCGTGTACTCCAGCTGAGTCCAGTCGGAGAAGCCCCACGGGATGGTATCGTCGATGCCGTTCTGGTTGTAATCGAAGTCCTTGATCTTGGTGAGGTAATCATAGAACTCGTCGAGAGTCGTCGGCGGATTCTCAAAGCCGGCATAGTCCAAAACCTCGCGGTTGTAGAACATGCGGCTGCCCATGCGAATGGCGTAGCCGGTCAGGATGTAGGGGCAGCCATAAATGGCGCCGTTGCTCTGCGTCACAGCCGCGCGGGCGGTGGGATACGCATCCAGCCAGTACTTGAAGTTGGGCATGACGTCCTCATATTGCGTGAGGTCGATCAGCATGCCTTCAGAGCCGTACTGGGACTGCATCGTGCCGGAAACAGCCATCTTGAAGATGACGTCCGGCAGGTCGCCGGTGCCGAACATGAGGTTCAGGCGGGTGGCGCGGTCAGAGGAGGGAACAGGAGTGAACTCAATGTGAACGTTGGTGAGCTCTTCGAGCTGCTGCCAGAACCAGACGGTGCTCCAGTCGGAGGGCATTACGTCCGTGTAGCAGTGGGTCACCTTGATGGTAATCTTCTCGTCTACCAGCGGGTAGAGCGAATTGTCGATGCGCGGGCCTTCGACCTCGGCGAACGCCGCGAAGCACGACAGCGCGAGCAGGGCTGCCAACAGCAGAGCAAGTTTTCTCATGGTGAAGCCTCCTTTATATTTTTTCTAAAGCGGACATACCGCTCAAGAAACCTTTACGGATCAGCCCTTGACCGAGCCGATCATGACGCCCTTCACGAAGTATCTCTGCACGAACGGGTAGATAATCAGCATGGGAATGGACGCAAGCACGACGATGGCGTACTTGATCGTCTCCGCGCGCATGGCGCGGCGCGCCATTTCGTCGGGAGACGCGCCGCCGTCGACGGCGGAAACGTCGTTCGCCACGAGAATCTGGCGCAGGAACAGCTGAAGCGGCCACTTGTCCTTATCCGTCAGGTAGATCAGGCTCTGAAAGTAGCTGTTCCACAGGAACACGCCGTAGTACAGGCCGATGACGCACATAACCGGAATGGACAGCGGCAGAATGATGCGAATCAGAATGCCAAACGGCGTACAGCCGTCAATCTGCGCTGCCTCCTGAAGCTCATAGGGAATGGAGTTTGAGAAGAACGTGCGCATGATGATCATATTGTATGTCGCAATGCCGCCCACCAGAATGACCGCCCACCAGCTGTTTGAAAGCCCCAGCGTTCTGGCGACGAGCAGGTAGGTCGGAATCATGCCTCCCGAGAAGAACATCGGGAACGTGGCGTACATCATGATGGCGTTCTTGCCCCACAGGTCGCGGCGGGACAGCGGGTAGGCGCACAGCGTAGTCAGCACCAGATTTGTCGCCGTGCCGAGGAAAAGAATGCCCAGCGAATTTTTGTAGCCGATCATCAGGTCGCCGTTTTTGAAGCACTCGGCGTAGTTGTCCAGCGTGAGACCCACCGGCCTCCACAGCACCTTACCGGCGACGACCAGCTTTGCCTCGGAGAAGGAAGCGATCAGAACGAACCAGAGCGGGTAAATAATGATGAGGGATATGAGCGCCAGAATGATGTAAACGATGTACTCGAAGATCACGTCTTCCTTGGACTTGCGGGAATTTCGTACGTGCGCTCTTGCCCTTTGAACCGCCATTTTCTGTGCCATTTCTCGTTCCTCCTTTACCACAGCTTCGTTTCGCCCAGCGAACGGGAAATCTGGTTAACGATTACCAGCACCGCACAGTTCACCGCCGAGTTAAACAGGCCGATCGCTGTGGAAAGCTCGAACTGATTGGAGTCGAGCAGCGAGATTCGGTATACATAGGTGGCGATTACGTCGGACACGTCCATGTTCATGTTATTCTGCATCAGGTAGACCTTTTCAAAGCCTACGGACAGGATGCGCCCGGAATTCAGAATCAGCAGAATCACGATGGTGGGCATGATGCCCGGCAGGTTGATGTGCCACATGCACTGGAAGCGATTCGCGCCGTCGATGTAGGCGGACTCATGCAGCTGCGGATCGATGCCCGCCAGCGCCGCAATGTAGATGATCGAATCCCAGCCCATGTTCTGCCATACGCCGGAGCCGACATACAGCGGACGGAACATGTTGCGCACCTGCATCCAG
The DNA here is from genome assembly GCA_963618055.1 of bacterium. Taxonomy (GTDB): domain Bacteria; phylum Bacillota; class Clostridia; order Christensenellales; family Aristaeellaceae; genus SFHK01. The sequence goes on along the minus strand of CAVERI010000026.1, from coordinate 18,109 downwards.
TTGTCAGCCCTGCCGCCCAGTGCCTCAATCAGCTTGTTCGCAATGCCGTAATCGCGGTTGGTGAAGCTGGTTAAAAGGCCGACAATGACGACGGTTGACAGGAAGTGCGGAATGTAGGTCACGTTCTGAACGAACTTCTGGTAAACGCGGTTGGATACCTCGTTCAGCATCAGCGCAAGAAGCACCGGCAGCGGAAAGCCGCACAGGAGCGACAGAAGACTGAGCGTGAAGGTGTTCGTCAGCGTGCGAAGAAAATACGGGGACGCGAAATAATCTCTGAACCATTTAAGACCCAGCCATTCGCTGTTCCAGATGCCGGCCATCGCCTTGTATTTCTTGAAGCCGATGGTGATACCGTACATGGGCATGTAGCAGAAGATGAAATACCACGCGATAGGGATGAGAAGCATGAGATAGAATTGCCAGTTTCTTCCCAGCTTTCGCTCATGTGCCCAGCGGGAGACACGCATGCCGAGGGTTCGATGTTTTCTGATTGCCAGATCGCTCATGAACTCCGTCCTCCATAACGTTATGTCCGTCGCCCGGATTTAACCACGTAGATATTCTATTTGATTTTTCTACGTTTGTCAAGCACCTTCGACAAATTTTCATCATGTTTTTTTTTGTTTTGCCCAATTTATTGTGCGGCAGCAGTCTATAATTTTTATCCGTGCAGGATGTTGCTGTACAAAAAGAATTTATGCCGAAAACGGTATGCAAAAGGGACGTCTGAAAAATCAGACGTCCCTTTCATTCGGGCAAGCGCCGATGTGCGCTTACACGGGCATTGCGTTGTTTTTCTTATCCAGCACGCTGTTGTCGAGCTTGAGCTGCTCGGCCTGCCGATACTCGAAGAACTTGGGAGCCACCTGCGGGAAGAGCGCGTAGCTGAGCACGTCCTCCTCCTGCGTATACCAGCGGGCGCACTCCTTGCGATACTTCTCCAGCTCGGGCTTGAGGTCGTCGGCGGGGCGATAGGTGATGACCTTCGCGCTGCCGATTACCTTCTTGCGCACTTCCTCGTTCACGGGCGCCGGCAGCTTGCCGTATTCGCCGCGCATGAGGCCCTGCGACTCCTTGGGGTTCATCTTGTAGCGCTCGCCCGCGATGACGTTCATCACGGCCTGCGTGCCGACGATCTGGCTGGTGGGCGTGACCAGCGGCGGATAGCCGAAGTCCTTGCGCACGCGCGGAACCTCCGCCAGCACCTCGTACAGCTTGTCGGACTTGCCGGCCTGCTTGAGCTGGTTGATGAGGTTGGACAGCATGCCGCCGGGAACCTGATACTTGAGGGTGTTCACGTCTACGCGCAGCACCTTGGGATCCAGAATGCCCTCCGCCTGCAGCTTCTGGGCAACCTTGCGGAAATGCTCGGTGGCCTTGGTCAGCTCGGCGAGGTCGATGCCGGTGTCATACTCGGTGCCCTGCAGCGTGGCAATCAGAGACTCGGTCGCGGGCTGAGATGTGCCGTTGGCCAGCGGAGACAGCGCGCAGTCCACGATGTCCACGCCCGCCTCGATGGCCTTCAGGTTGACCATGTCGCCGGTGCCGGTGGTGTTGTGGGTGTGCAGGTGCACAAGCGTGTCCTTCTTCAGCGCCTGCTTCAGCTTCTTAATCAGGCTGTAGGCCTGATACGGGAGCAACAGGTTCGCCATATCCTTCACGCAGATGTTCTGCGCGCCCATCTTCTCGAACTGCACGGCGAGGTCTACGAAGTAATCCTCGGTGTGCACGGGAGAGACGGTGTAGCTCATGGCCACCTCGCAGATGCCGTTGTACTTGTTGGTGGCGTCAATGGCCTGCTTGAGGTTGCGGGGGTCGTTCAGCGCGTCGAAAATGCGGATGACGTTGATGCCGTTTTTGATGGACAGGCGGACGAACTCATCCACCACGTCGTCGGCATAGTGCTTGTAGCCCAGAATGTTCTGGCCGCGGAACAGCATTTGCAGCTTTGTCTTGGGCATGGCCTCGCGCAGCTTGCGCAGGCGCACCCACGGATCCTCGTTCAGGAAGCGCAGGCAGCTGTCAAACGTCGCGCCGCCCCAGCATTCCAGAGAATAGAAACCGGCGTTATCCAGTACTTCGCAGGCGGGCAGCATGTCCTCGGTGCGCATACGGGTTGCGGCCTGAGACTGATGTGCGTCGCGAAGAATGGTATCAGTAATCATTACCTTTCCCATAATAGCTTCCTCCTAATTAACGAATCGATCAGCCGAACAGGGCGATAAACACGCCCGCCGCCACGGCGCTGCCGATAACGCCGGCAACGTTCGGGCCCATGGCATGCATCAGCAGGAAGTTGCCGGGATCATACTGCTGTCCCACTTTCTGCGATACGCGCGCCGCCATCGGAACGGCGGATACGCCGGCGGAGCCGATCAGCGGATTGACCTTGCCGCCGGAGATCTTGTTCATGAGCTTGGCCAGCAGAACGCCGCCCGCGGTGCCGAAGCTGAAGGCGATGACGCCGAGGATAACGATCTTGATGGTGTTCCACGTGAGGAACGTGGTGCCCTTCGTGGTCGCGCCGACGGTCAGACCCAGGAAGATGGTGACGATGTTGCACAGCTCGTTCTGCGCGGTCTTGTTCAGGCGCTCGGTCACGCCGCACACGCGCATCAGGTTGCCCAGCATCAGCATGCCGACAAGGGACGCGGCGTCCGGCAGCAGCAGGGACACGATGATGGTAACCAGAATCGGGAAGATGACCAGCTCGGTCTTGGAGACGGTTCTCAGCTGACCCATGCGGATCGTGCGCTCCTTCTGGGTGGTGAGCGCCTTCATGATCGGGGGCTGAATGACCGGAACCAGCGCCATGTACGAATACGCGGCGACGGCAATCGGGCCAAGCAGGTGCGGGGCGAGCTTCGTGGTGACGAAGATGGCCGTGGGGCCGTCCGCGCCGCCGATGATGCCGATGGCACTGGCTTCACGGGCATTGAAGCCCAGCAGCTCCGCGCCGATGAAGGTGATGAAAATACCCAGCTGCGCCGCCGCGCCCATCAGAAGCGCGGAGGGGTTGGCGATCAGGGGAGCGAAGTCCGTCATCGCGCCGACGCCCATGAAGATCAGCGGCGGATAGATGCCCAGCTTTACGCCCTTGTACAGATAGTACAGAATGCCGCCATTGGAGGTCTGGATGCCGTAGCGCATGGTGTTGGTCGCTTCGTCCAGACGATAGGTAATCTCGGCCACGTCGTGGCGGGAGGCGACGGCCGCGGCCTTCGCGGCCTCCATGGAATCAAAGAAGGAATAGGTGGGGTCGCCCATCATGCCCGCGAGGGGCAGGTTGGCCAGCAGCATGCCGAAGGCGATCGGCATGAGCAAAAGCGGCTCAAACTGCTTCACAATGGCCAGATACAGCAGCAGGCAGGCGACGGCGATCATCACGTACTCGCGCCACGTACCGTTCGCAAAGCCCGTGGACTTGGCGATTTTCACAACGCCGTCCCAGAAGTTGATTTCGGGATCCACGTATTCGGTCGAAATCTCGGAGACCGCCTCGGTGTTTTCCACGGCAGCCGCTTCCGACGCAACGGTCTCGGTCACCTCGGACGCGGTCGCGTCGGTCTTCCCCGAGGTAAGATTCTCCGCAAGCGCCGAGCACATCCACGCGAGCATCAGAATGAGCGCGATGGCGAAGCATCGATTGCGGAAGGTTTTTCTCTGCATGCGACTCATATGTCGTCCAACTCCAATCTATGTCGTTTCCGTCGTGTGTTCTCCGTTTCGGTGGAAACGAGCCGATTACTTCAGAGACACGAGCAGGTCGCCGGTGCTGACGGTCTGACCCTTGGTCACGTTGACGCTGGCAATCACGCCGTCGCGGGGCGCCTTGATTTCGTTTTCCATCTTCATGGCCTCGAGGATTACGAGGTCGTCGCCCTTCTTAACGGCCTGGCCGACGGAAACCTTCACGTCGTTGATGTTGCCGGGCATGGGAGCCTTAATGGCCTCCGCGTCGGCGGGCGCAGCCTTGGGCGCTGCGGCGGGAGCGGGAGCGGCCTTCGGGGCGGCGGGGGCGGGCGCTGCCTTGGGGGCAACGGCTACCGGTGCGGGAGCGGCAACGGGCGCGGGGGCGGCAACGGGCGCAAACGCGCCGACTTCTTCAACTTCCACCTCATAGGACTGACCGTTAACGGTGATCTGGAACTTACGCATGATGGTTTCCTCCATTCAAATGATCCATTCTCAGAATTTGTAAACCTGCTCGGAGCGGGCGGCGTTCTTCCAGCCGCTTACCCGGCGCACGGACTTGACAACCAGATTCTTGCTTCCGCCGTCGTAGGCGGCAATCGCCGCGGCGATCACCGCGATCAGCTCGTCAGGGCTCATTTCGGGCTCTTCGTCTGCGAACTCGACCTCGGCCGCGGGCGCCTGTGCGACGGAGTTAATCGTTTCTACCTGCTGAGGTACTTTTTTTTTATCTATCGACTTGAAAATCTCCGCCATCAGCATCAGAAGGCCGATCAGAATTCCCAGTCCAACGAAGACGAAGAACAGGCCGATGCCCGTTACCGTCAGACCATACGCTAATACATTCATCGTCTCTATCTCCCTTCAAGCCTTACAGCGGCAGATTGCCATGCTTCTTGGCGATCTTCGCTTCGCGCTTTCCAGCCAGCATTTCCAGCGCGGACGCGATCATCTGGCGGGTCACGGCGGGCTCAATCACGTCATCCACATAGCCCAGCTTCGCGGCGTTCACGCCGTCAGCCACGTCGTCAGAGTACTTCTTCTCAAGCTCGGCGCGGCGGGCAATGGGATCCTCGGCGCCGTCCATCTGGTCGGCATACAGAAGCTGCGCGGCAATCGGCGCGGAAACGGCGCTGATCACAGCGCCCGGCCACGCATACACCATGTCGCAGGCGGCGCGGGAGGCCATGGCGGCATAGCCCATGCCGATGGCCTGACCGGTGATCACAGCCACGCGGGGCGCGGAATTCTCGCTCAGCGCGTACAGGAGGGAAGCGCCGGCGCGAGCCAGCTCGCCCTGCGGCGCGCCGTTGATCTTCATGCCCAGCGAATCCACGAGCGTGACGACCGGGATGGAAAACACATCGGCGAAGGAAGCCATGCGCGCGGCCTTCTTGCAGCCGTACACCGTCAGGCGACCCTCATCCTTATCGGGCTGGTTGGCGATAAAGCACACGGTGCGGCCGCCGATTTTGCCCAGCGCGGTGACCATAGAGGGCGCGAACTCGGAATACAGCTCGATGTATTCGCCATTGTCGGCCACGGCCGCGATCACGTCGCGGATGTCGCTCACGACGTCAATGGCGTTGAACTGGGGAATTTCACGGTTCAGATCGTCCGTCTCGGGATAGACGGCCTCGTCCATATTGTTCACGGGCAGCATGCCGATGAGCTTGCGCGCCATCGCGGCGGCTTCCTCGTCGGTTTCGGTCACGAGCATCGCCGCGCCGGATTTGTGGCTGGCTTCGCTGCCCGCGATTTCCTTCATGTCTACCTTCTTGCCGGTGGCCGCGGAAACGACCTGCGGGCCGTTCACGAACAGCTGGCCGTTTTTGCTCTGCACGGTCACATCCGCGATCTGCGCAATTACAGAGGCGGTGCCGCCGCAGGGGCCGAGGATCAGCGCAATCTGGGGCACGACGCCGGACAGCTCCGTCGCCTTGGCGGCGATCATCGCATAGGCATTCAGCGCCTGAACGCCCTCATCCAGCTTCGCTCCGGCGGAATCGAGCATCGCCACGATGGGCGCGCCGGTCTTCTCCGCCAGATCCATCACCTTCAGAACCTTGCGCGCGTGCTTTTCGCCAACCGCGCCGCCGCCCACGGTGAAATCCTGCGCATAGACGTAAACGGGGTTTCCGTCGACCATGCCGTAGCCGGTTACGACGCCCGCGTCCGCGTTCAGCGCGTCCAGCTCCACAAAGCTCGCCTGATCGAGCAGGCAGGCCACGCGCTCGCGGGCGGTCAGCTTGCCAGCCTTTTTCTGCTCGGCGATGAGAGCCGCGTCGCCGGCGAGAATCGCCTGCTTACGCTCACGAATGATGGGCAAATTGCGTTCCACACTCATTTTTATCCCTCCATATCTCCTGTTGGAGCAACAATTCCAATCGAATCCAACTTCAAATTACGACAACAAATTCCTTTTTCCTGCCTGTTCCGCTGTTAAGTTTCGATATGGTTTTAGTCTTAGCAGGATTTTCCCTGCCGCTTCGTCACCGCGATCAGCAGCGGCGGCTGTTTGCGGATGTTCAGGTATTCCTGCGCCACCGCGTCGTACACGCCGTCGTCCAGCGCGCCCGCCCACTGAAGCAGCGCCTCGCGCTCGCGCGCGCCCTCCTCGTGACCCGGATACACGCAGATGGTCAGAACGCCGCCGCTCTTCAAAAGCGCAAGCGCCGCGTTCGCGGCCTGAAGCGTCGTCTCCGCCCGCGTCGTGCACGCGTGGGGACTTCCGGGCAGCCAGCCGAGGTTGAACACCGCCGCGTCCAGCGGCTCCTTCACGTATTCCGCCAGCCTCTGGTGCCCGTCGCAGATCAGCGTGACGCGCTCCGAGAGCCCGGCCGCCTCCAGCCGCGTGCGCGTGCGCTCCACCGCCTCGGGCTGAATGTCAAAGCCGTACACACGCCCGTCCCTGCCCGCCAGCCCCGCCAGCCATTCGGTATCGTAGCCGTTGCCCACAGTGCCGTCCACAATCCGCGCCCCGGCGCCAACGTTCGCCTCGATCAGTGCCCGCGCCCATTTTCGCGCGCTTCCAAAATCGGCCATAAACGCTCCCTTCCGCGGCCGCCCCGAAGCCCCGGGCGGCCAAATCCGCACGCTTGGAATTATAGCGCGAATTCGTAAATTTGCACACGCAAACAGATTGAATTCATGCAATATTCTTTCGCCCGCGTTTTCGCGGCGCAGATTTCTTGACAAACGCCGCCCGCGACGGTATAATAAACCATATTGCGCGGGTATGGCGGAATTGGCAGACGCGAAGGATTTAGGTTCCTTTACCAGCCGGTGTGCAGGTTCAAGTCCTGTTACCCGCATCGGGCAGGCGGTCGCCCATCGCTTGAGTGACCGGCCTCCCACACCCCGCGCCTACCGTTCGGTACGCGTCGGTTTTCATTTAAGCGCAAGGACTCGCGGCAGCTTAGGATGTGGAAATATCCGGCTGCCGCGAGTCTTTCGTTTGTAACGAAGCCTGAGACTCCACTTTTTCAGTGTTTGTCAGGCTTTTTTACCTTCTGCTTGGACGGAACTGTCAAAGTCTCCGCCTTAATCCGCCTATTGACAGGCCGCCCGCGTTCTGCTATAATGGAAACTGGATAATAAAGGGGGTTTGGGCCTGAATGGATTCTGACAGTTCCGGCAGTATGGAACCGGCTTGAATAGAGGCATGGGTCTGTCGACGCTTCGTCGGCAGAGCCGTGCCTTTTTGCGCGCAAAAACGGAAACAAAGTTTGGAAAGGAAATTTATTCATGAACATATTCCGGCAGCTGCTCGTGCAGGCCATGCTCATTCTTCTGAACGCGTTTTTTGCCATGACGGAAATCGCCGTAATTTCCCTGAACGCCACCAAGCTCAAGAAAATGGCCGAGGAGGGCGACAAGACCGCCTCGAAGCTTCTGAAGCTGGTTGAGGAGCCCGCCGGGTTCCTCTCCACGATTCAAATTGGCATCACGCTGGCCGGCTTCCTCGGAAGCGCCTTCGCGGCGGACAGCTTCTCGTCCGTTCTGGTCAGCTGGGTATACGACGATCTGGGCTTCCATCTGCTTTCCGAAAAAGCGCTGGGAACGCTTTCGGTCATTCTGATTACGATTATCCTGTCCTACTTCACGCTGGTTTTCGGCGAGCTGGTGCCCAAGCGCATCGCCATGCAGAAGCCGCTGAAAATGGCGCGCCTTTCCTGCGGCGTCGTTTCGGGACTCGCGGTCGTCATGCAGCCCGTCGTGCGCTTTCTTTCCTTCTCGACGAACACGGTTCTGCGGCTTCTCCGCATGAAGACCGAGGCGGAAAGCGAAACCGTCACCGAGGAGGAAATTCGCATGATGGTCGATCTGGGCGAGGAGCGCGGCACGATCAACCGCGACGAGGGCGAATGGATCGACAACGTGTTTGAGTTTGGCGAAACCACCGTGCGCGAGGTTATGACGCACGTGATCGAGGTCGTCGCCGTGCCCGCGGACGCCGCGCCGGACGAAGTGCTGAAGACGATTCGCGAAAGCGGCTGCTCGCGCATTCCCGTTTATGGCAAAAACATCGACGACATTCTCGGCATTCTCAACGCGCGCGAATTTCTGCTTGAGCGCCGCGATACCGACACGCGCATTCCCGAGCGCCTGATTCATCCGGCCTATTTCGTGCCGGAGACGCTGCGCGCTGCGACGCTGTTTAAGGACATGCAGCAGAAAAAGCAGCACATTGCCATCGTCATCGACGAATACGGCCAGACCGGCGGCATCGTCACAATGGAGGATCTGCTGGAGGAAATCGTGGGCAGCATTTACGACGAGTTCGATACCGCCGAGGAACAGCCCGTGCAGAAGCTGGGCGAAAACCTGTGGCGCGCGCTCGGCAGCGCCCGACTGGACGAAATCTCCGACGCGACAGGCGTGAGCTTCCCCGAGGACGCGGACTTCGACACTCTGAACGGCCTGATTCTCAGCCGCCTCAACAATATCCCCCGCGACGGCACCACCCTTGACCTTGAGGCCTTCGGCCTCCAAATCCACGTGGAAAAAATCGCCCATAAATGCGTCGTCAGCGCCACCCTTTCCCTGTCCAACTCCCCTGCCCTCCTCCCGGACGCCGTATGAACGCTTTTGCCGCACTTTCGCCGGCGCGGAGGTGCGGCTTTCGCTTGCTTCTATCCCCCGCAAATTTTCTGCCGTTCCATTGACGCGGCGGCGGGAAGGGGGTATACTTGGGATGGATCTTTTTTATGGAGGATTTTATACGATGGATATTTATGGAAAGCTCAAGGAACTGGGATACTCGCTGCCTTCGCTGCCCCCGCGCGGCGGCATTTACAAGCCAGTGAAGCAGATTGGAAATCTTCTGTATGTGTCCGGTCAGGGCGCGACGGTGAAGGGCGTGCCGGCGGTGGTCGGGCACGTGGGCGCGGAGCGCACGCTGGAGGAGGGGCAGGACGCGGCGCGGCTGTGCGCGCTGAACTGTCTGGCAGTACTGGAGGATTATCTGGGCGACCTGAACCGGCTGAAATCCCTTGTGAAGACGCTGGGCTTCGTCGCCAGCGCGCCGGGCTTTAACGCGCAGCCCAAGGTCATCGACGGCGCTTCCCGCTTCTTCATGGACGTGATGGGCGAGGACGCGGGCGTGGGCGCGCGCTCGGCCATCGGCGTGAACGAGCTTCCAGGCAACATTGCCGTGGAAATCGAGTTCATCTTTGAAATCTGAGGAGCGCAGCATGAACTATCATTTTATCGGAGAGGACACGATTCCCTCCCCGGCGCTTGTCTACTACAGGGATCAAATCGAAGCCAACACGCGTCGCACCGTTCAGATGGCGGGCGACCCGGAACGCCTTTGGCCGCACATCAAAACGCACAAGATGGCGCAGATGCTGAAGATGCAGCTGTCCATGGGCATTCACCGTTTCAAGTGCGCCACCTATCAGGAAATGCGGCTCGCCTGCGAGTCGGGCGCGACGGACTGCCTGTGGGCATACCCGGTCGTGGGGCCGAACGTCGAGCGGTTTCTTTCCCTTATGGAGGAATTTCCAAGCGTTCGCCTTTACGCGCTGGCCGATGATCTCGACGCCTGCGCGCTTCTTGGTAAGGCGGCGCTCGCGCGGAGACTGGTCGTGCCCGTGCTCGTGGACGTAAACATGGGTATGAACCGCACCGGCATTGCGCCTGAAAAACTGTATGACGCGTACCGCGCGCTTTCGGCGCTGCCCGGCGTTTCCGTGTGCGGCATGCACTGCTACGACGGTCACATTCACGATCACGACCTGAACGAGCGCCTTGCGCACGCCGACGCCTGCGCACAGCCCGTTTACGCCGTCCGCGACGCGCTGCTCCGGGACGGACTCGACGTGGGCGTCATGATCATGGGCGGAACGCCCACCTTCCCCTGCCACGCGCGGCGTCCGGGCGCGTTTCTGTCGCCCGGCACACTGTTCGTTTCCGACGCGGGCTACGCGGCTTCCTTCCCGGACGTGCCGGTCGTGCCCGCCGCCGCCGTGCTGACGCGCGTAATCAGCCATCCGGCGGATGGGCTTTTCACGCTCGACACCGGCTACAAGGCCGTATCCGCCGACCCGGTCGGCGCGCGCGGACGGCTTGCGGGCTACGAAGCGCTCTGCGACGACGTACTGAGCAGCGAGGAGCACTGGGTGTTCCGCATGCGCCCGGGTCACGAGCACGAGCGCCCGGCCATCGGCAGCGTGCTGTACGTGATTCCCACGCACATTTGCCCGACCACCTGCCTGTACGACGCGGCCTACGTCGTATCCGACGGCCGTCTCTGCGACCTTTGGCCTGTCGCGGCGCGCGACCGCGTGCACGCGCGGGCGGATGGGGAGGCGCTTTCATGAGAACGCTTCTTCGCGGCGGACAGCTTCTGGACGGCACCGGCGCGCCCGCGTACCGGGGCGACGTGCGGCTGAACGGCGACAAAATCGAAGCCGTCGGCGCGCTTTCGCCGCTTCCCGATGAACAGGTGATCGACGTTTCCGGCTGCATCGTGTGCCCGGCGTTTGTGGACATGCACCGGCACATGGACGCGCGCCCGCTTCTGGGCGACGACATGGCCGTCGAGCTGCGTCAGGGTATCGCCACCACCGCCGTCGGCAACTGCGGCTTCTCGCTCGCGCCGTATGGAGGCGCCTTCGCGGCCGAAAAGCGCGAAAACGACGCGCCGATTCTGGGACGTTATCCGGAATCGTTCCGCTTCCAGTTTCCCGAATACCTGAACGCCCTCGAAAACTCCGCGTCGGGCCTGAATCTCGCGGCGCTGATCGGTCTGGGCGCGGTGCGCATCTCGCTGGCGGGCTTTTCCGACGCGCCGCTGTCCTCCGAGGCGCTGAACGCCGCGCGCGGCATGCTTCAGGACGCGCTGGACGCGGGCGCGGCGGGAATCTCCGCCGGAATCATGTATCTTCCCGAATACTACACCACGCGCGGCGAGTATCGCGCCATGCTCGCGCCCCTGCGCGGCACGGGCAAGCCGCTGGTGACGCACATCCGCGGCGAAGGCGACGGGCTTGTCGCCAGCGTGCGCGAGGCAATCAAAATCGCGCGCGAAGCGGAATGCCCGCTGGAAATCAGCCATTTCAAGTCCTGCGGCAAGCAGAACTGGAAAAAGGAAATCTTCCGCGCCATCGACGAAATCGAAAACGCGCGCGCGCACGGGCAGGACGTAACCGTGGATTTCTACCCCTACACCGGCGGCTCCACGGCGCTCACCACCATGCTGCCGCCCGCCTTCGTGAAGGGCGATATGACCGCCGCGCTGAAGGCGCTGGGCACGCGGGAGGGCGTGGACGAATTTCGCGCGCTCAGCCGCCAGCGCTACGGCGACTGGGATAACTATGCCCTCACGCTCGGCTGGGAGCGCATCATCATCTCCGGCGTGTGCCGCGAGCACAACCGCAAATTCTGCGGGCTCACGGTGACGGATGCGGCGCAGAAATTCGGCTTTGACGATGCCGAGGCGCTGGCCTCCTATCTGATGCACGACGAGGCGGGGCAGACCTCGATCATCAACCTGTCCATGCACCCGGACGACGTGGACGCGGTCGCGCGCCTGCCCTACGCCTCGGTGATTTCCGACGCGCTGTACGCGGACAGCGACACGCCGCATCCCCGCAAATTCGGCGCAATGCCGCGCCTGTGGGCGGACTTCGTGCGCGCGCGCCGCGTGCTCGCGCCGGAGGAAGCCATTCGCAAGATGACCCGCATGCCCGCCGAACGGCTGGGGCTCAAGGGCCGCGGCACGCTCGCCGCGGGCGGCTTCGCCGACGTGCTCGCGTTCGAGCCCGACGCGTTCCGCGACTATGCCACCTATTCCTCCCCCACCCAGCCCGCACAGGGCGTTCGCGCGCTGTACGTAAACGGTGAGGCGCGCATCCTTTCCGACACCCTAACCGGCACGTCCTCCGGACGGCTGATTCGTCCATAAAATCGCGCGGCCGTGATGCTTTTTTCAAGCTCACGGCCGCGTATTCTATGCATTTTTCCGAACGGCGCGGAAGATCGTTTCCACGATTTTCTCCCGGCTCATCTCCCGCCCGATGGGCGTTTCCTCAAGAATATCCGAATAATCCCCTTCCCGCCACCAGCGGCGCATGGCTTCCTCGCCGTACTCGTCGCGGTTGGGCTTAGTCTGGTGCCTTTCGAGCGTTTCCTCGAAGGGCAGGTCAAAATAGTAGGCGAAAATTTCCGCTCCATACAGCTCCCGGGCGCGGGCAAACACCTCTCGGTAACGGTCGGCGTAGAGAATGCCCTCTAAAATCGTCACGTCCGCGTGCGCGTGCCCGTATTCCACCAGCGCCGTCAAAAGCGGAATCGCCGCGTTGCCGGGCTCATCGTGAACCCAGAGCATGCTCCGCCGCACGTCGTCCTGCGAAATTACGAGCGTTCCGCGCCCGAACCGCCTTTGCAGCGCCTTCGCCACCGTCGTTTTTCCGCTGCCGGAATTGCCCCGAAGCACAACCAGCGCCGCCACGTCAGGCAAGCCCCAGCCGCTTCACGCCGTGCAGGAACAAAAGCATCGCGCTGGAATACCACTGCGAAACCTGCGCCGGCTCGCCGGTCAGCGGATCGATTTCCTGCGCAAAGCGGCTGTTTTCCGCGTTCGCGAGCGCCATAACCCAGCGGGAAAGCAGCTCGTTCAGGTCGTCGCCCTTCCCGTAATCGTCCATCCAGCGAAGCGCGCGCAGCGCGGTCAGCCCCTCCGAATAATAGCCCCAGTCGTTCCCCGTGCGCGTTTTGCGGAACGCGGGATCGTTCGCCGCCAGCGACGGGAACGGGAACGCCGTCCAGAACTCCGATGGATTGCGGAAATGCTTCCTATAAATACGCTCCGCCGTGTCGCCCTCCAGCACATGCTCCTGATACAGGCTCATCGCGGAGATGGACAGGTATTTCCGCATGCGCCCCTGCGCGTCCACGTCATAGAAATAATCGGTTTCGGGATCGTACAGCCGCCGCAGAATCGCCGCGCGCACGCTCTCCGCCTTTTCCCGCCAGACGCGCGCCTCCTCGTTTCGGCCGAGCCTCTCCGCCATTTTTGAAAGCGCCATGCGTGTGCCGAAGAACACGGCGTTCACGTCCGGCGAAAGCAGCGGCAGCTCCTTCGCGTCCGGCCTGTTCGCCGCGTTCCCGCCCGGACAGCCGTTTGGAACGCCGGTCAGGCGAGCGCTGTTGTCGTGCCCCGTGTCGAACACGCAGAAGGTTTCGACGAGTTCATCCTGCGTGGTCATGCGGTTGCGCACCAGCCAGCCCTCCCAGCGGGCGCATTTTTCGTAGGCTTCCGCTAAGAACGCCTCGTCGCCCAGCATCTCCGCCGCCTCCAGACACAGCGCCGCGAACGACACACACTCCTGAATCTGCCCAAATCCGATCATCGTCCTGTAGCCCTTCTGCGGCGCGATGGTCTCGTCCAGCACATAGCAGGGCAGCTGACCATCCTCCCGCTGGCGATCCAGAAACAGGCGCATCTCGCCCGCCAGCACCTGCCGCCCCTCCGGCGTATAGTTCGCGTAGCTCACCGCGTCATAGGCATGCTCCAGCCACACGCCCGGATAGGCCGTCGAAATCAGAAGCAGCTTTCCCTCACAGCCCGGAAAATAGCGCACATTCGCTTCCTCAATGCGCTTGAGAACCTCTTCCTTCAAAGCGCGAATCCGCGCGCGCTCCGGCATTTGCATAGAAATCCCCTCCTTCCGCGTATACTGTAGATTGTACCATAGAACCCCAATCGTGTCCAGCGCGGGAAGCTGCACCAAACTCTTAACAAAAAGGAGGCTTGACAGCCGAGCCTTCCGGCGTTATACTATAAATGAAATTGATTCTCATTCTCATTCGGAGGGCGGCATGAGTCGACAGCGAACCCTGATCAAGGCGCTTCTGCATTCCGGCTGCGCGCACGGCACGGCGGAGGAAATCCTCCGCGCGGCGCGCGAGGAAATGCCGGAAATCGGTCTTGCGACGGTGTACCGCAATCTTAACTATCTGGCGGATCACGGCGAGATTCGGCGCATCACCGTGTCGGACGGCAAGGATCGCTTCGACCCCACGCTCGCGCCGCACGAGCACGCCATCTGCCGCGTGTGCGGAAAAATGCGGGACGTAGAAACCGGCGACCTGCGCGCCTACCTGCGTTCGTACCTGAAAACCGACGACTTCTGCTACGAGCTGTGCATTCACGACGTATGTCCGGAGTGCCGCGCCCGTATTCAGGATAACAATGCCTTGAAGGAGGAATAAAACGTGGAACTGAAGGGATCCAGAACCGAAGCCAATCTGATGGCCGCCTTTGCCGGCGAAAGTCAGGCGCGAAACAAGTACACCTACTACGCATCCAAGGCGCGTAAGGACGGCTATGAGCAGATTGCCGATCTCTTCCTTGAAACGGCGGAGAACGAGCGCGAGCACGCGAAAATCTGGTTCAAGCTCCTGCACGGCGGGCAGGTTCCCTCCACCGAGGAAAATCTGGCCGACGCGGCAGCGGGCGAGAACTACGAATGGACGGACATGTACGCGGGCTTTGCGAAAGTCGCGCGCGAGGAGGGCTTCGAGCACATCGCCTACCTGTTCGACGCGGTGGGTGCCATCGAGAAAACCCACGAGGAGCGCTATCTGAAGCTGCTCGAAAACGTAAACGGCAAGCTGGTTTTCTCCCGCGACGAGGACTGCGTGTGGCAGTGCGGCAACTGCGGCCACATCGTCATCGGCAAGGCCGCCCCGCAGGTATGCCCCGTTTGCGACCATCCCCAGAGCTATTTCGAAATTAAGGCCGAAAACTACTGATCTACCCCATTTAATAAGGAGAGTATTCAAATGAGAAAATGGAAATGCACCATCTGCGGAGAAATCGTTGTGTCCGAGGAACGCCCCACCCAGTGCCCCCTGTGCAAGGCTCCCGGCGAGAAGTTCGTCGAGGTCGTTGAGACCGAGGGCCCCGCGTGGGCGACCGAGCACGTAATCGGCATTGCCAAGGACGCGCCCGAAGAAATTAAGGAAGGCCTGCGCGCCAACTTCACCGGCGAATGCACCGAGGTCGGCATGTATCTGGCCATGAGCCGCGCCGCCGCCCGTGAGGGCTACCCGGAGATCGCCGAATACTGGAAGACCGCCGCGTTCGAAGAGGCCGAGCACGCCGCCAAGTTCGCCGAGCTGCTGGGCGAGGTCGTCTCCCCCTGCACCGCCGAGAACCTCCGCGTCCGCGTGGAAGCCGAAAACGGCGCCACCGCCGGCAAGTTCGAGCTCGCCAAAAAGGCCAAGGCCCTGAACCTCGACGCCATCCACGACACCGTGCACGAAATGGCAAAGGACGAAGCGAGACACGGCCGCGCGTTCGAGGGACTGCTGAAGCGGTACTTCAATAAGTAAGCAATCTTCATCCCGAAACGCTGCCCGCGATGCAGGGACATTTCCAGCTGGCGGGAGGTCTATAACCCCTTCCTCACCAATTCCCTCGAGAAACTGGTGATTGCCCTGAAGGGCTGCGATCGAGACCACTACGTATACCACTGTGGCTTCGAATGCAGCTGCGACAACCACGCCGAAACGCTGGATCGCCGGCGCTGATCATCTCGGAACCGCTCCGCATGGGGCGGTTCCGTTTTCGTATCGAGCAATCGAGTTTACAGCAAACCCCGCCGCCCGAGCTGGACGGCGGGGAAACGCGTGTTTAGTTGTTCAGCCAGTCAAGATTATCCTGTCCTTCGATGGAATAGCCAAATCCGTTCTCGCTGCACCACAGTTCAGCATAGGAACCCTCATCTACTACAAAGGTAGAGCCTTTGGGGAAAGCATCGACTGCGATATTCGTTAGAGAACTGGAAAGCCGATAGTCGGTGACTACACTGTTGAAGGCGTGCGAAGATATTGCCTTTACAGTATCGGGCAAAGGAACGGTTAGTTCGAACCCTGCTGGTATGGTTGCGAGTTTAGATGAGAATGAAACGTTATTTTCTCCAAACGAGGAGGAAATATTATATTTTTCCAAAAAGCGTGCAACATCTTCTTCGCATGATGCAGGAATACCATTCTCTTTCAAGATGTGCATAAAATCTTCATATGAGACGGGAATTGAGTTTGTGCCAGATATAAGACCCCTTTCACATAACATTTCACATAATTCCGCAACGTTCATGTAATCTTCTTTTCCACAAGTTCTCAAAACAGTTCCATATCGAATGTTCTCGCCGCCCCTAACATAATCATCTGACAATACGCTTATTTCACCCTTATAGGCAAAAGCATATTCTCCCCAATCATCAATGGATTCAATATGCGACCAACCAACAGTCTGAGCATTATAGAACGCATAGGAGCCAACACGATGGATATTCGTCGTGTTGACATAAATGTCATTACCGCAATCCCGAAAAGTATCTTCTTCAATCGCAGCTACCGCAGAATCTTCAGGGAAAACAATATCCCCATGTTTTCCATAAGTGTAAAAAAGTTCACTTCTCTGAAACGCGGCTTTCCCAATCGATGTCACACCCGATGGAATAACAATATCGTCTCTGATAGATCCTTTCGCGTCTTCAAAAGCGGATGCGCCAATGCTTTTCAGGTTCGCAGGCATAATGGTAGAACCTTCATCAAAACGGAACCCAGAGAAAGCATAGTCACCGATGCGTTGAACTGAGGCAGGCAGTTCAATACGCTCATAGCTTATAAAATACTCATTCTTGTAAGCAACCGCCGTTTCAGCCTGATAGTCCCGATAAAAAGCATAATCACCAATGGAAAGAATACCATCAGGAACGACATAAGAATAATGGTTATACTGACTATATGTCTCATCCATATGTGTATAAGCAAGAAGCTCCTTATTGGCCTTGCTGTAAAGCGCTCCGTTAATCACGGCAAAGTAAGGATGCTTGCTGCTTATTTTGAATTGTATGGATGGATTACCGACAAAAGCACCGTAACCGATACTTTGCACATTATCTGGCAGATTGATTTCTGACAGCGTAGCATTCCAAAATGCCTTTTGGCCAATACTCTTGATGGAATCTGGAATTGTCAAAGACACAGTTTCAAAATTGTTGTTTCTCTCCCAGCTAAAGCCGTTGCGCCGCATGACGTCACGCTTGAACGCCTCATCGCCAATCGCTGTAACGGTATAGCCGTCGATCATGTTTGGGATATAAATGTCCCCATTGTTCTTTTGCCAGTGGAACTTGGTAATTGTAATCGTGCCGTTGCCCTTGATCTGATAGGTATATTGTCCGCTTCTTCTCGTATTATCAGCCATCGCTGGCACCGCCGTCATGAGCATCACAAGGATGCATGCCCAGCAAATCAGTTTCTTCATTTCATCGGTTCCTCCATTCGCTTTTCTTCCCGTTCCAGTGCCCTCTTGTAAGAGGTCGCCTTTGAGCACAGCGTCTTAACGATTTCCCGTCCCTGTCCAGCGAGTTCTTCTATTTCTTTGCTGGTCAGGTTCTGCTTCATCAGGGCGTGAATCAGACGATTGCGCTCATCCTTCCACGCGCTGATTTGTTGCAGCAGTTCTGCCGAAATGTACTTCCGAATCAGCGAGGAGCTGTTCCTCGTCAGTTCTTCCAGACACTTCAGCTTTTTGCTGATCATGTTATGCTTCTTCGGATTGAACACGCCGCTATGCCGCAGAAGCGATTCGCAACGATCCTCCATGATGGCATACTCAATGAACACGGCTTCCAGCAGGAAATGATTGTCCATGGCCTTCTTTAACCTGTCCATCTGTTCCTTGTAGTTCCCGTACTTCTCCATGTTAGTGATTTCGCCCGTAGGAATCCCTCTCTTTCGTCGACGTTGAAATCGTTCTTCTGCGTATTGCTCATACAGCTCTTGATATACTGCGTATAATCCAACTTCATTCCGCCCGTCCAACTGCATATGGCAGGATTCAGGACAACGATTGCCTGTCAATCGGAGTCAATGGTGATTCGCAGCG
>CAVERI010000025.1:28363-33650 GCA_963618055.1 bacterium | reverse complement strand
ATCGAGCGTCGCTATGCGCTCATCGCGTTTTTGCTCGCTTATGACGCGATACGTTGTGCAGCCCGTGACGGTTGCAAAATACTGCATTCCGCTCCTGGAAATGAAAATCTCCAATCCGGCGCCCCTGACCTGATCATCATAGTATTTTATGAAACGCGGCCGCGGCATACACAGGGTTCCGTGATACGGAATATAGTATCGGAAGAAATATCCTTCGTTCTGTTCGGTCGGCTCCGGCTGCCCATCATATTTCCAGTCTTTCAACGATTCGACGGACATTGGAAGGGTTAAAATGGGTTCAAATTCTTGAAATCCAAGCGCGCGCATCCATTCTCCGGCGATTGCCTGCGCTTCCTCCACCGGAAATCCGATAATCTCCTTCTCGGGCGTTTTCACATATTCAGGATACACGTAGTTACGCAGAAAATGAACTCCCATATAATGGAATAGACCGGCACCGTCGGCAAAAACACATTCCGAGCCATCCGCGCACGTAATATACGTATCGGTATATTTACCCTTACGGACGGTAACGGCTTCATCGGTTTCCGAAAAAAAGACCTGAAGAATCTGGTCGACATCAAAGCGGTGTTCCTCCGCAACAAGCACGGGCAGCTTCTCCGCGAGCGGCAATTCAACCTCCGCGGAAATATGAAGCGTGGCGTCCTCGCAGCTCAGGATTTGATCCACCTGAATGCTTTCCGCGTTCGAATTCAGAGATACGGCCATAAGCAAAAGCGCAATAAGAATCGAGATTGTTTTCCGGCGCATATTGATAACCTCCATTCAATGGGGCAGCCCGCGTGATTCGCGCGGGCCGCCCGTAATCACGTTACGGACGCCGCGTTCCAGCTACGGTTGTGCTTTGGGTTGATTCGGAATCATTCTGATAAGCCCTCCTTTCAAGGCTTCACTCCATGATTTCTCGTGTAATTGCATTGACAATGAGCAGCGGGTCAACGCCGTCCACATAAGCGCCCAGCTCCTCCACATAAGGAAGACTGTAAAATACCCAGGCGGGCCACAGCTCGTACGTCTGAACCCCCTTTCCAATTACCGGTTCAATCATGTAATAAAAGCGAATTCGATTGATTTCAACTGTATCCGGGATGATGAGCTGATCGTATCTTTCCTTCATAACCTCGATGGCTTCATCGAGCGTCGCTATGCGCTCATCGCGTTTTTGCTCGCTTATGACGCGATACGTTTTGCAGCCCGCGGAGGTTGAAAAATACTGCATTCCGCTCCTGGAAATGAAAATCTCCAATTTGGCGCCCCAGACCGCATCCCCATAGCTTTTAGAGAAACGCTGCTGCGGCATACACAGGGTTCCGTGATACGGAATACCGTATCGGAAGAAATATCCTTCGTTCTGTTCGGTCGGCTCCGGCTGCCCTTCAAACTTCCATTTTTTGAACGATTCAAGAGACATTGGAAAGGTAAAAATGGGTTCAAATTCTTGAAATCCAAGCGCGCGCATCCATTCTCCGGCGATTGCCTGCGCTTCCTCCACTGGAAACCCGATAATCTCCTTCTCGGGCGTTTTCACATAAAACTCAGGATCCCTGTAGTGCTGCAGATAATGTACTCCCTGATAAAGGAATACACCGCCTCCAAAACCAAATTCCGAGCCATCCGCGCACGTAATATCCGTATCGCCATATTGACCCGTACGGACGGTAACGGCTTCATTGGTTTCCGAAAAAAAGGCCTGAAGAATCTGGTCGATATCAAAGGGATTTACCTCCGCAACAAGCACGGGCAGCTTCTCCGCGAGCGGCAATTCAACCTCCGCGGAAATATGAAGCGTGGCGTCCTCGCAGCTCAGGATTTGATCCACCTGAATGCTTTCCGCATTCGAATTCAGAGATATGGCCATAAGCAGAAGGATGGCCAGTGCTAAACCAAGTACTCGTTTCATTGTGATGCTCCTTTCTCGTATCTTAAGTCGTCGTGCAGCTGCGTTGGGACAGAACGGGTATTGATCAGTACCCTGTTCGATACCGCTGCGGCGGTATATATAAAGGCCGCGCACCGCCTTTATTGCTCCCATCATGACTCCTTCCAATAAGTAAGACACACGAGAATCGGAATCTGCAACACATTCCGGAAAAAATTAACGAATTTTTTTTACGCTTTCGGCGATTCGTATCGCTTCATCCGTCTCCCCCTGGAAGATCAGCGTAAAACAGCGATCCTCGATCGTCCAGAAAACAGAAGCGCCGTCAGCTCCCTCGCTGAGAATGGCGCTGCGTCCATTCAGCAGGATTTCCGTTTCGTCCACGCCCTCCACATCCGAACTGTCACCAGCCGCCCCTTCAAGCTCCTTAAAAATCAGTGTTTTCCGCAGGGCGTTCCGGTACATGACATAAGCGGACGCGTCAGACATATAGACGATTTCAAAGTCCTCCGGAATATACGCCGGATAGTACGAGCCCATCCAACCGTCCGGAACGAGCGCCATATCCTCCGGATTTACGGGAACCGGTTCAAGCGCCGCCATGCGGTTCGATTTCAGAGGCACAGTTGTATGGTGTCCTCTTTTCGAGAGAGCAAGGGTGGATAGAAGACTGCGCAGCTCCGGAAACGCCGCGCAGCAAACGGAAAAGGTCAAAAGAACGCAAAGAAGGAAGGACGCGGCAACGCGATTGGCTTGTAAAAAGCGAAGCCTCCTCGTGTTCTTCCGAATCAGCTTAAGCGTTTCCGCCTGCGTATTCCTGAAAAAGCGCAGCTCCTCGCAGGTTATGGGCTCCCGTTCCATTTCGTCCGCGTCCCTGTTGTTCAGCCGGATAAGCGCATCGCGAAGGATGGCGTCCGCGCAGGACGTACGCGATGCGGCTGTTTTCCATTTTCTCGAAATCCGTTTCATAGATGCTTTTTCTCCTTCAGAATCTTTTTTGCCCTGCGGCGCGCCCGCGTAAGATACGTTCGCACGCTGTCCACTTGGATATTGAGTTCCCTTGCGATTTCTTTATCAGACAATTCCTGCACGTATTTCATTTCTAAAATAAGCAGATCTCGTTTCGGCAGGCCTTCCAGAAAACGCGTCAGCTCGTCTACAGCATCCTTCTGAAGAAGCCTCTCATCCAATTCCGGTTCGTTCGATGGAATAACGTCGAAGGCAGCGTTCATGTCTTCAATCGACACGCATCTCTTTTGTCTCAGAAGATTGAGCGAGGTATTTCTGATTGTCGAGACAATATACGAGCGCAGTGAACAACTGTCAAATTCCCGAAGCAGCGTTATTTTTTTCAGGAGCGCAAGCCATGCCATATTCATGGCGTCTTCTGCTTCATGATAGTCGTTGAGAATCGCGTAAGCCTTTCGAAGCATCAGAAGACGGTAATCCACGTATAAACGTTCAAAGAACTCCCGGTCGCTTTCATCTCCTACAAAGAGCAGCATGATTGGTATCATAGTCTGTATCCTCTCAGCAAATAAACCTTTTCCGCGGGAGGCGGTTCTGCGTGTTCAGTCAGTAGTAATACCCGGCGTACAGCGGCTTTTTCGTGAGAGCGCGCGCAGCATATAGGGATTTTCGACGCGGCACTCCACCTCGCAGGGCGTGTCGATCAGGGCAGGGAGGGGAATGTCGTCGGGCACTTTGATTTCCAGCGCGTGCATTTCCGCGTCGAACCGATACAGGAAGCCGAGCAGCATGCGGCTTCTTTGATAGCATATGCTCCAGAGCTTTCTGAGCGCGAGAAGGCCTTCCTTTTTCAGTTCGCGAAGAATCACGCTGCGGCCTCCTTTTTCCCCTCTGTTTTTTTATATCGTAACATCTTCCGGCGCTTCTGTCAACGAATCGGACGAAATTGCGCGGATTTCGCGTAGTTTTACGGCACAAACAATTGCATGTGGCATGGGTTTTATGGTATACTGTTATGGGGAATTCTGGCCAAAGGAGATAGGGAAATGATTGAATTTCGGGATGTCAGCAAGCAGTATCCGAACGGCGTTATCGGCCTGAATCACGTGACGCTCAACATCGAGCAGGGCGAGTTTGTCGCTATCATCGGCCTGTCGGGCGCGGGCAAGTCTACGATGATCCGCACGATCAACCGCATGATCGACATTACCGGCGGCCAGCTGGTGGTTGACGGCGTGGACGTGATGACGCTGCGCGGCAAGGCGCTTCGCCGCTTCCGCCGCAAGATCGGCATGATCTTCCAGTCGTTTAATCTGGTTACGCGCGCGACCGTCATTAAAAACGTGCTCACCTCCATGGTGCCCGATATGGACTTCTTTTCGAGCCTGTTCGGCATCTTCACGAAAAAGCAGAAGCTGAGCGCGCTGGAGGCGCTGGACAAGGTTGGCATTCTCGAAAAGGCCTACACACGCTGCGACCAGCTGTCGGGCGGACAGCAGCAGCGCGTCGCGCTGGCGCGCACGCTGAATCAGAACCCGTCGATCATTCTGGCCGACGAGCCCGTCGCCGCGCTTGACCCGGTGACGGCGCATCAGGTGATGGACGATTTCAAGCGCATCAACACCGAAATGAACATTTCCATTCTCATCAACATTCACCATGTCGATCTGGCGCTGGAATACGCCGACCGCGTAATCGGCATCCGCGCCGGAAACATCGTGTACGACGGCCCGACATCCGGCATCACGCAGCAGATTCTCGATGTGATTTACAACGGCGCGCCGGTTCCGAAGAGCTCAGACCCGCAGCAGGGAGGGCAGGATCATGCAAAGTGAGGCGTTTGAAAAGAAGAGCCCGCTTTCCTTCCTGAAAAGCCGGGTTTTCCGCGCGATTGTCTGCCTTGTGCTGACGATTGCGGGAATCGCGCTGGCCATTTACGGCGCGGACGCGATTCGGAAATACAATCCCGCCATGGATACCGGCATCGTCAGCACGGAGCTGGGGCTGGGCGTGCTGGGCATCGCCATGGTGGTCATCTGCCTGCCGGTGGGTCTGTTCGCGGCGTTTGACATGCTGTTCAAGCCGGAAACGATCGTGCTTTCGAACGGGCATACCATTCAGCGCAAGCGTTCCCGCGCGCCGCTGATCACTATTCTTCTTTTGCTGGCGTTCTGGGCTTCCCTTTACATGACGAGCTTCGACCTTCGCGTGATTGTGAACCGCGGCTATCAGCTGACGGCCATCTTCAAGAAAATCTTCCAGCCGCGCTGGAGCTACTGGCGCGACATCGTCGGCCCGCTGGTGGAAACGGTGAAAATGTCCATCATGGGCTCGGCGCTGGGCAGCCTGCTTTCGCTGCCGTTCGCCGTGTTCGCTTCCACCAACATCAACCGCAACAAGTACGTGGTATCGGTTTTG
>CAVERI010000025.1:0-28353 GCA_963618055.1 bacterium | reverse complement strand
CGACGCTGGTTATCGCCTCCGTATGCGCGCTGATTTTCAAGCTGGGCGCGTTCGCCGGTACCGTGGCCATCACGATTTTCACATTCGGCGTGGTATCCAAAATGCTGTATGAATCCATCGAGACCATCGATATGGGGCCGTTCGAGGCCATGGAATCAATGGGAGCGGGGCGAATCCGCGCGTTTGCCGCCGCGTGCATGCCGCAGATTCTGCCCACGTACCTTTCGCACTGCCTGTATTCGTTTGAAATGAACATTCGCGCCGCGTCCATTCTCGGCTACGTCGGCGCGGGCGGTCTGGGCATTCTGATTCAGGATCGCGTGGGCTTCCGCGATTACAACAGCCTCGGCACGCTTCTGATCATGCTGTTCGTGGTCGTGCTGGCAATCGACAACATCAGTCAGGCGCTGCGGCGCAGATTGAGCTGAGGAGGGGAAGATGATGAAGAAATCCAGAAACATTCCCGCCGCAGTCTGCTTCGCGCTGGCGCTGATATTCCTCGCGCTGGCCTGCGTCGGCGTGAACCTTGACAAGGAAGCCGTGCAGAACGCACGGTCGGACGCGCCTGCCGCTGCGCAGGCGCCCGCCGTCAGCTATGACAGCCGCCTGAGTGACGCTTCGCGCGTGGACGTTCTCACCGGTACGATCAGCGACGAGCCCGCGCCGACGCAGAAGGCGTTCTCCTTTGACTTCAGCGGAACGATTGTCGACGGCAAGGTGCAGAGCGCCGCGACGGCCGCGCCGACGCAGAAGGCCTCGTCCTTCGATTTCAGCGGAACGATTGTCGACGGCAAGGTGCAAAGCGCCGAGACAGCCGCGCCGACGCAGAAGGCCTCGTCCTTCGACTTCAGCGGAACGATTGTCGACGGCAAGATGCAGAGCGCCGAGGCGACTGCGGTTCCCGAAACGCCCGCGCCGACGGCGGAGACCGCGGAAACGGAGGCGCAAACGGAAACGCGGGCGCCGGGCTGGGCGCACGTGCTTCTGGTTACGTATGCCGGCACGCTGGCGCTGATTGGCTTTGCCTTCTTGGGTCTGTGGCTGGTTTGCCTATGCGTCGTGCCTGTGATTCAGGCATACAGGCGCGACAGGCTGACGTTCGAAAACCTGAACGCGGGGCAGCGCGTGCTCAAGATGTTCACCCTCGCGCCGAACAAATGGGCGATGTATCTGCTGATTACCGCCATCGTCGCGATTTTGATCGCGTGGTCGAGCTCCTCCATTGAGTGGAAGGGGCTGGCTTCCAAGGGCAGAGAGGTTGCCTACGGCATTGTGCACGGCATTACGCACCCGGACATGAGCTACATCCTGTCCCTTGGCAGCGACAAGGTTCCGTACCTGATGATGCAGACCATTGCCATTGCGCTGTTGGGCACGATCTTCGGCGGCATTCTGGCCATCCCCGTGGCGTTCCTGTGCGCGGAGAACGTGGTTCCGAAGTGGCTGGCGTTCATCGTGCGCGCGCTCGTGCTCGCCGTCCGCACGATTCCCAGCATCATCTGGGCGCTGTGCTGGATTCGCGTTACCGGCCCGGGCGCGCTGTGCGGCGTTATGACGCAGTCCATCTGCTCAATCGGCATGATTTCAAAAATGTACACTACGGCCATCGAGGATCTGGACACGCGCATTCTTGAATCGCTCGACGCGGCGGGCTGCAACACCTTCCAGAAGATTCGCTACGGCATTCTGCCGCAGCTTACCGCCAACTTCATTTCGACCATCATCTATCGCTTCGACATCAACCTGAAGGACGCAACCACGCTGGGCATCGTCGGCGCGGGCGGCATCGGCGCCTCACTGATTCAGGCGATTAACTCCCGCCGCTGGGGCATCGTCGGCGCGTTCCTGTGCGGCATGATCGCCCTGATGCTGGTTATCGAATTCATTTCCACAAGGATTCGCGCAAGGCTTGCGCATGGAGAATAAGGAGGGAAACTGTCTATGAAGCTTCGTCAATTTCCGGGAACGAACGTGAAGGTTTCGCCGCTGGGCATGGGCTGCATGCGTCTTCCCACGCTCGACGCGGAAAACCATCCCATCGACCGGCCGGAGGCGATTCGCATGATTCGCGCGGCTATCGACCGCGGCCTGACCTATGTGGACACCGCTTATGGCTATCACGGCGGCGACAGCGAGGTACTCGTCGGCGAGGCGCTGGCGGACGGTTATCGCGAGAGGGTTACGCTCACCAGCAAGCTCCCGCTTTGGAAGGTTGAAAAATATGAGGACATGGAGGCGCTTCTTGACGAGCAGCTTGCCCGCCTGAAGACCGACCATCTGGACTTCTATCTGGCGCATGCCGTGGACGGCGAGCGCTTCGACAAGCTCGTGCCGATTGGCATGCTCAAATTCTTCGATGAAATGAAGAAAAAGGGCAAGATTCTGCACGTGGGCTTCTCATTCCATGACGATTTCGATACGTTCAAGCGCGTGATTGACAGCTATCCTTGGGAGCTTGCGCAGGTGCAGATGAACATTCTGGACGAGTTCCATCAGGCGACGATGAAGGGCGTGGAGTATGCCGCGTCGAAGGGCATCGGCATCGTGGTCATGGAGCCGCTTCGCGGCGGTTCGCTGGTGCGAAACATTCCCGAGGACGTTCAGGCGCTGTATGCCGCGCAGCCGATCAGGCGCAATCCCGCCGAGTGGGCGTTCCGCTATCTGTACAACCGCCCCGAAATCATCACGATTCTCTCCGGTATGTCCACGATGGAGCAGATTGAGGACAACCTGCGCATCTTCGAGCACGCCGACGCGAACTGTGTGAGCAACGAGGAGGCCGCGCTGTATGTGCGCGTGCGCGAGGCCTATGAGGCGCGCATCCGAGTGGGCTGCACCGGCTGTGAATACTGCCAGCCCTGCCCGCAGGACGTGAAGATTCCGCAGATTTTCCGCCGGTATGACAGCTGCGCCATGTTCGGCGGCTTTGACGCGTTTTATAAGAAGTACGTCGAGGAGCCCGGCGCGCGCAAATGCGTCGGCTGCGGCGCCTGCGAGGCTGCCTGTCCGCAGCACATTCAGATTCGCGAATGGCTGCAAAGGATCGACCGCGAGTGCTTCGAGCATGTGAAGGAAGCGTAGAAGGGAGGAAGGTGCATGTCGATTTGTGTTTGCCGCGTAAAAAGCCCGCTTAGTCAGGTTAGCGAGGCGCATGTGAAGGATTATCTGTCCCGCGTACAGGCGGAGCTAAAGGAAGAGCTGCGTCTCGTGGAAATGGAGGAGCTGGACAAGGTGCCGTTCGGGCTGGTCTATGTAGCCTCCGGCGGAAGCGAGGGCATTTTCCTTGAGAAATATCTGAAGCTGGCCGAGCGTCCGCTGTACATTCTTACCAGCGGCGAGAGCAATTCACTGGCCGCTTCGATGGAAATTCTTTCCTATCTTCAGGCGCATGGGCATTACGGCGAAATCATCCACGGCAGCGTGAAGGACGTTGCCGCCCGCATCCGCGCGCTGAAGAGCGCCTATCAGGCTGTGGCGAACCTGCGCGGGAAGAAGCTGGGGCTGATCGGCGATCCGTCGGACTGGCTGATCGCGAGCCCGGCCGACGACGCGGCCTATCGCGCCAAGCTGGGCGTGTCGCTTGAAAAGATTCCAATGAGCGAATTGCAGGATGAAATTAGAAAGGGTGGCTATCCGGAAAACCGTTGGACGCTCGAACTGAAGAGCAAGGGCTATGACGCGGCTGAAATGGAAAAGGCGCTGAATGTGTACGGCGCGTTCCGGCGCATCGTCGATCGCTATGGCCTGTTCGGCCTGACGGTTCGCTGCTTTGACCTTTTGGACACCGTGTACACCACCGGCTGTCTCGGCCTTGCCATTCTGAACGCCGAGGGCATTTACGGAGGCTGTGAGGGTGACGTGCCGTCGCTGATGTCGATGGTCATTCTGGGCGAGGTATCCGGGAATCCCGTGTTCTTGTGCAATCCCAGCCGCATTGATACCGAGAAGGGCGAAATGGTGCTGGCGCACTGCACGCTGCCGATGAACATGCCGGAAAGCTACCGCCTGACCACGCACTATGAGAGCGGAATCGGCGTGGCCGTGGCCGGTCATGTGCCGGAGGTACCCTGCACCATTTTCAAGACCGACGCCGCGCTCGGACGGTATTTTGCCAAGAACGGCGAAATCATCGGAAACCTTCAGGAGCCGACGCTCTGCCGCACGCAGATTCGCCTGAAGCTGGACGATTTCAGCTATTTCCTGACCCGCCCGATTTACAACCACCACCTCGTGACCCTTGGTCAGCATGAAAAGGCTCTTTCGGAGTTCTTCCACCTGATCGGCTGAGATGGATACAGGGAAAGCCGCTTCGTTTTCCTCGCGAACGAGGAGCGAAGCGG
The DNA here is from genome assembly GCA_963618055.1 of bacterium. Taxonomy (GTDB): domain Bacteria; phylum Bacillota; class Clostridia; order Christensenellales; family Aristaeellaceae; genus SFHK01. Next base: position 24,013 of record CAVERI010000025.1, on the reverse strand, counting down.
CTTTTCTGTTGCCGTGGAAGGAAAATCAGAGATTTTCGAAGTCGTAAATCAGCCATGCGCCGTCTACGAGCTTGAAGTACAGGCGATAGGAGGTAGGGTAGGTGTTGGCTACGCCGCGGGAGACGGTGTTATAGTCAAAATGCACATCGCAGCAGAACACACTGTCACCGAACATGGCGTAGTTTTCGGTGCGCTCATTTTCAAAGGTGTATTTGTCCGCCTTTGTGCGCCATTGCGCGTCGATGTTCTTGATGGCCTCCGCCGCCTTAGAACCGGTTTCCATGCGCTTAAGCACCCTTGCCTGCGTCTGGTTGTCCGTCGTATAGCGGCAGATGTCCCTTGCGCATTCCAGAACGTTCGCCTCATACTGCGGCTTCAGCGTATCGTCGGCATATTGGAACTGATAGGTATAGGTGTATTCCGATTCCTTCGTCAGCTCGCATTCGCTTCCGGACGCATCGACTACGCGAATTTCCGGCTCGCCCAGCGCGCAGGTGAAGCGATAGGTCGTCAGCGTCGGGGAAGGGTAGCCATCCGGAAGGTGACCATCATAGAACAGCTTTGTGCCTGTTGAAACCGCATGCTCAGCCGTAAGGGCCTTTCCGTTTACGTACACGGTATCCGTGTCGCGGGCGGTGACCTCATAGGCTGCCAGCTGAAGAATCGACGTTTGAATTGACTTGAGCTCGTATTCCTCGGCGCGAAGCGTGAAGCCAAGCATCGGCAGAATTTCAAACTCGGATTCGCCGGATTTCTTCAGCACGAACGACGCGAAGCGCTTGCCGCCCGCCGTGACCGAATAGGTTTGCTCGTCCGGCTGCTCGGAGCGCACCAGCGTACACTGGATTTCGGCGTCCTCCGTCAGGCGATTCAGATAGGCGATGTAGTCCTCCTTCGTTTCCATGTAATCGAGGGAGGAGTCCTCATATTCATACAGCTGATCGAAGTGCTTTTCCGTGAACAGGGCGCTTACTTCCTCAACGATTTTCTGTGACTTGGATGCGGCCTCCTCGTATGCCGTGAGGGAGGCGTCAAAATAGCGATATACGCGCGTTCCGGCGAAAACGATCAGCGCCACAAGCGCGAGATAGAGCACCCAAAAGCGAAGGTTGCGAAGGCGCAGCCTGCCCTCGGTATAGCGGGTGTATTTCCTTTTGCGTTTATTCATTCGTTTCACCCCGTTTGACAATCCATGCCGTCGGCAGACGGCGCGAAGCGGAAATCGCCATGCCGTCGTTCTTCTGTTCGCCCTCGTAGTACATCACGGTGGACGAGCCGCCGTCAAGGTTGCACGCGTTCACCGCGCCGTAGTCCTGCATCACCTTGATCAGGTCGGCATACGACGCGCCGAAGGAGTTTGCCTGCCTGCCGTCGATGGCGAGCAGCAGCACGGCGCCGTCGCTGCGCTGGCCGATCGCGGAACGCGGGTTCAGGCCGGAGCTGTTGCCCTTGATTGTGGCGGCGTTTCCGTTGACAATCAGCGCCGGGCCGAAGGCGACCGCGTCGCGCAGACCGATTTCCTCCGCTTCCGCGGTCGTATAGGTTCCGACGCGGAGAATGTTGTTGCTATCGAAGCCGACGACGGTCTTATACGCGCCGTTGTCGGCGCGGTTCAGGCGCTTGCCCTCGGAAAACACGAGTCCCAGCGGCTCGCCGCCGTTTCCCGTGCCGTTGGCGTCGTAGAACGCGCCGGCGTTGATGCCGCCAACCGCGCCATAGGAGTCGATGATTTCATTTACCAATTTTCCCGCGTGCGCGTTGGAGAAGGGGTTGTGGCTTACGCCGACGATCACCTGCGCAGGGTCGCGCACGATCATCATGTAGCCGCGATAGGTCGGCCCCACGACCTCCTCAATGCGAACGCCGTTTTCATCGAAGACCTCGCCAGTATCAGAATCGCCCGTTTCGTCGGCGAACGAATGCGCGCGAACGGTAACAAGGCTCGCGTCCGTCGCTTCCTCCGGCACGACGAGCGTGTTGCGCTGAATTGCTTCGTCCGTCTTTTCAAACAGGAACAGATAGGGGACGAACTTCAGCGCACTGGATTCCATGAGCGTCTGCACAACAAGATCGCTCGCCGTCGGCGACGGGCCGCGCAGAAACTGACCCACGACCATCACGACGATGGTCACGACTGCCAGAATCAGCGTAAGCAAAACCAGCAGGACGTGGCGGAGCGTGCCCCAGTGCCACGCCCGGCGAACGCGCTTTTTCTCGCGCTTTTCCATTTCAACCAGCGCTCTGTGATCGCGCAGAAGCTGCTGTTCATCCAGACGCGCGCGCGATCTTCTCTCTGAATTGCGAGATGCCATTGTTACGTAAACCCTCCGTGCGGATATAGATACCGGTCTGCGCGGAAACGCGCGCAGACCTTGGTATCCTTTAGCATTATAAGCGATTTTGGCTTTCGATGCAACGGGTGTATGTGTTATTTCGATTTGATATACGGCTTTCCGTTCGCCGCCGGGCCGCGCGCGCGTCCCACGAACAGAACCAGCGTGATGATTGTGACCACGTAGGGAATCATCGAAATGATGTTCACGGGAATGGGGATGTTGACTGCCTTTTCGAACAGCGTGAACGAAATCTTCGCGTCGGAGCCCAGCACCACGCGCAGGCCGTTGCAGAAGCCGAAAAGGATGCAGCCGAGCATGGCGCCCTGCGGCTTGAAGTTGCCGAAGATGACGGCCGCAATGGCGATAAAGCCCTGACCGACGACGATTGTGGGGCGGAACGCGGACACGGTCGCCAGCGTGATGGACGCGCCGCCAAAGCCCGCCAGAACGCCCGAGAGGATGACACAGATGTAGCGAACCAGCGTTACGTTCACACCCAGCGTATCCGCGGCGCGCGGGTGCTCGCCGACGGCGCGCAGACGCAGGCCGAAGCGCGTGCGGTAAAACACGTACCACACCACGATCACCAGCAGGAAGGCGATATAGGCGGACGCATAGGTGTTGAAGACCAGATCAAAGAAGCCGTTCTGACGGAACAGCTGCGCCGCGCCCTCCGGCAGGTTCTCGCCCAGCCAGACAAACAGGTCGTTGAACAGGCGGGGGAGCTTTCTCTGAACGGGCATTGTTTCGCTCGTTTTGAACAGCAAAAAGCAGATATATACCGAAAGGCCCGAGGCGAGGAAGTTGATCGCCGTGCCGGAAATGGTCTGATCTGCCTGACAGGTGACGGTGGCAAACGCGTGCAAAAGCGCGAGCAAGCCGCCCGCAAGTCCCGCGCAGAGGAAAGCGAGCCACGGCGCGTCCACAAAGTGGCCGACCGCCGCGCCGGTAAACGCGCCAATTACGATCATGCCCTCAAGGCCGATGTTGACAACGCCGCTCTTTTCCGAAAAGCAGCTTCCCAGCGCCGCGAACAGAAGCGGAGGCGTATACATCAAAGTTGCGTTCAGAATCACGCCGATGGTAATCAGAACCTGATTCATTAGAACATGTCACCTCCCTTGATTCTGCGAACGAAGAACGCGCGGAACAGGCCGGAAATGGCGATAAAGAAGACGATGCAGCCCATGATGATGTCGATGACCTCCTTGGGCACGCGGTCGCTGCCGACCTTCATGCGGGTTCCGGCATACTTCATCGCACCGAAAAACCAGCCCGCGAGCAGCGTTCCAAACGCGTTGCAGCTGCCGATCAGCGCCACGGTAATGCCGTTGAAGCCGTAGCTTTCCTGCGCGGCGAACTGGTTGATCTTGTAGTTTACGCCCAGCACCTGAAGGCCGCCAGCCAGCGCGGCCAGCGCACCGGAAATGGCAAGGGAAACGATTACGCAGCGGTTGGCGTTGATGCCCGCGTATTCCGCCGCGTCGCGGTTCAGACCAACGGATTTCAGGCGATAGCCCAGCGTCGTGCGGGAAATGATGTACCAGATGACGAACACGCACACGAGCGTCAGCACGATGCCGAAGTGCGTATTCGTCGAAACCACGTTCGCCGGGAACCACTTGGAAATCGTGATTTTCGCCTCGTCCGGAATGATCTTCGTCCACGTTTTGCCGCCGCCGACGTTCACGCTTTCCAGATTTACGATAAAATTGGAAAGGTAGAACGCAATCCAGTTGAACATGATCATGCACAGTACCTCGTGGGAGCCGAACCGAACCTTCAGATAGCCCACGATGCCGCCCCACACCGCGCCCGCGGCAAGGGACGCGAGGATGCACAGGGGAATCAGCACCCACGCGGGCGCCTTCACGAAGATTGCCACCAGACACGCCGCCAGCGAGCCGACGATGTACTGTCCCTCCGCGCCGATGTTGAAGATGCCGGTTTTAAACGAGAAGGCGACGGAGAGGCCGGTCAGGATGTAGGGATTCGCGTATTCGATGAACGAATAGGTCATCGATTTTGTGCTCAGCTTGCCGGTTTTCGCGTTCAGGAAGATGGCTCGGAACAGGCTGGCGTATGCCTCCAGCGGGTTATAGCCCGCGATCAGCAGCGCAATGCCGCCGGCAAGAAAGCCGACCAGTATGGAAAGAATGGTGTACGGAAAGCTGGACGAGACAATCCTATGAAGATTGCGGCTCGGCCCACGCCCCTTCGGATACCTTTTAACCGACATGGTGCTCGCCTCCTCCTGCCATCATCAGACCCAGCTGTCGTTCGTTCGTTTCCTTGCCCGGCGCGGAATAGACGATTTTGCCCTCGAAGATTACGTCGATGCGGTCGGACAGGCTCATGATTTCATCCAGCTCAAAGGATACGAGCAGAACGGCCTTGCCCTTGTTTCGCTGATCCACGATGTAGCGGTGCACATACTCAATCGCGCCTACGTCCAGTCCGCGCGTCGGGTTCACGGCGATCAAAAGATCCTTGTCGTTGGTAACCTCGCGCGCGATAATGACCTTCTGCTGGTTGCCGCCGGAAAGGGAACCGGCGGGATGCGTTTCGCAGCCGCGCGGGCGAACGTCGAATTTCTCGATCAGCTCGGTCGCGTGCGCGTGAATCGCCTTGCGGTTCAAGGTGCCGAGGAAGGAATAGGGGCGATTTGAAATGTTCTGCAGAAGCAGGTTGTCCTCCACCGAGAAATCCAGCACCAGACCGTGCTTCTGCCGGTCGGCGGGAATGGAGGAGATGCCCAGATCGTACAGATACCGGGGGGATTTGTTGTAGGCGTCGTGGCCGTTCATCGTAACGGAGCCGTGCGTCGCCTTTTTAAGGCCGGTCAGAATTTCGACCAGCTCCGTCTGGCCGTTGCCGTCGATACCGGCAATGCCCACGATTTCCCCGCGGCGTACGTCGAGAGACAGACCGCGCAGCACCTCCACCTTGCGATAGTCGCGGGCGCGCAGGTCGCGAACGGAGAGAACCGTTTCCCCGGGCTGAATGGGCGCTTTATCGACAGTGAACTCCACGTTGCGTCCGACCATCATGCTGGCCAGCTCGTGCTCGGTGACGTCACTTACATTCACGGTTGAAATATACTTGCCCTGACGGATGATGGTGCATTTATCAGCGCATTCCTTGATTTCCTTCAGCTTGTGCGTAATCAGAATCACGCTCTTGCCCTCGCGGGTAAGGTTGCGCATGATTTCCACCAGCTCCAGAATTTCCTGCGGAGTGAGGGAGCTGGTCGGCTCGTCGAGAATCAGAATATCCGCGCCGCGGTAGAGCACCTTCAGAATTTCCACGCGCTGCTGCATGCCGACGGAAATATCCTCGATCCTCGCGTCCGGATCGACGTTCAGGCCATAGCGCTTGGATATTTCCACCACGCGCTCGCGGGCGGCGGAAATATCCAACCGCACGCTGTGCTTTATCGGCTCAAGGCCAAGGATGATGTTTTCGGTAACGGTAAACGGCTGAACCAGCATAAAGTGCTGATGCACCATGCCGATGCCCAGCTCTATGGCTTTATTGGGCGAATCAATGTGCACCCTTTTGCCGTTTATAAAGATTTCGCCCCGCGTGGGCTGATAAAGGCCGTATAGGATGTTCATCAGCGTGGATTTGCCCGCGCCGTTCTCGCCGAGAATCGCGTGAATCTCGCCCTTGTTTACGGTAAGGTTGATTCCGTCGTTGGCCTTGAACGAGCCGAACATCTTCACGATGCCGCGCATCTCAACCGCAGCGGAAATCCGGTTTTCGTTGCCTTCCGAAGTCAAACGAGTTGCACCTCACATTCATTGGTCTTTTGAAGGAGGGGGGATCGCTTTATTTAGAAAAATCCCTGCCCGGCTGGCGAGCAGGGATTTGCGCGAATCAATTACTGGAAGGGATACACATCCGCGCCATAGATGGCTGCGAAATCCTCAACGGTGGCGGGAACGACGATCTCGCCGGAGATGATCTTCGCCTTGGCTTCCTCAACCTTCGCGAGGGTTTCAGCGTCGATCAGCGTGGTGGTCTCGGCAATGTCAACACCGCCGGACACGATATCGTACACAACCTCGCCGGCCGTCAGGGTGCCCTCGGTCAGAGCCTTGCACAGGTTGTAAACGCCGTTGTCCACGCGCTTCACGGCGCTGGTCAGAACGGCCTCGGGAGCCAGATAGTTCTGATCCTGATCCACGCCGATGGCGAACTTGCCCTGCTCGGCAGCCGCTTCGATGACGCCCATGCCCGTACCGCCCGCCGCGTGGTACACGATGTCCGCGCCCTGGGCGTACATGTTGATGGTGGCAGCCTTGCCGCCTGCCGCGTCGCCGTAGCTGTTGGCGTTATAATACTGAATGGTGCAGTCGGGGTTCGCGGACTTTACACCGGCGTAGTAGCCGACGCCGAAGGTGTTCATCAGCGGGGAGACCATGCCGATGACAAAGCCGACGTTGTTGGTCTTGGTCATATAACCGGCCACCAGGCCGACGAGGTAGGAGCACTGCTCAGTGGCGAAGTTCACGCCCGCGCAGTTGTCGGCGACGGAGCCGTTATCGATGATGGCGTACATCTGCTCCGGGTGCGCCTCGCAGGCGGCCTTCAGAGCGTCGGCCATCATCCAGCCGATGCAGATGATCAGGTCGTTGCCTTCATCATAGAGGGTTTCGAGGTTGGTGGCGTAGTCGGCCTCGGTGACGGACTCGAGATAGCTGACCTCGACGCCCAGCTCCTCCTTGGCGCGCTGCAGGCCCTGCCAGGCCAGAGCGTTGAAGGACTGGTCGTTAATTCCGCCGGTGTCGGTGACCATGGCAACCTTGAAGTTCTCGGCGGAAGCCGGAACGGTCGCAAGGCCAAGAGCGAGAACGAGAGCCAGCGCGAAGCACAGGATCTTTTTCATGGGGTAGCCTCCTTAAAGAATGATAAAGGAACCATGTATATAATAACCCCTTTTCGATGGAATTGCAAGTGAAAAATGATGATTTTTTCCGCCGATTCATGCGGGATTTCCCGGCTCCCTCCGCGGCTATGTTAAATATGATTGCATACACGAAAATACGCGAACGTACAATTCGATCTGTGATATAATGAGCCATCCAATAATATAGAGGAGTGGGACTTCATGAAAAAGCTCTGGAACGAGTTCAAGACCTTCGCGTTCAAGGGAAATGTGGTCGATCTGGCCGTTGGTATGATGATCGGCAGCGCGTTTACCGCCATTGTCACCGCGCTGGTCAACAGCATTCTGATGCCGCTGATCTCGCTGATTACCGGCAAGGTGAGCTTCGAGCAGATGAAGTGGGTCATCGGACAGACCGAGATCCCCTACGGCGTGTTCCTGCAGGCAATCTTCAACTTCCTTGCCGTTGCCGTGTGCATCTTCTTCATGGTGAAGGTGATTAACCGCCTGACGGCGCTGGGAAAGAAGAAGGAAGCGGAGGAAGCGCCCAAGGAGCCCGCGCGCCTTTGCCCCTTCTGCTTCGGCGAGATTCACAAGGACGCGACTCGCTGTCCGCACTGCACCAGCGAGCTGCCCGCTAACACCAAGCGCTGAGCCTCCCGCCTTGTCGGCGCGTCCGCGGCATTTTCGGGCGTGCCGGCTTTTTTTCACCCCGCGCTGACGACGAACACGAGAGTGGGAGAAATAAATGATTGCGCCGTATAGCTTCGCCGGGTTCGTCGTACATTGATGCGCACGGCACGGAATTGACGCATGGGAGGCAATGAGGATGCATCACCATTCGAGCTTTCAGGAACGAAAGGCTGCGTTTCTGGACATCTATAATTTGAAGGATGATCGCGCGAAGGGGCGGCTGATCAGCCTTGGCAGCGCGCTGGTTACGGCCATGTACAACGTGTTCATCACCGGCATTTTCTACACCGGCTTTCTGTCGATGTACGATATTTCCATCACCGGTGTGGGCATTATTTCCTTTATCCCGTACATTGCCAGCTGCGTCAGCGTGTTTTCCGGCATGCTGCTGGAACGCATCCGCAGCCGCAAGCCGTGGCTGCTCGCGTCCAAAATCGTGTTCTACGCGCTGTACATACTGGCTACGACGCTGATGCCGCAGTTTGTGACCGATCCGCAGCAGCGGCTGTGGTGGTTCATCGCCATTCTGTTCGTCGCCTATGCGGAATACGCGCTGTTCAGCCCGGGCATTACGCAGTGGTTCTATGCCTTCTATCCGCAGGACAACGAGCGGCGCACGCGGTATATCCTGCTCAATCAGGTGTTCTCGTCCATCATGTCCAGCGCCATATTGCTTTTGAGCGGCGCGCTCGCCGACGCGGTGGCCGGGTCTCCGCATCAGGCGCAGCTGATTCTGGGCTGCCGCTATTTCGCGTTCGTTCTGGTGCTGATCGACGTGGGCATGCAGGCGTGCGCCCGCGAATATCCCAGCGAGACGAAAGAGAAAATCCGCTTTTCGCAGGTGTTCACGCTGCCGTTTCACTATCGCAAGTTCCTGCTCTGCATGGTTTTGATGTTCATCTGGAACTACGTGGCCAACCTGAACAACGGCCTGTGGGCGTATCATCTTTTGAACCATATGCAGTTTCCCTACACGCTGATCAACGCCATGTCGGTGATGTATACGGTCATTCTGATTTTCACAAGCACGCTGTGGAAGCGGGTGCTTCACCGGTATTCGTGGATTAAGACCTTCGGCATTGCCTGCCTTCTGTTCGTTCCGACGGAATTCATCTTCTTTTTCATGACGAAGAACACAACCTTCCTGTATGTTCCGGTGTCCGTCTGGCAGAACCTGCTTTCGGTCGGGCTGAATCTTTCCTACGCCAACGTGCTGTACATGAACCTTCCGGAGGAAAACTCCACCACGCATATCGCGTTTTACTCCATCGGCGTGAACCTGTGCGCCTTCCTTGGTCTGATGACGGGCACGCTGGTCAGCTCGATCACCGGCGACACGCCGATGCGGCTGATGGGAATGGACGTGTACGCCGTTCAGTTTACCACGCTGATGCGCGGCGTGGCGCTGTTTGCCATTGGCTGGTTCTGCATAAAGAAGTGGCGGCTTCTGACCCGCGACGAGGATATTGCCGAGATTGAAGCGATGGAAAAGCAGGCACAGCTGAACCGGCAGGCGCGCCGTGCGAGACGGCGTTCCTGAGCCTGCTAAAAAAGCACCGCGCTTCCTCCCGTTTCAAGGTATACGGGAAGGAAGCGCGGCGCGTATTCGGCGGACGTTATTCGGGAAGCTCAACCTTGTCCTTATCGTCGATCTCCACGCCATCGATCTGAATGGCGCGATACTCCGCGCCGTCCGACCTCAGACACTTCATGCAGTTGTCGCAGATCTTGTTCGGATCCAGATCACAGCGGTCGCATTCGCCGCAGTTGTCGCACGCCTTGGTTTCGTCCAGCACGCACATGCGCTTGTCACTCATTTTCGGTATCCCTCCGAAACAGCAGAAATCGCAAATATTATACCGCTCGCCGCCGTAAAAGGCAAGAGCCGCAGGCAAAAAGGAGAACAAATGAACGAAGAAAAGCGCTGTCCATGGTGTCTGTCAAGTCCGGAAATGATTCGCTATCACGATGAGGAATGGGGCGCGCGCCAATGCCACGACGACCGGGCGCTGTTTGAGTTTCTGACGCTCGAGATGATGCAATGCGGCCTTTCATGGGCCACCGTGCTCGCGAAGCGGGAAGCCATGCGCGCCGCCTTTGACAATTTCGAGCCCGCCGTCCTTGCCGCTTACTCGGAAGCGCAGCTTGCCGATTTGCTGGAAGCGCCGGGCATCATTCATTCCGCGCGCAAGCTTTCAGGCATGGTTCGAAACGCCCGCGCCTTTGTGCGCATTCAAGCGCGCGAGGGCTCCTTCGACCGCTGGTTCTGGGCGTTTACCAATGGACAAACCGTGCGCTATCCCACGCATATCGCCGCTCCGGCCGCGAAAACCGCGCTGTCCGAGCGGATCAGCGCGGCGTTCAGGGAAGAAGGCTTTTGCTTCATGGGGCCCGTCGTCGTGTACAGCTTCATGCAGGCAGTCGGCATGGTGAACGACCACGCGCCGGACTGCTTTGTTTCGAATCGCCTTTCCGGCCCGGAAATCGAGGATCAGGACGCCCTTTTGTGAGCGTGCTTCTCGCGGAACGCGGGCAGCGCGGCCTGTCCCTGCGGAGTGACGGGCTTAATCCATTTTCCCGAATACAGGTGACGGTGCATCAGCACAAAGCGAACCGGCTCGTCGATATAGCAGCAGGCGAAAATCAGCAGAAACGGCGAATGCCACACGCGCCCGGTCAGGCACACCATCGGCAGCACCATGGCGTACATGAACGCGATTTCGAGAATCGTACCATACGCGGCGTCGCCCGCGGCGCGGAAGGTGTCGTTCTGCGTCCAGTTACACATGCGCACAGTCGCCGCTACGCAATACACAATCAGCATGCCGGTGCCGATCGTCAGCGACTCGCCGGACAGGCTCATGGCCTTCAGAATCGGCACATGCACGGCCAGCAGCAGAAGGCACACCGTCAGGATGCAGCTTCCGCATAGGTACACCAGCCGCCACGCGCGCTCGTAGGCCTCGTCCAGCCGCCCCGCACCGATTCCGTTGCCCACAAGCACGGCGGACGCGTTGGAGAAGCCTGAGAAGAAGCCGATCACCAGACCCTCCAGCGTGCGGAACACGGCCGTGGCCGCGATCGCCTGCTCGCTCTGCCGGCCCAGCACCATGTTGATGACCATGTTGCCCACGCCGATCAGAATTTCGTTCATAAGAATCGGGAAGCACTTTTGAAAATAGGACTTCAGCGCCGTGCGGCTCCAGCTGAAATGCCGGCGAAGCTTGAAAAGGTAGGGATGCTTCACGATTCCGGAGAGGATGAAAATCGTAATCACGTTCACCGCCGCCGAAATCACCGTCGCCAGCGCCGCGCCGCGAACGCCCATCCGCGGAAAGCCGAGCTTGCCGTGAATCAGCACCCAGTTCAAAAACGCGTTCGTCGCCACGGACGCAATCGCGCCGAACATGGGAATGCGCACGCGCCGCGTCGAGCGCAGAAGCGCGCACATCGCCATAGCAGAAATCTGAAGCGGATACGCAAAGCCGACGATGGCCAGATATTCCTCGCCGGGCTTCTGAATCACCGGCTTATCGGTGTAAATTCGCATCACCGTGCCCGGGAAGGCGACGGCCATCGTCATGAAGATCAGCCCGACCACCATCATGCAGCTGAGCGTAAGCCCATAGGCGCGATTTACGCCGTCGTCGTCGTTCGCGCCGAAATACTGCGACATAAACAGGATTCCGCCGCCGACAAAGCCCCAGTAGCCGGAAAACATCAGCGACGAAAACTGCGCGCAAAGACCCACGCCGCCGACCGTTTCCTCGCCGAGGGAGCTGAGCATAATCGTGTCGATCATGCTTCCCGTGGTCGTAAGAAGGTTCTGAAGCGCGACCGGCACGGCAATCGCCGCCACGCTTTTTAAAAACGCGCGCCACGGGAAGGGGGACTTGTGGTTCATCGGAATCAGGCCTTTCTCTTTTGTTTTTTACATCTGCCGAAACAGCGCGATTACGCGCCCCAGCACCGCGACCTCGCGCGCGTAAATCGGCTGCATGGCGGAATTTTCCGGCTGAAGCCGCACGCGGGCTTTCTCATAGAAGATGCGCTTCACCGTCGCCTCGTCGTCGATCATGGCCACGACGATATCGCCGTTTTCCGCGTGACTCTGACGGCGCACGATTACAAAGTCGCCGTCCAGTATCCCCGCCTCGATCATGCTTTCGCCCTGCACGGACAGGATGAACACCTCGTCGCCGCCCACCAGATTCTGCGGAAGCATGTAGTATTCCTCGATGTTCTGCTGCGCCAGAATCGGCACGCCCGCCGTCACCCGGCCAAGCAGCGGCACGCTGCGGCCTCTGACCGTCGATGTGTCCGTCAGCTCCAGCGCGCGGGGCTTCGTCGCGTCGCGGCGAATATAGCCCTCTTCCTCCAAGCGGTTCAGGTGCGCGTGCACCGTGGAGGTGGATTTCAGCCCGACCGCCAGACAGATCTCGCGAACCGAGGGCGGATAGCCCTTGTCGTCAATTTCCCTGCGGATGAAATCCAAAATCTGCATTTTCTTTTCGGACGCGTCGCGCATGCAGGCTTCCTCCCATTTTTTCCTTCGATTATAGCATGACCGTCCTGAAAAAGCAAACGTTTGTTCGAAATTTCACCAAGATTTCCCGGGAAACGAAAGGAAGCGGCCTCCGTTTCCGGATTCCGCTTCCTTCCATATAATTCCGAATCGCTTAGCCCTTCTGCGCGGCGCGCTCCTTGGCCTTTTCCGCGCGCATGATCGGCAGCCACTCCTTGAACGCAATGATAATCGGCACGCCCAGACCGTAAAGCGACATCAGCAGGCAGTTTCTGAATTCCTTTTTTGCGTTGATATATTCGGCGCTTGGCATAATCAATTCCCCCTCTGGAACAAAATTTGATTCATTATACAACGTTTCGCCGCTAATTTTCCGGAAAGAATTCTTCGAATCATCGTTCGTTTGCAAATTTGTGCTATAATGTGTTTGTAATATGGGGAAAGGGGTGCGGCTCCATGAAACGTCGCCTGCGGACGGATTGGCTGACCGACGTGCTGATTTCCTTTGCGATTCTTCTGGCGGCCACGCTGCTCTCCTACGGCCTTTCAAAGATTCACGACGACAACAACCCGTTTTCCATGTCTCTGTACATCTTGGCCGTGGCGCTCGTCGCCCGGTACACGCATGGATATATTTACGGCATCGTCGCCTCCGTCGTTTCCGTCGTGTGCGTAAATACCATATTTACCTATCCGTTCTGGGAATTCAACATGACCATCGTGGGCTACCCGCTCACCTTTCTTTCGATGCTGCTGGTTTCGCTGATCATCAGCGCGCTGACCAGCCGGATTAAGCGGCAGGAGCAGCTTCGCTACGAAATGGAAGCGGAAAAAATGCGCGCGAACCTGCTCAGGTCTGTCTCGCACGACCTGCGCACGCCGCTCGCGTCGATTCTGGGCGCAAGCTCCGTGTTGATGGATGCCGACGCGAGCGCAAACGTCAATCGCGACGAAATGCTTCGCCAGATCAATCGCGAGGCAAAGTGGCTGATTCGCGTGATGGAGAACCTTCTGTCAGTCACGCGCTTCTCCGGCGGCAGCGTTTCGCTGAAAAAGGATACGGAGGTCGTGGAGGAAATCGTCGGCAGCTCCATCGTGAAATTCCGCCGCAGCAATCCGGCCATCTCCGTTTCCGTTACAAAGCCGAAGGAGATTCTGCTCGCGCCGATGGACGCCACGCTGATTGAGCAGGTGCTTTTGAACCTGTTTGAAAACGTGGTCGCTCACGGCGAAAACGCGTCGCATATCGAGGTTACCATTGCGCGCGCGGGCAACCGTGCGGAGCTGTCCGTGGAGGACGACGGCGTCGGCTTCCCGGATTCCCTTTTGGAAAGCGTGTTCGACGGCCGCGCCATGCTGCTTCGCTCGCAGCCGGACGGCCGCCGGAATATGGGCATTGGTCTGAGCGTATGCCGCTCGATTATCCGCGCCCACGGCGGCGACATTGCCGCGTCCAATCGCGCCTGCGGCGGCGGCTGCGTGAAGTTCTGGCTTCCCTGTGAAGAGGAGGAAAACCATGCGTACTGAATATCCCTGCAAGATTCTGGTCATTGAGGATGACGTTGGTATCTGCCGTTTCCTGCGCGCCACGCTGACAGCGGCGCATTACGATGTGATTGTAACGGACACGGGCAAAAAAGCGTCGGAAATTGTGACTTCCCATTGTCCGGATTGCATCCTTCTGGATCTTGGGCTTCCGGATGTGGACGGCAATGACATTATCCAAAGCATTCGAAGCTGGACGAAAACGCCGATCATCGTGATCTCCGCGCGCTCGACTGAAGAGGATAAGGCGCGCGCGCTCGACCTCGGCGCGGATGATTATCTCACAAAGCCCTTCGGCTCCATCGAGCTGATGGCGCGCATCCGCACGGCGCTGCGCCATACGCGCACGACCATGGAAAACGATTCCATCGCGCTGAGCGGCGTCTATACGGTGCGTGGGCTTACCATCGATTATAAGAAGCACAGGGTATTTATGAACGGCGCGGATACCGGTCTTACGCCCAATGAATACCGCATCGTCGCGCTGCTTGGCCAGCATGCCGGGCAGGTGCTCACGTATAAGCAGATCATGAAGGAAATCTGGGGGCCATACGCGTCGAACGACAACAAAATCCTCCGCGTGCATATGGCCAACATCCGCCGGAAAATCGAACCCAATTCCGACGAGCCGCGATACATCTTCACCGAGGTCGGCGTGGGCTACCGCATGGCGGACGAGGAGAGCGACGAATAGGGGAGCCCGCCGGAGGCTTCGGCCTCCGTTTTTTTATAGAAAAAGTCCGAATACCAAGCGGCATCCGGACTCCATGGAGCATAGGAGATTCGAACTCCTGACCCCAACACTGCCAGTGTTGTGCGCTACCAACTGCGCTAATGCCCCGCATTCTTTCGAACAAGAAATAGTATAGCACAAACGCACGGCAGTGTAAATAGGGTTTGTGAAACTTAACAAAATTAGTCGTTCAGCACCGTTCGCCGGTAGCTGTACAGGAAGAACAGAATCTCCGCGATTGCCGTGATCGTCCACGAAAAGGCATACAGCAGATACAGCGACGGAATCGTTTTGAAATGCGCGAAGATCGTATAGACCCAAACCACGCGGAACACGCAGGAGCCGAGAATCACGATCACCGTGGGGCCGAAGCTCTTGCCGATGCCGCGGGAGGCGGCGATGGTGCAGTCCATGAACGCGCTCACGCAATAGGAGAAGCCCATGATGCGTATGCGCTGCATGCCTGCCTTCACAACGTCCGTTTCGTGATCCTGCGTGAACAGCCGAAGGAACGTCTCGCCGAAAAAATACAGCAGGCCGCCCAGCAGCAGGCCTACGAGGAACGAATAAATCAGGCTCACGGCATAGCTCTTGATCACGCGATCGCGTTTTTTCGCGCCCCAGTTCTGTCCCATGAACGTGGAGCAGGCCGTGTAGAACGCCGCCATTACATTATAGATCAGCGCGTCGGCGTTCGACGCGGCGGAGTTGCCCTCCACCATGACCGTATCAAGAGAATTCACGCCGCCCTGAATGAACAGGTTCGCGATGGCGAAAATGGCGTTCTGAAGGCCGGCGGGAAGGCCAAGGCTCAGCAGATGCCGGGCGTGTCCCTTATAAAAGCGCACATCCTTCAGGCTCAGACGGCAGTCATCGTGCAGGCGGCTCATGTGCCAGAGAATCATCACAGCGGACATGTACTGCGTGATAATGCTCGCCAGCGCCACGCCGTCCTCGGCCATGCCGCAGACGATGACAAAAAAGAGGTTCAGAATTACGTTGGCCACGCCCGCGATCGTCAGATAAATCAGCGGACGCGACGTGTCGCCGTTGGCGCTCAAAACGCCGTTGCCATAGTTGAAGATCGCCAGCGCGGGCATGCCCAGCGCGTAAATGCGGAAATAGAGCAGTGCGCCGTCCATCAGCTCTTTCTTGGTATTCAGAAGCTCGAACATGAAGCGCGCCAGCAGAAGGCAGAGCGCGCAGATGATAACGCCCGTCAGCAGGCAGACCAGAAGCGCCGTATGGTTGAATTCAAACGTTTTCCGCTTTTCCTTCGCGCCCAGATGCTGCGCCGTGATTACGTTGACGCCGCTGCCCATGCCAATCAGAAAGCCGGTGAACAGCGACACGAGAATCGTCGTCGAGCCGACCGCGCCGAGTGCCCGAGCACTCGAAAAACGGCCGACGACCGCTACGTCCGCCATGTTGAACAGCACCTGAAGCACCTGAGAGAACATCAGCGGTACGCTGAACACGAAAATCTTCTTCCAAAGGGAGCCTGTGGTCATGTCCATGCTTTCGCTCGCGGCGAAAAGCGCCTTCCTGCTCATTTTCCAACCCTCTCCTGCCCAAAGTGATGCCATTATACGACGGAGATTTTTTAATTGTCTTGCTTTTCAGGTTAAATATATACACACGTCAGATAACAAAAAACGAGCCTGCTTTTTACAGACTCGTTTTTCCATGGAGCATAGGAGATTCGAACTCCTGACCCCAACACTGCCAGTGTTGTGCGCTACCAACTGCGCTAATGCCCCGCATTCCGTTCAGCACCAGAACGGGAATTATTATAGCATCGAATCGCGCGTCTGTAAATAGAATATATGTAAATGTGTGGAAAACATTTGGCTTTTTGCTGTCTTTTGTCCGCACAGGAAGGATTTTCGCGTCCGCGCGCAGAATATTCATGTGGATTTGAGGGAATACCTCCCGGAAAGGAAGCTCTTTATGAAAATCGCGGATGCACATTCCGACACGCTGTATGCGATTGCGCTTGAGGGCGTCGCGCCCGCGCAGGCCATGGCTTCGCCCGAAAACCTGAAAAGGGGCGGCGTGAGCCTGCAAACCTTCGCTTTGTTTACCGGCCGAAGGGGGCCGGCCGGAACGCCGTATCCGGACGCGCTCAAGATGATAGAAGCGTCCAAATCACTTCCGATACCAATGCTCACCGGCGACCTGCCGGACGCGCTGCCCGACGCGCCCACCGGCATTTTTTCCATAGAGGGCGGCGAAGCGCTGGAAGGGAAGCTCGAGCGGCTGGAGGAATTTGACCGGCTGTGCCGCGTGCGCATGATCGCGCTGACGTGGAACTATGAAAACGAAATCGGCCATCCGGCGAAGCTGGGCCCGGAGGGCGGCCTGAAGCCGTTTGGCCTGAGGCTGCTCGCGGAAATGGATCGGCTGGGCATCTATGCCGACGCGTCGCATCTGAACGAAGCGGGCTTCTGGGACATTGTGGAGCACATGACGCTTCCGCCGATTGCCAGCCATTCCTGTTGCCGCGAGCTGTGCGACACGCCGCGCAACCTTTATAAGGCGCAGGCCGAGGCGATTATTCAGAAAAACGGCTTCATTGGCGTGAACTTCTACCCGCATTTCCTTACGAAGGCGGGAAAGGCTACGGTGGAGGATGTTGTGCGCCACATCGACCGCTTCTGCGAGCTGGGCGGCGAGCATATCGTCGGCTTCGGCTCCGATTTCGACGGAATTGAGGTGCAGCCGGAGAATCTCGCGTGCGCCGCGGACTTCCCGAACCTGATCGAAGCGCTTCTGAAGCACGGCTATACCGACGCGCAGGTGCGCGGCTTCGCGGGCGAAAACCTGTTTGCCGCGCTGAAGCGCGCCGAGCGAGTGCGCCGGGTGTAACGCCGCGCCGCCCTTTCGAATACGCTGACAACAGTTCGAAAAGGGAGGCATGATCTTTATGGCTAATACCACCTGTCCGGCGGGCTCTCTGCGCTACTCCTGGCGTTCAGGCGACACGCTCGTGCGCATTGCCACCGCCTTCGGCACCACCGTGAGCGCAATGCGGGATATCAATCCCGACGTCGACTTCGCGAAAATCACCGCCGGAACCGACGTGTGCATTCCCACGCGAATGCTGACCTGCCCGGATTCCGACCTGTACGCCATTCAGAAGGGCGACACGCTTTCGGCGCTGGCCGCGAAATACGGCGTTACCACCGCCCGGATGCTGGAGCTGAATCCGTATGTGGAGCCGACCCAGCTGGCCATCGGCCAATACATATGCGTGCCCAAAACCACGACGCCCGAGCCCACCTGCCCGGAAGGCGAATGCTGCGTCGAACCCGAACCCGCGCCGGACTGTAACATGCTGCGCAAAGCGCAGAGCGCCTGCTCGGCCACCGACACGGTGCAATGCGGTCAGACGCTGGCCGACATCCTGACCAAGTACGGCATGAGCTTCGCGGAGTTTAGCTTCCTGAACCCGACGCTCGTGTATTCGGCGCTTCTGCCGGGGCAGAAATATCAGTATCCGCTGAAGGCCTGCAGCTGCTCCGCGAGCGGACGCTACCGCGTGCAGTCCGGCGACACAATCGCAAAGATCGCCGCGGGGCTCGGCATCACGGCGTCGGAGCTGCTCCGGCGCAACCCGAACCTTACGCCGTCCGAATTCGTCGCCGGAACGCAGATCTGCGTGACCTATCCCGAATAAACTTCTACGGAGGAACCGATGAAACGCCTGATCGCGCTGCTTTTGTGCCTGACAATGCTGTTGTCCGGCTGCTCGTCGCCGTCGCAGGACGAAGCGGAGAAGGAGCTTGCCATCTATGCCTCGTTCTATCCGGTGTACGCGCTCGCGGCGGCGATCGTTTCGGACATTCCCGGTATGCGGCTTCATCAGCTGGTGCAGCCGCAGGACGGATGCCTGCGGAATTACACGCTGTCGGACTGGGATCTGTATACCGCGTCCAACGCGGACGCGCTGATTCTGGCCGGCAGCGGCCTTGAATCCTTTGCCGACACGGTTTCCTCGCTGGGTGAAAACGGCCCGGCGGTCGCCCGCGTGATGGGCTCGCTCGTGCTGCGCACGGAGGAATGGGGGAGCGAGCACTTTTCCGGCGTAAACCCGTGGCTGTTTCTGTCGGTCGAGGGCGCGCGGCAGATTTCGGAGGCCATTGCCGCAAACATGATCGAGCTCGACCCGCGCTATGAGTCTCTCTATCTCGCCAATCTGAAGGCGGCCGACGAGCGCCTGTCCGCGCTGAAGACGGAAATAGCGGACATTCTGTCCGAAGCCAATCTTGACGAGCCCGTCGCCGTTCTGCACGAGGGGCTGTTCTATCTGGCCGACGAATGGTCGCTGAACGTCGTCACGGCCATTGAGCGCGAAAGCGGCGACACGCTGAGCGCGGAAGCGCTTGAAACGCTCTCACAAAGCGGTGCGCGCGTCGTTCTGATTGAAAAGCAGGCGCCGGAGGCGCTTGTAAAGACGCTGGAATCGGATGGCTACCGCGTGGCGCTGATCGACACGCTGTCCACCGGCAACGAAACCATGGGCGCAGACGGATACTATGCTGCCATGAAAAACAACGCCCGCGCGCTGAAAGCGGCGCTCGCGGATGCGGATTGAGAGGAACTATGAAACACGTAACCGTTTATACCGACGGCGCCTGCTCCGGCAATCCCGGCCCGGGCGGCTGGGGCGCGGTGCTCATTTACGGCGAAACGCGCCGCGAAATGAGCGGCGCGGAAGCGAACACCACCAACAACCGCATGGAGCTGACCGCGGCGATCAAGGCGCTGGAGGCGCTGAAGGTGGCCTGCGCGGTCGATTTGTACTCTGACAGCGCCTATCTGATCAACGCCTATCGGCAGAACTGGCTGACCAACTGGGTACGGCGCGGCTGGCTGAAGGCGGACAAAAAGCCCGTGGAAAACGTGGACCTGTGGAAGCGCCTGCTGGAGCTGAGCACGTTCCACACCGTGACGTGGCATAAGGTGAAGGGGCACGCGGATAACCCCGAGAACAACCTCTGCGACCGTCTGGCGACGGACGCGGTGAAGCGTCTGCGACAGGCGTAACTGCGGACGCTTTCGCTTTTCCTATAACACCTTGTTTGTCTGAGGCAAAAATGTCGATGGAAGTCTTATCAGTCGACATTTTTTGCTTCAGCTTTTCTCATCTGAATTTGTCTCGCTCGAAGCCGGCGTCTGCGCATCGTCGGAAGACCTTTCCTTCGGCGCTTCCTCGCGCAGACGCACCTTTGTGGCGGCATACCGGCGATGCTGATCCTGCATGGCAGCGTAGTGCCGACGCGTCGTGTTGATGTCCGCGTGGCCAAGCACGTCCGCCACAAGGTAAATATCGCCCGTTTCATTATATAGGTTCGTGCCGAAGGTCGAGCGCAGCTTGTGCGGGCTGATGCGCTTCTTCAGCGGAGCCGCGATCTGGGCGTATTTTTTCACCATATTTTCCATCGCGCGCACGCTCATGCGCGTCTTCTGAAGCGACAGAAAAAGCGCGTTTTCATGCCCCGGCAGCGCCTCAATCGTTTTCCGTTCCGCAAGATACGCTTTCAGCGGGTCGATAACCTCGTCCGGGAAGTACAGAATCGCCTGATTGCCGCCCTTGCGGGTGACGAGGAAACCGCCCACGTCGAAATCCAGATCATCCATGTCGATGCCCACGCACTCGCTCACGCGGATGCCCGTGCCCAGAAACAACGACAGAATCGCAAGATCACGCTTCTTCGTGGCGTTGTGAAACCGCCTTTGACCTGCCGTGAGCGCGTCTCCGGTTTCCACCGCGTCGAGCATGCGCGCCACCTCGTCGATTTCAAGGCGCAGAATCGGCTTTTCGTGCCGTTTGGGCGTGTTCACCAGCTCCGTCACGTTCTGCCTGATCATTTGATTCCGATACATCCATTTAAAAAAGGAGCGAACGGAATAAAACTTCCGCATCTTGCCAAGCTCCTGATTGGTGATAATCTTTTCATCTTCATCAAAGTAAAGCGTTAAATAATCCAAATATAACGATATATCGCGTGCGGTGATCTTATTAAATTCAGAAGCGTTCCACGAGATCATCGGGCGCGTGCCGAATGTGGGATTTTCGCGCTCCAGATAGCGGAAAAACAGGCTCAGGTCGCGGGCATAGGCATAGCGGGT
This sequence comes from bacterium, assembly GCA_963618055.1. GTDB lineage: Bacteria > Bacillota > Clostridia > Christensenellales > Aristaeellaceae > SFHK01. Next base: position 3,155 of record CAVERI010000025.1, on the reverse strand, counting down.
CAGCGGCTGGGTATCCTGCTGGATGGCAAGGATAAAGTCCGAGGCAACGTCCGGCAAATCGGCCAGAATCTTTTTTGTCGTTTCCTGAAGCTGCCGCGCAGTTTTCAGGGCATAGGTGATTTTCTGTGGCACGGGAAAAACCTCCGAAAACATTTTCTGCGAAAGAACGGCACGCGATCAGAATTCCACAAAACCAAATCGCACGCAAAACAATTTCCACGAAAAGGCAGCGTACGATCGGAAGCATATAAAACCGAATCGCGCATAGCAAATCCGTCCGATGCAAAACGAACAGCCGCCAGCCGATAAAGCCATCAGAAACGCGCATCATTCGAAAAACCCCGAAAATCCGGGCAGGCCGCTCTTTTCCGGCTTTTACGACTCAACTCTTCGTAAAAGCTGTCTTTTCCGCATAGTTGAAGTATATCAGACTACATCCCCTTTGTCAAGGGAATCCATGAAAAAAAGAGCCGCTGTCCGCTTTTTTTGCGGCTCGGCAGCCCGGTCGCTCTGCTTCGATGGAACAAAGCGTTCACAGTCCAACGGATGATGATGGAATCCGACAGCCAGAAATCTCGATTGTCTCCCTTTTGAAATTCAAAGCCACAGCAGCCGTATCGTTCAAAAAAACTCCATCGTTTTCTTCCCCGCAAGTCACACACGGTCTGACCGGATAATCGAATGCCAGACCTCGTCGCATATCCCCTGATTATTCTTCCCCGCCTGCCGCCAGACGCCTTCCAGCTTCATCCCGGCCTTTTCCATCACCCGGCCGGATTTTGGATTTCTGGCATCGTGACAGGCCGCGATTCGATTCAAACCCACCTCGTCAAACAGAAAAGCAATCACCGCCTTCAGCGCCTCGGGCATGATTCCCCTTCCCCACAGGGCTCGGCTCATGCAATAACCAATATCTGCCGATTCAACAGCTTCATTGAGCTTTACAACGGAGATGCTCCCGATCACCCTGCCGTTTTCCTTGTATTCGATCGCCCAATTGTAGGAATTGTCGTCCTGATACCTCTGAACCCAGATTTCCAGCAGCTTTTTCGTCACATCGACGCTGGCGTGAACCGGCCACGTCAGAAATTTCGTCACCTCCGGATCCGACGCCCAGTTTTCATACATATCCACCGCGTCTTCGGGCGTAAATTTTCGCAGGAACAGCCGGTCGGTTTCCAGCGTCCTCGTTCCCATTGGTTTCATCTAACCATCCCCCCGCTTCAGTCCAGCGCCGCGTAGAGAATCGGCATCAGCCGCATGCCGCAGTTGTTATACGGCATCATGTTCTGCATGTATACGACGTACATTTCCTCCGCCGGATCCACGGCCATCCATGTGCCCATCATGCCGTCCCAGCCAAATTCCCCTGCGGAGCCGTTGGTTACCCACGGCTTGAGATGTGTGCGCATGCCCAGCCCATAGCCGTAGCCGCGCTCCGTCCAGCTGAAATCCTCCCTCTGCGACTCGGTAAGCTGGTCAGTGCGCATCATTTCAATCGTCTTTCGGCCGAGGATTCGCTGCCCGCGGCGCGTTCCGCCGTTTAGAAGCATCTCGCAGAAATGCGCGTAATCGTCAATCGTCGAAATTAGCCCGCCCCCGCCGGATTCATATGCCGGCTGTGAAAGGTATTTCTTCAGGAAATTAACGCCCTCGCATTCCGCATACGCGCCGTCCTTCCACTCGTGCGCACGGGTGAAACGCGTGTGCTTTTCCGGACTTACAAAGAAGCTCGTGTCGGCCATTTCAAGCGGCGCAAAAATCGTTTCCTTTAGATATTCGCTGTAACGCTTCCCGGAAACAGCCTCCACCACTGCGGCGGCAATGTCGTGCGAAAGTCCATACCTCCAGTGCTCGCCCGGATGGAAGCTCAGGCAGGCCTCCTTCGCCACGCGGCGCGCCGTTTCCAGCGTGGGCACATCCTCGCCGCTTTCCTCCATTTTTTCAAGCGCCTTGTATACCGAGCGCGCGCCCGCGTCGCCCTCTCCCGGATAGGAAAGCCCGCTCGTCATCGTCAGAAGATGCTTGATGGTAATGGGACGCTTCGGCTTCTCATACCGCACGCTTCCGTCCGGCTCCGCAAAACCCACCGGCATATCGCGAAACTCTGGGATGAACTCGTACAGCGGATCCTCCAGATACAAAAGCCCGCGCTCGTACAGCTGCATGACCGCCGTCATCGTGATCGGCTTGGTCATGGAATACAGGCGGAAAATCGTGTCGCGCCGCACGGGAACGCGATTCTTCACGTCGGCAAAGCCGTACTCCAGATAGGTTTCCTCACCCTTCCTGCACACGAGCAGACTGCACCCGGCTACCTTGCCCGCGTCGAAGTGGCTCTTCATCTTCCGCTTCAGATCCTCCAGCCGCGATGGATTCAGCATGACACGCCCTCCTTATACCCTGTAAATATGTACGCAAACTCCGTTTCGTCGCGGGATTCCACGTGAAAGCCCGCGCGCTTCAACCGGTTTTCTGTCTCCTTAGGCGCGTCGGGAAACAGCCGCACGCGCCTTTGCCCGCATTCCAGCCATTCGCTCTGGTTTTTATCAATCGAGAGCACAAACCGCCCGCCGGGCGCAAGAAGCGCATAGACCTTCTGAAACGCCGCATCCTTCTCGCAAATATGCATAAACGTCAGCGAGGAAAAGATCACGTCAAACGTTCCTTCAAACGCTTGCGAAAGGAAGTCGGCCTCGATCAGGCGCACGTTTGAAAACGCCGCTAAATTTTCCCTCGCGCGGGCAATCGTTCGTGAAGAAAGATCGACGCCAACAAACGACCGGCAGTGCGGCGCGACCCTCACCGCGAGCCTGCCCGTGCCCACGCCGACCTCCAGCACACGCTGCGTGCCGTTGAGCGCAAGACGCTCCATGAAAACCGACCCGTCCCACTTTTGCATGTACGCGCGCAGAGGCTCCGGGTCGTATACGGGGTCGTTCCCCTCTATCACCAGCGCATCATAATGCGCCGCCGCCGAAACCGTTTCCACCACATCACCCGCCCTTCCGCAAGGCCATTATAGCATGACGAAAGGGTAAATGTAAAGATTGAAGACATAAAAAAGCTCTTGGGTTCTTTCGAACTCAAGAGCGAACACTGCGGGAAACAGGACTTGAACCTGCACGAATCGTAATGATCACTAGAACCTGAAT
>CAVERI010000024.1:0-35678 GCA_963618055.1 bacterium | reverse complement strand
CGGCTGTTTACAGGCGCATTCGGAGTACTATTGATTTTTCTGGTAGATGATTCGAAGCCCCTTGAGTGTCAGGAGGCCGTCTAACACGTTGATTTCCGGCGCGTCCTCGTGAATCAGCACGGCCATGCCGCCGGTTGCGATGACGCGGCAGTCCTGCTGAAGCTCCTCCTTCATGCGGCCGATCAGGTATTTTACAAGGCCGATATGGCCGTACAGGATGCCGCTTTGCAGGTTTGTGACGGTGTTTTTACCGATGACCGACGGGGGCTTAATCAGCTCGAAGCGCGGCAGCTTCGCCGTGCGGTCGACGATTGCGTCCGCGGTTACCTTCAGGCCGGGGCAGATGGCGCCGCCTAAGAATTCGCCCTTTTCGGAGACCACGCCGAAGCTGGTCGCCGTTCCGAAGTCGATGAAAATGCACGGCCCGCCGTACAGCTCATAGCTGGCCACGGCGTTGGCAATGCGGTCGCTGCCCAGCTCGCGCGGGTTGTCGTATTTGATGTGAATGCCGGTTTTGATGCCGGGCATGACGAACATGGGCGTGACGCCGAAATATGTCAGGCACATGTGCTCGATGGTGTAGTTGATCGTGGGCACGACCGAGGAGATAACGACGCCGGTTACCAGCGCCGGCTCCAGTCCCTTGTGGTGGAACAGGTTGAGCAGCAGCATGCCGTATTCGTCGCTGGTCATGGTGCGGTTGGTGGAAATGCGCCAGTAGCTGACCATGCTGTCTCCGTCAAACAGCGCGGTTTTCACGTTGGTGTTGCCAATGTCCATTGTCAGAATCATGGTTGAGCGTCTCCCATTATGCGTTTGTTTTCACGCGCTTCAGCGCGCAGACGACGGGGGTCGTGAGTACGGCCGCGGCAATGGCCTCCGTGCCGCCGGCGATAATGCCCGTGCCGGTGATCAGGGTGAGGATGGTGGCCGTGTCCAGCCCGGCAAGGTGGTAGAACAAAAGCATCAGGCCGAGGTAAAAGACGGTGTTCGTCAGTGTTCCGGCGACGGCGGAAATGGTCAGCGCGGCGTTGTCCGTGCGGGCGGCGAACAGAAGCTCGAATACCGCGAACAGGGCGAACAGCCCGGCGGCCGCCCAGAACGGCAGCGCCTTCAGCGCATACAGCCCAATGACCGCCGCGGGGAAGGCAATGGCGAAGATCAGCGAATCGGCGATTTTTGAAAGGGAGGGCGCGTTAAGATGCGTGCGCGCGGAGGAAATCAGCCGGTAGACCAAATGCGTGACCGCCGGAACGAGCAGGCGCGGCAGCATGGACATGATGACGACGAAAACCGGCGACGCGCTCAGCAGCGTGGAAGCCAGCGCGGACGCGGGCGTAGGAATGCCGAAGGCGCGCAGCGTGCTGGTCAGTCCAAAAAAGAAGCCCAGCAGAAGACCCGTGCGCCAGCCGAGCAGAATCGTGCCGATGATCACGGGAATATGCAGAATGGTCACGTTGATAAAGCCCAGCGGGATAATTCCCAGCGGCGTGAAGCCAAGAACGAGCGTAAGCGCGACGAACAAGGACGTGATGACGAAGTGCCTGAGATTCATGTGCTTCATGGAAATACCTCCGTTCGGGTTCCCGTGCGGGATACCCTACGTTTTTTAGGAGAAACCGGAAAAAACGAATGCGGGTGCGGCTCCGAGGATGCCGTCCGTTTCGGTAATTATAAGGGGAATCGCTTTTTTGCGCTTGCGAATTTACGTTAAAATGTGGTATGATAAGAAAAAATAACGGAGGGATGAATCATGGCAATTAAGGGACTGCATCATATCGGCGTGAAGGTGCGCGACGCACAGACCTCGGCGCGTTTTTATGAGGAGCTGCTCGACTTCAAAAAGACGGACGAATTCCGCAACGGCAGTTCGCATCTGACGTTCATGCGCGCGGGCAGCTGCGTGCTGGAGCTGATTGAGAAGCCGGAAATCGAGCGCATGCCCGCAGGCAACATCGATCATGTGGCGCTGGACGTGGACAACATGGAGGAAATCGTCGAAAGGCTGAAGGCGCGCCGCGTGGAATTTGTAAATGAAGAAATCAATGTCTGCGACTGGATTTACGGCGGCGTGAAGAACATTTTCTTCAAGGGCCCGGACGGCGAGCGAATCGAGCTGTTTGAGGTTATCTGAGAAAGCGGAGGAACGCAAAATGGTCAATAAGCAGAAGGATATGATTGCCGAAATCAAGCATCAGATGCGCGGCGGCAACGGCGACGTGGAGGTTTTGAGCCTGTCCGAGGAGCGGCCGGGCAGGGTGCGCCTGTTTGCGAGGCTCACGATCGGCCCCGGCGGCTCCATCGGCTATCATGTGCATGAGGGCGAAACGGAAATGTTCGCCTTTGTGGCGGGCAGCGGCCGCGTAAGCGACGACGGCGAATATCGCGACGTGCAGGCGGGCGACAGCATGGTTACCTTTCCCGGCCACGGGCACGGCGTGGAAAACACGGGCAGCGAAAATCTGGTAATGATCGCCGTTATCGTTCTGGAATAAACGTGCGGCAAACGTCCTGAATCATACGCTCACACGCGGGCACATCGGTATCGCTGGAGAGAAAGACCGCAAGCAGCGGCTCCTTCGCAAGGATGATGCCCGCGTCGTGCGTGATGCCGTCGTCCTCGCCGGTTTTGTGCGCGGCGCGGATTCCCGCGGAATGCAGGTAAAACGGAATCTTGCCGTTCAGCCGCTGATCGAGCAGGATGCGCAGCATGTCATCGGACGCGGCCTTCGAAACCAGTTTTCCTTCGTACAGCAGGCGGAAGAACCGGGCGACGCTTTCGGCGGTTACGGTGTTCTGAAGCCCGCGCGCGGCGGCCTCGGAATCGAACATTTTGCGGCGCAGGCGCATGCCGGTAAGGCTGTATGCGTCCAGCGTGCGGTTTACGCATTCAATGCCAAGGCGGTCGATGAGGATGTTCGTGGCGGTGTTGTCGCTCAGGATGATCATCAGCGTCGCGAGGTCGCGCAGCGTGACGGGCAGCCCGTCGTGCAGATAGGTGAGCGCGCCGCAGGACGGCACCTTGTCCTCCGGGCGAACGGCGTAGATTTCGTCGGGATTGAGCGAGCCGTCGTCAAAGCGGCGAAAGGCCTCAAGCAGCACGGCGAGCTTGATGACGCTGGCGGCGATGACGGGAGTCTCCGGGTTTACGCGGACGGTTTCGCCGGTTTTCAGGTTTTCGAGCCACAGGCACACCGTGCCCGGCAGGGCACGGACGCGGGCGGGGATTTCGCGGTCAAACAAGAGAACACTTCCCTTCAATTTCACTGGAATGGATTTTCGAGGTATTTTGGCAATGAAAGAAGCATGGTTTTCGTTTCCCTCCGAGGCGGACGGGCTGGAAATCAGCGTTCTGCTGGCGGAGCCCGAGGGCGAGGCGCGCGGGACGATTCTGATGGCGCACGGCATCTCCGAATACAAGGAGCGCTATCTGCCGATGATGCGGCGCTGGGCCGAGAAGGGCTTTGCGTGCATCATCAACGATCATCGCGGCTACGGCAGGAGCGTGCGCGCCGAGGAGGATCTGGGCTATACCTATGAGCTGGGCGCGGAGGGTACGCTGACGGATTTCCGCACGACGGCGAAAATCTTGGCGGAGCGCTATCCGGGCAAAAAAATGTTTCTTTACGGCCACAGCATGGGCTCCCTGTGCGCGCTCAACTATTTGAAGCGCTATGGGAACGAGCTGAGCGGCGTAATCCTGAGCGCGCTTCCCGCGCACAACCCGGCGGCGGGTGCGGGTATTCAGTATCTGAAGCTCAAGCGGCGCGTGCGGGGCGGGCGGTATCGCGACGAGAGCATCGAAAAGCTGATCTTCAAAAGCTACGCGTCGGCCTTCCGCGACGAAAGCTCGAAGTACGCGTGGATTAACTCCGACCCGGCGCTGGTGGAGGCCTACGCGGCCGACCCGAAGTGCGCGTTCACGGGCACGGTGGACGGCTATCTGTCGCTGCTTGAATTGATGCTCGGCGCGTATGACCGCCGCGACTGGAACAATGTGAACAACCTGCTGCCGGTGTTTATCGCCGTGGGCGCGTGCGACCCCTGCGCCGCGGGCGAGAAGGGCGCGAGCGCGGGCGAAAGGTATCTGAAGAGCCTTGGATTCGTGCGCACGGAGCATCAGGTTTATTCCGGCATGCGCCACGAGATTCACAACGAACCCCGCGGCGCGCAGGTGATGGACGATATGCTGAACCGGCTGCTTTCGTGGCTGTAGGCGTTCGGTTCAGGCTTCGGACTTGAGCGTCTGACAGGCGGCCAGCAGAGCCTCGCGCTCGTTGGGAAGCTCCTCGGAGACGACCTTGTCCAAAAGTGCTTTCAGCGCGCGGCCAACGTCGGGGCCGGTCAGGCCCAGCGCCATCAGGTCGCGGCCATTTACCGCGAGATCGCTGATTCTCACGCAGGCGTTTCGCGCGACCTCCTCGCGGAACACGCGCTCCAGTGCCTGCTCCGCGAGGAGCTTTTCCGGCACCAGCGCCGGGTTCTTCGCGAGCAGGTCGGCGCGGATCACGGGGAACAGCGCCTCAAACAGATCGGCGCCGATGCGCGCCATTTGGCGGCGCACGCTCTTCGGCTCGGCGGGAACGCGCAAATCGTGCTCGGCAATCAGCGCCAGCACGCGGTTCATCGTGGCGCGGTCGCTCTTCATGGCCAGAAGCGCCGTCTCGGCAATGTCGCGGCTGATGGCGGGATGCCCCTTAAAGTGGTCGCAGCCGTCCTCGCCGACGGTGCGCGCCGCGGGCTTTCCGGAATCGTGAAACAGCATCGTGAGCCGGTACACCGGGTCGGCGGGCGCGTTTTCAAGGGCAATCAGCGTGTGCGTCCACACGTCGTAGGCGTGGTGCGGATTGTTCTGGGCGCAGCCGCGCATCGGCGCGAGGGCGGGGAAAATGGTGAACAGGATGTCCGCGTACTCGGTGAGCACGCGCCGCGCGCCCTTCCCGCACAGAAGCTTTTTGAGCTCCACAAAAATGCGCTCCGGCGACACGTTTTGAAGCGTCGGCGCGAGCTTTACGGCCGCGCGTCCCGTCGCGGGATCGATGGCAAAGTCATAGGCGGAGGCGAAGCGCAGCGCGCGCAGAATGCGCAGCGCGTCCTCGGTAAAACGATGCTCCGGCTCGCCCACGCAGCGGATGATTCCCGCGCGCAGATCCTCCTGTCCGCCGAACAGGTCGACCACGCCGGTCTCCGGGTGGCAGGCCATGGCGTTGACGGTGAAATCGCGGCGGCGCAGGTCTTCCTTCAGGTCGCTGACGAATTCCACGGAATCGGGGCGGCGGTGGTCGGAATATGCGCCGTCCAGCCGGTAGGTGGTGATCTCATAGGGCACGCCGCCGTCCAAAACGGTGACGGTTCCGTGCTTGATGCCGGTTTCGATGACGCGGCGGTTGGCAAAGCAGGCTTTAATCTGCTCGGGAAGAGCGGAGGTTGTTAAATCCCAGTCGTTGGGCTGGCGGCCGAGCAGCGCGTCGCGAACGCAGCCGCCGACGGCGTAGGCCTCGTAGCCCGCTTCGTTGAGCGCGTGAATCAGCCGAACGACGGGACGGGGAAAATCGATCATTAAAGTACCTCCCGGTATCCATTTGATACCATCATACGGACGATGAGCTTTTTTGTCAAGAGAGGGTGGCTTATGAAAATTTTATCAATCGGAAACAGCTTCTCTGTGGATTCGCAGGAATGGGCGCGCAAGGTGGCCGCCGCGGGCGGGGAGACGTTCGAGCTGGGCAACCTGTACATCGGCGGCTGCTCGTTGGAGCGGCACATGGAAAACGTGCGGAGCGGGGAAGCGGCGTATGATTATTTCGTGAACAACGAAAACATCGGCCGCGCGTCGGTGCGCACGGCGCTGATGGATGAGAAATGGGATTATGTGACCGTGCAGCAGGCCAGCCATTTCAGCGGTCAGCCCGAAACGTATTTCCCGTTCATCGAGGAGTTAGCGGATTACGCCCGCGCGCTCGCGCCGTCGGCGGAAATCGTGGTGAACGAAACATGGGCTTATGAGTATAACAGCACGCATCCGGCCTTTGAAAATTACGGCGGCAGCCGATTTCAAATGCACGCCTGCCTGAGCGAGGCCTATCGGAAGGCCGCGAAGGCGATCGGCGCGCGAATCATCCCGGTGGGCGAGGCGGTTCGCATTGCGCGCGAAAACGCGGCGTTCGATCCCGAGCGCGGCGGCGTGCCGCTGACGCGCGACGGCTTCCACCTGTCGCTGTATGCCGGGCGGCTGCTGGCGGGGCTGACGTGGTATGAGTTTTTCACGGGGCGCGACGCGCGCGAAAACCGTTTCGTGCCCGCGCTGTATGAGTACACGGGCAAGAACCCGGCGACGGGCGAAAGGACGTTCGTTCCCGTTCCGTCCACGATGCCCACGCAGGAGCAGCTTGCGCTTATCCGAAGCGCCGCGCACGCGGCGGTGGCGGAGAACCGCTGAAAATCGACCTGCGGCAAAACGAAAAATTACCCGCGGAGAACCGAAAGCTGGGCTCTCCGCGGGTGATTTTGATGGGAAAGACGCTTACGAGATTCCGAACAGCACGTTTCGGAACAGCGCCGCCGTGCGTTCCGTGCCGAGCGCCTTTCGGAAAACGTCGGTCGATGGGCCGCCCTGTGCGAGCAGGCCGTTTACATAGGCGGCGGTCTTTTCGCGCTTCGCGGCGAAATCTCCCGTTGGCGGGCATTCCGCGTGAAGCCAAGCCGTCAGAAAGTCCGCCGCGAGGCGGTCAAAGGCGGGCGATTGGGCGCGCTTTCCCTTCTTGGAAAGGCTTTGCGGCAGGCGGATGCCGTCATACCAGTGCGTGCCGGGATCGCGGTCGGGCAGGCCGCGCGTCTCGGCCTGAAGGCGGTTCAGCGCTTCGCAGGAAAAGGCTTCAAGCGTCGTGTCGTACAGCTCGATGATCAGCGTGTCGTTCCCCATGGCGTGAATGCGGTCATAGGAATACAGGGGCAGGTCGCGCCGCGTGGGATTGACGATCAGCGTATCCATTTTCATCAGCCCAAGCATGCCGCCCGCGCGCATGACAGAGACGTGGCCAAGCCCGTCGGCTTCGTAGGCCTCGATGGTGAAGCGCAGGCCGTGCACCTTTAAGCGCGCAAATTCGCCCGCGTCCAGCGCGCGCAGCGGATAGAGCGCTCCGATGAGGGAAAGCAGCTTGTCCGTCATGCAGCGTCCTCCTTTTCGAGCGCGAGCGCGGCCAAGCCGTGCGCATGCGCCAGCAGCGCGCCGGCGAGCAGCGCGCCCTGCCCGACGATGTTCACGCCCTCGGCAATCCAGTTCATGGAGGCCTGCGCGAAATCGCGGGAGGACAGGTAGCCCATGGCGAGCGAGCACACGAAGGAAAGCGTGAACAGTGCAATCAGCACGGGCTTTTTCAGCCTCTTGGCGAGAACGCAGAGCGCGATATCCAGCATGCCGAGTCCGACGACCATCAGCCCGACGAACAGGAAGGTGCCCTTGAAGACCGGCGGCACGGCGGCGCAGACCGCGCCCTTGCCCTGCCGGTGAAGCAGCATTGCCAGAATGCCGAGCCCGGCCAGCAGGAAGCCGATGGACTGCGCGGGGAAGAACACGTCGTTCAGCGCGGGAAATTCGCACACGCCCGCCGCGTAGAGAAGCTTATAGACGGCCTTCAGCGCGCCGGCGAAGGTCACGTCGATAAGTCCGGCGGAGAAGAGCGCGAACGCGCCCTTGCTCATTTTGTTGTACAGGTCGCGCATGAGCACCACGCCGGCAAGGGTGAACAGGAGAACCGGAACGAAGTCCACCAGCGCCATGGCCACGGAATACTCTTTCATGGCGTTATCCTTTCTTTCCGTTCAGGTGGTAAATCGGCACGAAGGGCAGCAGGATGGGCGTGTGGTCGGCGTAGGTCTGATATTCGGGCTTGTCGCCATATTGCTTCATCTGGCGCTTTTCCATGCGCTGCGCGCCGTTGAACATGATGTACACGATGCAGATGAGCGCCGCGACGGCGGTAATCCACTGTCCCGCGCCGCAATAGGTCGTAAGGCCGGAGAGGAATACGCCCACCCAGAAGATGATTTCGCCGAGGTAGTTCGGGCAGCGAACGACGCGGTACAGCCCCTGCGTGGCGACCATGTCGGGACGCAGCTTTTTCTGTGCGCCCTTCTGCCTGTCCGCGGCGGATTCCAGCAGAAGCCCGCCGATGGACACCGCGAAGCCGAGCACCGGAACCACCCAGTCCGTGGAGCCATTCTTCCAGCGGAACAGCATGGGACTGAGCTGCGCCACATACAGCGCGGCCACGGTGATCCAGATCACGGCCATCACGAACACGGGCATCTTCTTTTCATCGTTCTTCGCGAGGGAAGCCTTGGCCACGTTCGTTTTGCGGAAGGAAGCGTTTTTGTATTCGCGCGCCAGCAGGAAGCCGGAAAGCCGCGCGCCGTAGGCAACGAACAGAAGCGCCTGAACCAGCACAAGCCACAGAGGCGTGGCCGTGGGCGCGGCCAGATACAGAATCAGCACCGCGAGGCTGCCGCCCGCGACGGCCAGACCGTAGCCAACGGAGAGAAAATACACAAACTTGTAAAAGCCCACGGCGCACAGCGCGGCACAGACGAGATACAGGATGCCGAGAAGTCCCCAGTACATTTACCTTCCCTCCCTGCCGAAATAGCTTTTCAGATACGCGGCAAAGCTCTTTTCGCCGATTTTGGTGTCGCCCACGAGGTCGTGGCTCAGCGTCCAGCGGGAGAAGAGGATGATGTCGTGCTTGCCGGCCTTTTTAATCTTCGGAAGGTTCGCCAGAATGCCGAACAGCCAGATGGGCGCCCACTTGATCTTGCAGGGCTTTCCGGCGGCGTCAAAGCACATCCTCGCCATCTCTTCATAGGTATAGGTTTCCTTGCCGCCAATGTTGTAGGTAACGTTCGTGTCGTTCATGTGCTCGACGATGAAGGCGGCGAAGTCCGGGCAGTCCACCACGTTGGCCTTTACGCCGCCGTAGTTCTTCAGAAGCTGCATCTCGCCCTTGTCCACATAGGGCTTGAATACCTTGGCAATGTCGTAGAAGTAGCCGGTCGGGCGGTAGATGACCCAGTCCATGGCCTGCTTTTTGATTTCCTGCTCCACCATGTACTTGGCGTGCAGCATCGGCACCTTTTCCGCGCCCGGCTGGTCGCAGGAAATGACGGAGATATAGTTGAATTTCTTCACGCCCGCGCGCTTCGCCTCGGCGTACAGGTTCATGTTGCCCTTGTAATCGATGTCGTAGGAGGTGAAGCGGGTGGACGCGCCGGTCAGACCCATCGTGGTAATCACGACGCTCGCGCCGTCGCACAGACCCTTCAGCGTGGCAGGGCTGGTTGCGTCGATGGACACGAATGTATATTTACCTTCGGTTCCCGGAATCGCACGCTCCTTCAGATCGGCGGCGACGACCTCGTGACCCGCCCGGCACAGGCAGGTGAGAATTTCCGCGCCCAGATTCCCGAACGCACCGGCAAGAACGACTTTCATGAAGATTCCCTCCTTATTTCTTCGCTTTTTCCTTGGCTCGCTTGTCGTTGATGATCTTCATATGCTCGGCCGTGATCAGCTGCACGTTGTTTTCCTTTGCCCAGCTCACGCAGCCCCTGAGCACCACCGGCAGGAACACGCGCGGCACGCCCAGAATGGTTTCCAGCGCGTCGTCGGTGAACTTGATTTTGTCGTCAGCGCGGTCGGCGGCGTAGCGCACGGATTCCAGCGTGGCCTTGCGCACCTGAAGCAGCTCCGCGCGCATCCGGCGCTTCCTGTGGAACCAGAAGTTCTTGGAATCGCGATAGCCGTAATCGACCGGTAGCGGCGGGAAGTCCTTCGCGCGCACGCCGTTGATGATGGCGTCGGCGTACTTCTTCTTCATCAATATGCGGTCTACGCGCAGAATGAAGTGCGCGCCGAATTTGCTGGTGATGCCGTTGAAGTCGTGATAGGGGCCTTCGTAGCCGTTCAGCTCGCCGGGCTGATCCTTGTCCGCGCCGTCCAGCGCGCGCATCCACGTGCATTCGATTGCCTGAATGGCGTCCGTCAGCACCTGCGGCCGCGCCTCGCCGGTTTCCTCCTCAATCTGGCTCTTTTCCAGTCGGAATTTGCACTTGGGCATCTTGTCCGACGGCTTGTCGCCGGGCCACGAGAGCTTGACGGCTTCCTTGAAGGTCTTCGGGTCGTCGTCGATGAAGTTCAGCGCGCACTTGCCGTTGCGCAGGATATTCTGCGCCGTGTTCGAGGAATTGCGGCAGCTCAGCAGCATGGCGTAGTAGTCCTTCCCGGCAACGTAGTAGGGCTGCACCAGCGAGTAGGGGCCGAGCGTGGTCGTACCGTCCTCGCACAGCGTGCTGATGATGACGGTCGGCATGGGGAAGAACAGGGACGTCTGGTAGAAGTTGTCGACGATGCGAAGGTTTTCAAAGCTGCTCATGAATGAATCCTCTCCTTTTTGCTATTATAACAGCTTTTGAATCACATGATAGATGGGCTCAAACGCCATTCCCTCCAGCGTCCACGTGAGCAGGGACTCCGCGAGGAATGAGGGAAGAAACGCGTCCGCGTCGGACGGGCAGACGGGCGCAAGCAGCCCGGCAAGCTGCGCGCGAAGCTGACCATGGCGCTGCGAGAACACGGAATAATAGGGCTTGGCGGCGGCAGGGTCGGTAAACAGCGCGGCGTGCGCGTCGATAAACGCGCGCAGCGCTTCGTACACGCGGCGCAGGCGCGCCTCCGCGTCGTCATCCTCGCCCGCGCGGATGGAGGCAAGGCAATTCAGCCAGTCCTCGGATACGCAGGTCGCGATCAGCATGTCCTTGGAGGGAAAGTAGTTATACACCGTGCCGGCCGCAATGCCGCACTCTGCGGCCACGGAGCGAATCGTGGTGTTGGCGTATCCGTTTCGCTCAATCTGTGTGCGCGCCGTATCAAGCAGCTGCTCGCGGATGCTTTCGAGAATCTTCGGCATGTGTCCTCCTGTCCGCGCTTGGTTTTTATGAACGCGTTCATAAAAGGATTGTAGCACATCGCGCGCGAAGAAGCAAGCGAAATTCGCGCAAAAAATGGCTCTGCGCGGGTGGCGCGGAGCCGGATGGGGGCGATTGCTTGTTCAGCTTTCGACGGGCCTCGCTGTCGGAAGCATGTGCGGGGTAATCCGCTTGAAGGGTACGTGCTTTCCGCAATGCGGGCATTCGTAGAGAGAAGATGCAAAGTCCGAAACGCTCAAAGCGAATGGGCGCCCACAGGCGGAGCAAAGGCTGACGGCGATATCGAAATCGTCGTCCGCATCCTCGTCGTCCGCTTCTCCGTCTTCGTCGTCTTCCTCCTCGTCCTCGTCGGCGTCGGGTTTGAGAACGCGCAGGCGTCCACGGGTATGGGATGTGGGCGCGTCCTCCTCATCGTCGAAATCGCCATCCGGGAAATTGCCGGACTTATTGCGAGCCTCCAGATCGGCGAGATCATCGTCGATGGAGGCGACGTAGTCGTTCAGCTCCTGGTGCTCATTAACCAGCTCGTTCACGGTTTCGGTCAGGCCGTCGAGCACGTCGATCATAAGGCCTGTGAGCCGGTTGGCCGGTTCGTTCGGGTCGCCGCCCAGACTGTCGCGCAGACCCTTCAGATAACCGATTTTCTGTGTGAGATCGCGCATGGCTTTCCTCCCTGTGCCTGCGTCCCGCGGGGACGCGAATTCTGAAAAAAGCGGAAACGTCGGCAGACGACGATTCCGCTTTTGTGAACCGGGCGGGCGCTGCTTTTACACGCGGTTGAGATACTCGCCGGTACGGGTGTCGATGTGCAGCTTGTCGCCGATTTCGATAAACAGCGGCACCTGCAGGGTGAAGCCGGTCTCGACGGTGGCGGGCTTGGTGGTGTTGGAAGCAGTGTCGCCCTTGAAGCCGGGCTCGGTGTGGATGACCTCGAGATCCACGAAGGTGGGAGCCTCCACGCTGAACGGAGCGCCCTTGTAGAAGCGGATCGTGGCTTCGGTGTTCTCCTTCATGAAGGGGATGCTGTCCTCAACCTGCTCTTTGGGCAGCGCCAGCTGCTCGAAGGTCTCGTTGTCCATAAAGTAGTACAGATCGCCGTCGTTATAAAGATACTGCATGACCTTCGTTTCAATGATGGCCTTGGGCATCTTATCGGTGGGGTTGAAGCTGCGCTCAACGACCGCGCCGGTGATGATGTTTTTAATCTTGGTGCGAACGAAAGCGGCGCCTTTGCCGGGCTTCACGTGCTGGAAGTCAACGATCGTCCAGATACCGCCATCCCATTCCACCGTAAGGCCTTTTTTGAAATCGCCAGCTGTTACCATGGGGGTTCCTCCTCTGAATATAAGATCGGGCGTTGGTCAAACAACAATCAGTTGCTTGGGGGTCGTGACGGGGTTTTCGAAACCGTCCTCGGTGACGATGACCGTATCCTCAATGCGGCAGCCGCCGACGCCGGGAATGTAAACGCCGGGCTCTACGGTGACCACATGACCCTTTTGAAGAACTGTTTTCGAGCGGAAGCTCAGGCCGGGCTGCTCATGAATGAACAGACCTACGCCGTGACCCAGACTGTGCCCGAACGCGCCGGGGTACTTGGCCTCCAGCTGGTCGCGGGCGATTTTGTCGACGTCACAGCACACGGCGCCGGGCTTGACGGCCGCTTCGGACGTGAGCTGCGCCTCAAGAACCGCGTCGTAAATCGCGTGAAGCTCGCTCGAAATTTCGCCGACGGCGATGGTGCGCGTCATGTCGGCGCAGTAGCCGCCGAACTTCGCGCCGAAATCGAAGGTGACAAGATCGCCCTTTTCGATGACCTTGTCAGAGGGCACGGCGTGGGGCAGAGAGCCGTTTACGCCGGAGGCGACGATGGTATCGAACGCGTTGCCCTCGCTGCCGCGCAGGTTCATGAAATGGTTGAGCTCCGCGCAGGCGCGCTTTTCCGTCATACCGGCGTGGATTACACCCAGCAGGTCGTCAAATGCCTGACAGGAGATGGCCAGCGCCTTGCGGATGCGGTCGAGCTCGCCCTCGTCCTTCACGGTGCGCATTTCAAGCGCGGTCTCCGGCAGCGCGGTCAGGTGAACGCCGGGCAGCGCCTTTTCCATGGCGCGCAGGCGGCTGACGGTGACGATGTTCTCCTCGATGGGCAGCTCGCGGATGTCAGCCTTTTCGAGCGCCTCCGCGATAATGGCGTTCGCGCCGCGGTCGGCGCCGGTGCGCTCAAGGTCACAGAATGGGCTCTGCCGCTGCGCCTGCTCGACATAGCGGAAATCGGTGATGATCACGGCGCGGTCGGGCAGAATCAGAAGACTGCCTTCGCCGGTATAGCCGGTGAGGTAGCGAATGTTTATGGGATCGTCGTACAGCGCGCACGAGACGCCTCTTGAACGAAGATCGTTTATGCGATTCATAACAAAACCTCCGCTTCCCAGTACATAATATATTAAGTATATCACATTGAATCGCGGTTGAACAGAGCTTTTCTGAAAAGTTCCAATAAAATTTCTTCTGGGCATTGTAAGCTTGGCGCTTTCGTGGTAAAATAAAAATGTCTATATATGCTCATCCATTTAAGGAGGGAATAGCATGGCTGATATGGAACAGATTGCCCGCGCGGTAGAAAGCGGCAGAAGAAAGGTCGTAGACCAGCTGGTGCGCGAAGCGCTCGCGGAGGGCGTGAAGGCGGAAACGATTCTGAACGAGGGTCTGGTCGTCGGCATGACGAATCTGGGCGAGCAGTTTAAAAACGGCGAGGTGTACGTGCCGGAGGTTCTCGTCGCGGCGCGCGCGATGAA
Source organism: bacterium (assembly GCA_963618055.1). Taxonomy (GTDB): domain Bacteria; phylum Bacillota; class Clostridia; order Christensenellales; family Aristaeellaceae; genus SFHK01. The sequence goes on along the minus strand of CAVERI010000024.1, from coordinate 21,900 downwards.
GGCGGGCACGGAGATTCTGAAGCCCCTGCTGGTGGCGGAAAACGTTCAGTCCCTTGGAACCGTGGCGATCGGCACCGTCGAGGGCGATTTGCACGATATTGGCAAGAACCTCGTGGGCATGATGCTTGAGGGCAACGGCTTTACCGTGATGGATCTGGGCGTGGATGTGAAGCCCGAGATGTTCATCGACGCGGTTCGCGGCGGCGCAAAGATCATTGGCATGTCCGCGCTTCTGACTACGACGATGCCCATGATGGCCAAGGTTATCGAGCGCCTGAAGGACGAGGGGCTTCGCGATCAGGTGAAGGTCATGATCGGCGGCGCGCCCATTACGCAGGAGTACGCCGACGAAATCGGCGCGGACGGCTATTCCACCGACGCGGCCTCCGCGGCGGAGCTTGCGAAGCGTCTGATTGCGTAAAATAACGGCGAGGGAAAAACGGCGCGCAGCGCGGCTACCTCTTCGGGCGGAATGCGGAACGGAAGAGCATGTCCGCCCGAAACCGTTTTATAAGGAGATTTCGATATGCTGGACGTCGCAATTATCGGCTCAGGCCCGGCGGGCGTCGCCGCGGCCATCAACGTCAGGCAGAGAAACCGCTCCCTGATTCTTCTGGGCGCGACGGAGGTTTCCCGAAAGCTGGAAAGCGCGCGGGAAATCGCCAACTACCCGGGCTTCCCGGAAATCGGAGGCGCGGCGCTTGGCGCGGCGTTCCATCGGCATTTGGAAGCAATGGAGATTGCCGTGGAGCGGAAATACGTGGATCACGTGTATCCGATGGGCGATTTCTATGCGCTGACGAGCGGCGAGGAAATGTGGGAAGCGAAGAGCGTGGTGCTCGCGACCGGCGTGACCGCGTTCAAGCCCATCGAGGGCGAGGTCGAGCTGTTGGGGCGCGGCGTGAGCTATTGCGCCACCTGCGACGGGCGGCTGTATAAGGGCAGGCCCGTGCTCGCGCTGGCGTATGACGAGGACGCGGAGGAGGAAATCCGATACCTTTCGGAGCTTTCGGACGTTACGTGTCTGGTGATGAAGAAGGGCGTCCGCGTGCCTGAGGGCGTGAAGAGGGTGGAGGGCGTAAAGCCCCTGCGCTTTGTGCAGGCGGAACGGGGGATTGCTCTTGAGACGGATGGGGAAAGCTATGCGGCGGACGGCGCGTTTGTGCTCAGAAGCGCCATGCTGCCCGGCGTGCTCGTTCCGGGGCTTGAAACCGAGGGCGCGCGCGTGGTTGTGAACCGCCAGCTTGCCACCAATCTTCCCGGCGTGTTCGCTGCCGGAGACCTGACCGGCGCGCCGTACCAGATTGCCAAGGCAATCGGCGAGGGCGCGACGGCGGGATTAAGCGCGGCCGCCTATGTGGCCGCCGCTGAAAACGGAGGAAGGAAATGAAACGGACGGATAGCATGCGGCAGGGCGTGGGCAAAAAAGCGATGATACCGCCGACGCTGTTTGTGATCGGCGAATCGCTTCTGCTGACGTTTGTTCTGGAAATCCTGTCGCGGCGCAGCTTCATGGACGCGTGCCGGTTTGTGTGCAAAAGCCCGATCCTGTTCCTGTACGGCTGCTCAATCGTAAGCGTGACGCTGGCGATTGCGACGCTGCTTCGCAAGAAGGTGTTCGGCGCGACGCTGGTCACCGTTTTGTGGCTGGCTTTCGGCATTGCCGATTGTGTGCTGCTGGGCTTCCGAAACAATTACCCGCTGACGGCGGTCGATTTGCAGATGGGCTTGGAAGCCATCATGATGATGCCGGTGTACTTCAAAATCTGGCAGATCGTGCTGATCTTCGTCGTGGGCGCGGGCGCAATTGCGGGGCTTGTGGTGCTGGCGATCAAGTCGCCGAAATACCGCAGGGAGGGTCAGCGCGGCGTTCTGCGCGCGTGCCTGTTTGCGATGGTCTTCCTGATTTATACGCTCGTGCTGTTCACGCGGTCGGGCGGCATGATTTCCCGCAATCTGAAGCCGGATCTCTACAGCTCCTATAAGAAGTACGGCTTTCCCTACTGCTTCTGCTACAGCTTCTTCAATGTGGGCATTGAAAAGCCGGAGGACTACTCGCCGAAGGAGGTTGCCGACATCGCGGGCACGCTGGATATCGACATCGATGTGGACGAGAAGGAGGAAAAGTCCTCAAGCCGTCCGCTGGATGAGTTTATCGAGGCTGTGCGAACCGGCGATTTCACCAAGGAGCCGGAGGGCTATACCCGCGACGCGGTGGAGTCCATCCGCGAGATTCTGCGCGGCGGCGCGTTTGAGCAGGAGGAGAGCGAGCGGCCAAACATCCTGTTCGTGCAGCTGGAATCGTTCTTTGACCCGATGACGGTGAAGACGGTCACGCTGTCAGAGGATCCGATTCCCAACTTCCGCAGCCTGCAGGAAAAGTGCATCGGCGGCTATCTGTCCGTTCCCACCGTTTCCGGCGGCACGGCGAACACCGAGTTTGAGGTTCTCACCGGCTGCTCGCTGGATTTCTTCGGCGCGGGCGAATTTCCGTATTACTCCATCCTGCGCAAGGAAGCGCTGGAAACGCTGGCCACCGACCTGCGCGCGCTCAAGTATACGGCCACGGGCGTGCACAACTACACGGGCTCATTCTACTACCGCAACACCATCTATAAGAACATGGGCTTCAATCGCTTCCATTCCAAGGAATACATGAATGGCTTCGAGCTGAATCCCAAGGGCTGGTGCAAGGATAACATTCTGACGGACGAGATTCTGAAGGCCGTGCGCCAGACCGAGGGGCGCGACTTTGTGTACACCGTCACGATGCAGACGCACGGGGCGTATATCCCGCTGCCGGACGACATGGAGCCGGTGATTACCGTGGAGGGCGCGAAGTCCGAGCGTGAGAAGAGCATTTTCGAGTATTACCTTTCCCAGATTGTGGAGACGGATCAGTTTGTCGGCGATTTGGTAGAGGCGTTTGAGAACTACGGCGAAAAGACGATTATTGTGTTCTTTGGCGACCATCTGCCCGGCCTGAGCCTGACGGAGGACGACCTGACGACGGGGGATATGTACAAGACGCCCTACGTCATCTGGGCGAACTACGAGCTGGACGGCGAGAGGTGCGATCTGGAGGCCTATCAGCTGGGCGCGTATGTGCTTGAGCGGGCGAAGATTGACACGGGCGTGATGGTGCGCTTCCACCAGCGCGAAATGGGCAGCGAAAACTACCAGCGCAAGTTGAGAATGCTGGAATACGACATGCTGTATGGCGAGCGCTATGTGTATGAGAGTGTGAAGCATGCCTATGATGAGAGCTTCTCAATGGGGCTGGAGTCCATCCGCGTAACCAGCCTTGAAAACCGGTTTGGCAATCTGTTTGTGCACGGCGAGGGACTGACCTACGCGTCCCGCGTATACGTGAACGATAAGGAGTACGATACCGTGCCGGTTGACGATACGCTGATCATCGTGCCCGATTTTATTCCCGAGGACGGCAGCCTGCTGGCAGTCGCGCAGATTTCCGACGAGGGAATTGAACTCAGCCGCACGGCGGAGACCGTTTGTGAGGGACTGAAGCCGGTGGAGTACGATGACTGACGGAAATGCAATCGTTCTTTGGGTGAAACGCGAAAAAGGATTGCATGGGTCGAAACGAAAAAGATGAAATAAGGCTATTAAGGCTATTGGAGATTGTTCCTCTTTTGTGGTATAATGAGATATCATTTCTACAAAAGGGGGATTTTTATGCCCGAAGAACAGAATGCGGCGAAGGCCCCCTTGGTTTGTGGGCTTGTAGCGCATGTGGACGCGGGGAAGACCACGCTGTCCGAGGCGCTTTTATATGTAAGCGGCCAGCTGCGCAGGCAGGGGCGTGTGGATCACCGAGACGCGTTTCTGGATACCGATCAGCAGGAGCGCGAGCGGGGCATTACCATTTTTTCCAAGCAGGCGCGGCTTTCGTGGAGAAAGCGGGCGATCACGCTGATGGATACGCCGGGGCACGTGGATTTCTCGGCGGAGGCAGAGCGCGTGCTTGACGTGCTGGATTGCGCCGTGCTGGTCATCAGCGGCGCGGACGGCGTGCAGGGGCACACGCTGACCCTATGGAGGCTGTTGGAAAAGCACGGCCTGCCGGTATTCCTGTTCATCAATAAGATGGATCAGCCGGGCGTGGACAGGGACGCGCGCATGCGCGAGCTTCGAGAGCGCTTCGGGGACGGCTGCGTGGAGCTTTCCGCGCCGGACGGCTATGAGCGCGCCGCCGTCGCGGACGAGGACGCGCTGAACGAGTATCTGGAAACAGGGAAAGTCGGAACAGAAAGGCTCGCGCGGCTTGTGGCCGGACGCAGACTGTTTCCGTGTATTTTTGGCGCGGCGCTTCGCGGAGACGGAGCGGACGCGCTGTTGGACGCGCTTGTGGACTATGTGCCGGAACGCAACTTCCCGGAGGCCTTCGGCGCAAGGGTATTCAAGATTGCCCGCGACCCGCAGGGCGCGCGGCTGACCTATCTGCGCGTGACCGGCGGCACGCTGCGCGTGCGCGCGCTTTTGTCGGGCGCGAAAAAGAGCGGGGAGCCGTGGCAGGAAAAGGTAAGCCAGATTCGCCTGTATTCCGGCGCGAAATTCGTCAGCGCGGACGAAGCGGCGGCAGGCAGCGTGTGCGCGGTTACAGGGCTGAACGCGACCTATGCCGGGGAGGGTCTGGGCGCGGAGGCCGATGCGGACGCGCCCGCGCTGGAGCCGGTGTTTGTGTATCGCGTGTATCCCGCGCCGGACGTAGACCCGCACAGACTGCTTTCGTGCATGCGCGTGCTGGAGGAGGAAGATCCGCTTTTGAGCGTGCAGTGGAACGAAGCGCTGCGCGAAATTCACGTGTCGCTGATGGGCGAGGTGCAGCTGGAAATTCTGAAGCGCGCGCTCGCCGACCGGTTTGGCATGAACGTGCGTTTCGACGAGGGCGGCATTTTATATAAAGAAACGATTTTAAACGCCGTGGAGGGCGCAGGGCATTACGAGCCGCTTCGGCACTATGCCGAGGTGCATCTTCTGCTGGAGCCGGGCCCGCGCGGGAGCGGCGTGGAGGTTGGCACGCGCTGCCCGGAGGATGAGCTGGAGCGCAGCTGGCAGCGGCTGATTCTCAAGCATCTGACGGAACGGCAGCCGGTGGGCGTGCTCGCGGGCATGCCGGTGACGGATATTCGCATCACGCTGGTGGCGGGGCGCGCGCATCTCAAGCATACCGAGGGCGGCGATTTCGGGCAGGCGACGCATCGCGCCGTGCGGCAGGGGCTGATGCAGGCGCAAAGCCAGCTTCTGGAACCGTGGTATGACGTTCGGCTGGAAATTCCCGCCGACTGTCTGGGACGCGCGATGAGCGACCTTACGCAGATGGGCGGCTCGTTTGGCGAACCCGCGCGGGCAGGCGGCGAGGTGGTGCTTCTGGGGCGCGCGCCGGTTGCCGAGGCGCGCGGCTATGCCCGAGACGTGGCGGCATACACGCGTGGCCGCGGGCGGGTGAGTCTGACCTCCGGCGGCTATGAGCCCTGCCGGAACGCCGAAGCGGTGCTTGCGCGCATCGGGTACGACCCGGAGCGGGACACGTGGAACCCTGCCGATTCCGTGTTCTGCCAGCACGGTGCGGGCGTGATCGTGAAGTGGAACGAAGCGCCCGCCCGCATGCACATACAGACGGAGCTGTTCGGCAGGTCTACGCAGGACGAAGCGAATTCGACGCTGCGCACCGGGCGCGTGGACATTCACGCGGAGGACGAGGAGCTGATGCGCATTTTCGAGCGTACCTATGGGCAGGTGCGGCGCAGGGATTTTGAAGCGCGTCCCGCCGCGCAGCCAGCGCAGAAGGTGCCTGCGGTGGCAGCGTCCGATCAGCCGCCCGCGCCGGAATACCTGCTGGTAGACGGCTACAACATTTTGAACGCGTGGCCGGAGCTGAAGGCGCGGGCGCAGACCGATCTGGAGGGCGCGCGGCTTTTGCTGATGGACATTTTGAGCAATTATCAGGGCTTCACGTCGCAGCGCGTCATTCTGGTGTTCGACGCGTATCGCGTGCCGAACAATCCCGGGCGGGTCGTGCGGCACCACAATATCGACGTGGTATATACGGCAGAGGCGGAAACGGCGGACAGCTATATCGAAAAGGCGACCTACGAAATCAGCAAGCGCAGCCGCGTGCGCGTGGCGACCAGCGACGGGCTGGAGCAGCTGATCATTCTGGGCAACGGCGCGCTGCGCGTGCCGGCGACGGAACTGCGGCGCGAGGTAGAGGCCGTGAACGCGGACATTCGCCGCATGCTGGACGACAGCAGCGCGAAGAAAAACGGACGCGCCGTGGAGCGGGCGTTCAAGAAAGCGATGGAGGAACGAAATACATGAAACTGGACAATCAAATCTGGACGCATCTTCCGCGGGAAATGGCCATGAGGGGATTTGAGCTGTTCAGCCAAGGAAACGTGGAGCTGAAGCGGGCGTCGGAGTTTATATATACGGAGATTTCCGGCAGCGTGTGGGATGGCGAGGTGTATAAGACGCGTGTGACCCTGCTTTCGCGCGAAAAAAGGCTCTGGGGGCAATGCTCCTGCGGCAAAAGCAGCTGCTGTGAGCATGTATGCGCCCTGCTGTTTGCTTATCGGGGAGAGGAGAAGCTGCCGAAGGAGATGATGACGACCTCGCCGGGGGCGCTGTTGCTTTTGCGGAAATACAGGGAAACGGTCAGCGTCAACGCCCGGGGCAGCGTACAGGTATTCCCGAAGCTGGAAATGGATGACGCGTATTCAAAGGATGAGGTTTCCTTTACGGTGGGAGCTGCCAGACAATATATCGTGAAGGATATATCCGCGTTCGTAAACGCGTTTGCGACGCAGGATACGGTGGTCTACGGAAAGCAGCTGACGCTGAAGCACGATTATGAGGCGCTTGACGAGCGTTCCGCGCGTCTGGTGCGCTGTCTGGCCGCGTTCGCGCGCACAGAGGGCATATACGGCAGAAAGCAGAGAGTGCCGCTGGAAGGGCATATGCTGGATGAAATTTTCGATCTGTTTCTGCCGGACGGGCAGGTGAGCGGCTATTTTCTGACAGACGGCGCGCCGCAGCTCGATTTGAAGATTGAGAAAAGCGAGCCTGACGGGCAGATACTCATGCGGATGGCGCAGAGATGCCGTCTGCTGCAGGGCGAGCATTATCGGTATATGCTTATCGATGAGCGGCTTTATCGCCTGCCCGCGAGCTATGAGCGGGATATGGTGCCGATGCTGGAAGCATTCCGCGTGTCGGAAATTGTTTTTTCCCCAAAGAATATGGAGGAGTTCTGCGGAGCGGTCTATCCGAAAATTCGCGATCATATGCAGATTGAAGGCGGCGGGCTGCTGGAGGACTATCTGCCGGAGAGCATGACGGCGCGGTTCTACATCGACGCGCCCGAGCGAAGCTATCTGACGGCGCGGGCGACGTTTCTGTATGGCGAGCGGGAAATCGAGGCGGGCGCGAAGACGCGCTCGATTCGGCGCGATACCGTCGGGGAGACGCGCGCGCTGAACGCGCTGGCGCGGCATTTTAACCGCCGCGACAATGGACAGTTTATCCTTGAGGACGAAAAGCAAATCTATGATTTTATCACCGGCGGGAGCGAGCGGCTGGCCGAGGCGGGCGAGGTGCTGGTTTCCGACCGCGTGCGCAATCTGCGCGTGAAGCGGACGCAGACCGCCGTGATCGGCGTGTCGGTGGGCGAAAGCGTGCTTCGGCTGCATGTGGACACAGGGGAGTTTCCGCCGGAGGAGCTGGAGGGTCTGCTGGAGGCCGTACGCGAAAAGCGCAGCTATTATCGCCTGAAGGACGGGCGCTTCCTTTCGGCGCAGGATGACGATCTCAGCGGCGTGGCGCGCGTGGCGCATGGACTGGGCTTGAGCGCCAAGGAGCTGAAGAAGACGGAAATTTCGCTTCCGCTGTCGCGCGCCATGTATCTGGACGGCGTGCTGAAGCAGGAAAAGAAGCTGAAATTCGAGCGCGACGACGGCTTCCGGCGGCTGATTCGAGACTTCCGCACCGTGGAGGACAGCGATTTCCACGTGCCGGACTCGCTGGCGGGCGTGCTTCGCGGCTATCAGAAGGTGGGCTATCGCTGGCTGCGGACGCTGGACGCGTATCGCTTCGGCGGCATTCTGGCCGATGATATGGGTCTGGGCAAGACGGTGCAGGTGCTGGCGTATCTGCTGGCGCTGAAGCAGGAGGGACGTGCAAACCGCCCGTCGCTGATCGTGTGCCCGGCGTCGCTGGTGCTGAACTGGGGCGCGGAGGCGGCAAAATGGACGCCGGAGCTGCGCGTGTGCCTTCTGGGCGGCACGGCGGCGGAGCGCAGGGAGCAGATTCAGCGAGCGAAGGAGTTCGACCTTGTGGTAACGTCCTACGACCTGCTTCGACGCGATGGGGAAGCGCATGACGAAAACGAGTATTACGCCTGCGTGCTGGACGAGGCGCAGTATATCAAGAATCATCAGACGAAGGGCGCGCGCGTGGCGCGGGATCTTCGCGCGGATGTGCGCCTCGCGCTGACTGGCACGCCGATTGAAAACCGCCTGAGCGAGCTGTGGAGCATCTTTGATTTTCTGATGCCGGGGTACCTTTATAAATATGAAGAGTTCCGCCGGCGCATCGAAACGCCCGTGGCGAGGAACGGCGACGACGAGGCGGCCGCGCTTCTGAAAAAGCTGATTGCGCCGTTCATCCTTCGGCGCACGAAGCAGGAGGTTCTGACCGAGCTTCCGCCCAAGACGGAAACGGTACGCGTGATTCCCATGGAGGAAGCGCAGAGAAAGCTGTATATGGCCTACGCGTGGGATGTGAAAAAGCAGGTGGAGTCGTCGGATGGTCAGGAGGGGCGGATGCGGATTCTGGCAATGCTCACGCGCCTGCGCCGCCTGTGCTGTGACCCGAGTCTGTGCGTGGAAAACTACGAGGGCGGCAGCTGCAAGCTGGAGGAATGCGTGCGCATGGTGACGGAGCTGAAGGAGGCCGGGCATTCCGCGCTGGTGTTCAGCCAGTTTACGAGCATGCTGGCGCGCATTCGAGCGGCGCTTGATGCGGCGGGAATCGCGTCCTTCACCCTGCAGGGCGACACGCCGCTCAAGGAGCGCGCCGAACTGGTGCGCCGCTTTAACGACGGCGAGGTGCAGGTGTTCCTGATTTCGCTGAAGGCGGGCGGCACGGGGCTGAACCTGACCGGCGCGGACACGGTGATTCACTACGACCCGTGGTGGAACCTTGCCGCGCAGAATCAGGCGTCCGACCGCTGCTACCGCATCGGGCAGACGCGAAAGGTACAGGTGTACCGCCTGATCGCGCAGGATACCATCGAGGAAAACATACTGAAGCTGCAGGAAAAGAAGAGCCTGCTGGCCGAGCTTGCCGCGGGCGATATGAACGGCGGCCTTCTCACGATGTCTCGCGAGGATCTGATGGAGCTGCTGGAATAATTAACCGGAAATTAAATGGAACACGCCGAACCTTTCCATCCCTCTGATCGTCTAATTGGTAGTCTGAATTGTCGGAAAGACGCTTTCGGAGGAAGAGAATTGATGAGAATCAAGAGCTTTTTCATTCGCGTCGCGCTGACGGCACTGTTTGTATTGCTGTGCGTCGGCGCCGCGCATGCGCAGACGCTGGAGACGGTGCGGACGCGGGCGTTCTATGGAAACACGGCGATAACCGAGGTGACGCTGCCGGATACGGTGCGCAGCATTGAGGAGGAGGCGTTCGCCGGCTGTCCGGCGCTGGAAAAGCTCGTTTGCTATTCGCGCGACGTAACGGTGGACGATTCCGCGTTCGAGGGCTGCGACAGCCTGACGGTCTACTGCTATATGGACAGCGGCATGGACGCCTACGCGCAGGCGCACGGTCTGCCCGTGAAGTATTTTGACGCGTTTGTCCTTGCCTGCGACACGCGGAAGAACGGCTGCGCCGGGCTGCCGATCACGTGGAGCGTGGACAGCGCGATGGACGGAGACAGCCGCTATACCTGCCGCATTTACGACGGGGACGAGCTGAAGGAATCCTTTGAAAACACGACCGACACGCAGTTTTCCTATACGCCGTCCGCGGCGGGCGCGTACCGCGCGAAGATTACCATTCAAAACGAACGGACGACGACGACGCTTGGTCAGGTAGAAAGCGTGCCCGTGCGCGCGAAGCTGCTGATGGGCATTTACGAGCAGGACGGCGATAAAAAGACGGAGGACGCTCTCGAATGGCGCGTGCTCACCGCGAAGGACGGAAAGGCGCTGTTGCTTACCGACCGCGTGATTCGCTCGGGATCCTATTTCAACCCGGCGTGGATTCAATATAAGTATTGCAGCTGGGAAAAATCCCTTATCGGAACGACGAACGCCACGAACAACGTAGGCAGCGGCGGGAACTGGAGACAATTCGACGTGAACCCCAGTAAGCTCCCGCTGAACCGAAAGGGAACCAAGACGGGCACGGATGACGATCTCTATTATGTGCACGCGCGCTACTGGTGCAACGATGTATTCTACAAAACCGCGTTCAACGACGAGGAGCGCAGCCGCATCCTGCTCACGCATAATACAAATGCCGATAATCCGGAGTACAGGATTGACGGCGGCGCCGATACCGACGATTACGTGTTTTTCCTGAGCCTTGACGAGGTGCTGGAGTATCTGCCTACAAACGAATCGCGCAAGGCGCTGCGCACAAAGGTGGCTAACAGCGAAGCGGTTCATCCGCTGAACGGCACCTACTGCCTCTGGTGGCTGCGCACTCCCGGCAAGTTTCTGTGCAACGCGATTTATGTGTATCAGGGCGGTGTCATCAGCACCTATGGGTCGGATGTTGGACATCACAACCTCGGCTACCGTCCGGCCATGTGGATTACCATTGGCGGGTGACGATGGCTCCGGTGGACAAAACTGGAAATGTTTTTGAAATATCTTGCAGAAAGCCGTAAGATGTGGTATCATTATTATGAATAGGCAGAAATATGCTTTTCTGACAAAACGTCTTAAATATGGAGGGGAGCAATGAAAAAGCGCGTATTCTCGTGGCTGATGATCCTGATGATGGTGATGACCATCGTTCCGGTGTACAGCGAGGGAGAGCTTGACTCTGATCCCACGCCGACGATCGTCGTGACGCCTGTGGCGGAATCGACGCCGGAACCGGAGACGGAGGTCAAGGAAGAGGCGGCGGCGGAACCTGTGGCAGAGCCTGCGGCGGAAGCCGCGGCAGAGCCTACGGCGGAACCTGCGGCAGAGCCTACGGCGGAACCTGCGGCAGAGCCTACGGCGGAACCGACGGCAGAGCCTACAGCGGAGCCGTCCATTGATTACGATAAGACGGTTGCGGAGAACGACCTTTTTGACAAGGGCTATGTGAAGCTGACGGGTGCCGCGAAGGTATATGAGAGCGCGGACGCGACGGAGGCTTATGGTGAGATTTCCCGGGGCGTTCTGTATGCCATCCGGCGCGTGAACGTCGGCAGAAGCAACGAGCGCATGGAGGCCGCGTTTGCGACGGAGGACGGCGTGAAGACGGCGTTCATTTCGGCGAAGGTTGGCAAGCCGATGACCGACGACGCGATTGATGCCTTCCTCAAGAAGATGGAGGGCGTTTCCGCGCCGCATACCTATGTTGACAAGAGCAATCGCAAGCTTGAGGTTGAAATTCTGACGCTCACGGTGTACGCGGCCAATGACGAAGCGGAGAATGCGTCCGTTGAGACGGTTTCTGAAGCGACGCCCGCCGAAGTCATGCCGGACGAGGCAAAGCCGATTGTGACGCCCGCGGAAGCGGAGACGAACGAGGTGGAGTCGGCCGCGACGCCTGCGGAAGCGGAGAAGAACGAGGCAGAGTCGGCTGCGTCCCCTGCGGAGGCAGCGACGAGCGAGGCGGAGCCGATTGCCACGCCCACCGAAGCGACGGAAGAACAGATTGAAGAGAAGCGTTCGGAAGCGTCCGCCGAGGATGCGCGCGCGGCGAAGATTGAGCTTACGGCGGCGAGAACCGAAATCGGCGTTGGAGAAAGGATTCTGCTGACGGCGGTTGCGACGGACGCTGAGGACGTGGTGCTCGAGAATGCGGCGATTACCTATGCCAGCGGCAACGCGAAGGTCGTGGCCGTATCGGCGAAGGGCGAGGTCAGCGCGGTGGCAGTCGGCGAAGCGACCATCACGGCGAGCGTTGGAAGCGCGAATGCCAGCATCGTGTTCACGGTGAAGGCGGAGCCTTCGTCGCTGACCTTTGCGCCGGAAAGCGTTATGCTTGGCGAGGGCGACACGCTCAAGCTGAACTATGCGCTGAGTGCGAACAGCGTCGGCGAGATCGTGAAATGGGTAAGCAGCGACGAGGCAGTCGCGACGGTTGAAAACGGCATGCTGACCGCGCACAAGGCAGGCACGGCGGTCGTTTGCGCGACTTTGTATAACGGTGTGGAGGGCTTCTGCGCCGTGACGGTCATGGCGGAGCCGAACGACATCTCGCTCAACCCGGCCAGCATGCTCCTGAAGGAAGGCGAAGTGGCCGAGCTGAAGGCGACGTTCACCGGCGACGTATATGGGAAGGTAGAATTCTCCGTTCCCGCGGACAGCGACGTGGTCGAGCTGGCTGCCAAGGATGGCAACGCGGTTGAGGTGCGCGCGAAGCGCTCCGGCAAGGTGGTCGTTTCGGCGAAGGTTGAGAACCGCACGACGGGCGAAACATACACCGACGAGTGCGAGGTAACGGTTCAGGAGGCCGCCACGCAGATTGAGCGCGCCGTGGAACGCACGGAGCTGGGCGTCGGCGAAATTCTGAAGCTGGAGCCGGTTGTGAAGACGGCACGCGGAAACGTGCTTTCCGAGGCCGTGAAGGTTACGACCAGCAACAAGGCGATTGTGGCCGTGAACGGCACGCAGATTAAGGGCGTGAAGGCCGGCACGGCGGACATTACGCTGACGACGGAAAGCGGCTATAAGCAAACGATTCGCTATAAGGTGTTCAAGGCGCCCGGCAAGGTGACGCTGAGCCAGTCGAAGGCCACGATGGCCGTGGGCGACGAGCTGCACCTGTCTGCCAAGCTGCCCACCGATACGCGCGGCGCGATTACGTGGACGTGCTCGCCCGCGGACGCAATGACGATTTCGCAGGATGGAAATGGCGAAGCGACGTTTATTGCGCTGAACAAGGGCACGGTGAAGCTTACCGCGAAGACGTATAACGGGAAGTCGGCATCCTGCACCGTTACCATTACCGACAAGGCGACGGGCATCTTCTTTGAAAGCGAAGAATATTCCGTTCCTGAGAATCGAACGCTTCAGCCGACGCTGAAATATCTCCCCGAGGGCGCGACTGGCAAGGCGACATATGCCATCGTGGAGGAGGAACCGGCAGGGGAGAGTCCGGTTGCGGAAATCAACGCGGAAACCGGCGTGGTTACCGCGCTGCACGAGGGACGCGCGAAGATTCAGGCGACGGTCGGCGAGCTGACCGCCGCGGTGTGGGTTAAGGTGACGCCCGCGATCTCGGAGATCAAGCTGCCCGCGGACGTGCGTCTGACGATTGGTCTGGGCGAGGTATACGATCTGAAGCCCTACGCCATCCACCGCACGGGCGAGGAGTACGCGGACGCGCACATCACGCTCGCGACGAGCAATAAGAAGTACGTGGCCGTGAACGGCACGCAGGTCAAGGGCGTGAAGGTCGGCTCGGCCACCATCACCATCAAGGAAGGCGACTGCGAGCCACTGAAGGTGAAGATCACCGTCGTGAAGGCGCCCTCGAAGGTGACGCTGAGCCAGACGGCGGTGACCGTCTCCGAGGGTGAAACGCTGAAGCTGAAGGCGGCGCTGCCGAGCTCCGCGGGCACGGTTCGCTGGGCGGTTGAGGACGCGAAGGTTCTGTCCATCGAATCGGTGAGCGCGGATACGTTCACCGTTGAGATTCGCACGCTTGCCAAGGGCAAGACCCGCGTGAAGGCGACATCCTACGACGGCAAGAGAAGCGCAATGTGCACCATTACCGTGGCGGACGCGCCCGAGGGAATCGTGTTCGGCGCGGCGAAATACGAAATTGCGCAGGGTCTGACGCGCAAGGCGGAGGCGGTTGTGCTTCCGGCGACCGCGAAGGCAGTCGTTCAGTATGAAGTGGAAGACGCGGCCATCGCGTCCGTTGACGCAAGCGGCAACGTGAAGGCGCTTTCGCAGGGCACGACGAAGCTGAAAGCGACGGTTGTAAACTATAAAAACGGAACAGCCATGATGATTTCCACGGAAACGGAAATCGTCGTCACGCCGCCCTACACCGAGGTGAAGGTGGTAAGCGAGCGTCTGACTGCGGTCGAGGGCGGCTATGAGCTGCACATCGGCCTGAACGAAACCGTGACGCTGAGCGCCGAGGTGCGCGACGAGCTGTCCGCACTGCGGACAGAAGCCGCGGTTACCTATGCCACGAAGGATAAGAAGATCGCGACGATCAGCGGCGCGAAGCTCAAGGGCGTAAAGGTTGGCCGCACGATTCTGAAGGCGACGACGGAAAACGGCGTGGAAAGCGCGGAGACCATCACCATTGTGGTCGAAAAGGCTCCGACGGCCGTTGCGCTCGATAAGAAGACGGCCAAGCTGGGTCTCGGCGAGCAGCTGACGCTGACTGCCAAGATCACCGGCATAAAGGGGCCGCTCACGTGGACGACCAGCAACGCCAACGTTGCGGCGGTGGAGGACGGCGTGGTTACCGCGAAGGCCGTCGGCACCGCGACGATCACAGTTTCTACCTATAATAAGAAGACGGCGGCCTGCAAGCTGACGGTTTCCAAGCTGCCCGAGGCGATTAAGCTGGCCGAAACGCAGTATGCGCTGTATGAGGGACAGACCGTGACCGCGAAGGGCACGTTTGAGCCCGCGAACAGCTATGGTACGGTGACGTTTGAAACCGACGATTCCAACGTGGCGACGGTGGATGAAAACGGCAAGATTACCGCCGTCACCGCCGGAACCACGAGGCTGCGCGCGAGCGTGAACGGCGTATCCGCCGAGGCGGAAATCCTCGTAAAGCCCGCCGCCGTGAAGCTTGAGCTGCTCAACACGGTTGAGAAGCTGGGCGTGGGCGAGAAGATCGCGCTGGATCTTCAGGCGTTCGACGCGAAGGACAACGACATTACCGCCGACACGACATTTGAAGTCAAGTCCGCGAACGCGAAGATTGCCAGCGTGACGAAGAGCGACGCGGGCATCGTCGTGAAAGGCGTAAAGGTCGGCAAGACCACGATTACGGTTCAGGCAAAGAACGGCGCGAAGCTGGTTCTGACGGTTTCCGTTCAGAAGGCTCCGTCGGCCGTGCAGATTGCGCCCGAAAGCGCGAAGCTCGCTATTGGCGAGACCATGCAGCTGACCGGCGTGACCAAGAGCGGCGAAACGACGCGGTTCACGTGGAAGTCTTCCGCGGAAAACGTTGCGACAATCGACGAAAACGGCCTTGTGAAGGCGCTTGCGGAGGGCGAGACCGTGATTACGGCCGCGGCCTTCAATGGAAAGACCGCAGCGTGCGCGATTACCGTCTGCAAGGTGCCGGAGAGTCTGGCGTTTGCGGCGGAGACGTACACGGTGGCTGAAAAGCACACGATTCCTACGGCGCTGACGTTTGAACCGGAGGGCGCGTTCGCGTCCGGGATTCGCTATGAGATCGACGAAGGCGGCGCGGAGACGGCCGAGGTGGACAAAAACGGCGTAGTCAAGGGCCTGCGCGCCGGAGAAGCCACGCTGCGCGCCTACTATGGCACGCTGTCCGCGGAGACGAGGATCATCGTAACTCCGTATATCGACAAAATCGCCCTCGGCGGCGGTTCGGATGAATATCGCGCCACGATCGGTGTGGGCGAGATCTATGACCTCGAGCCCATGGGACTGAGCGTGGGCGGCGAGGAGCTGGACGAGGAAGCGTTCACGCTTTCGACCAGCAACAAGAGATATGTTGCCGTGAACGGCACGCAGATTAAGGGCGTTCGCACGGGCTCCGCGAAGATCACCATTACCAGCGTGACGGACAAGACGATTAAAAAGACCGTTACCATCACCGTGAAGAAGGCTCCCACGAGCGTGACGATTACGCCCGCGCAGCTTACCGTGAGCGAGAACGCGACGTTCGAGCTGAAGGCGGCGACGCCCGGCACGGTCGGTGCGGTGACGCTTACGATCACCAAGGGCGAAGGCAGCGTCATTGAGCCGCTGGAGGAGGGTTCCTTCCGCGCCGTGGCCGTCGGTGAGGCGGAGGTGGTTGCGAAGGCCTACAATGGCAAGACCAGCAAACCGTGCGTGGTGACGGTGCGTCCCAACGCAACCGGCATCGAGCTGGAAAACGCGGAGTATCGCCTGAGCAGGGGCGCAAAGCTGACGCTCGCGTATCGTCTGTCTCCGGAAAACGCGTTCGGCGAAGCGGTGTTCGAAACCGTGAACGGCAACATTGCCAGCGTTGACGCGAAAACGGGCGTCGTCACCGGTATTGCGGTGGGCGAGGCGGAAATTCGCGCGAAGGTATACAACCACGTCGAGGAAAAATGGTACGAGACGACGGCGGTCGTCAGCGTTACCGAGCCGCCGGAGAAGGTTGTCATTACCGAGAGCCGCAGGGTTGTCGGCGTGGGCGAGAAGCTGCAGCTGAACGCCATTTCGACGGACAGCGACAACGGCGAAATCCACGCGGCAATGACGTATAAATCCAAGGATTCGAAGATTGCCAAGGTCAGCGCGGACGGAACCGTGCAGGGCGTGAAGAAGGGCAAGACGACGATCACCGTTACCACCACGGGCGGCGCGGCAGAAACCGTGACCATTACCGTTGTGGCCGCGCCCTCGAAGGTTACGCTGAAGCCGTCCTCCGCGAAGCTGTCCATCGGCGAGCAGAAGACGCTGGAGGCGGCGATTCCCTCCGGTCAGAGCGGCTCCGTGAAATTCACGGTCAGCCCCGCGGGAATCGTGGAGGTGGACGGAAACGGCCTCGTGACGGCCAAGACGGTCGGCACGGCGACGGTTACCGCCACGACTCATAACGGCAAAAAGGCTGCCTGCGTCGTGACGGTCACGGAAGCGCCGGAGGAAATTCGCTTCTCCCAGAGCGTGTACACCGTGAAGGAAGGCGAGGTACTGAAGCTTACGCCGGAAATGCTCCCCGCGGGAACCTACGGAACGCCTGCGTTTGAGCTTTCCTATGACGACGAGCTCGCGCTCGCCACGATCGATGAAAGCGGAAGCCTGAAGGGGCAGTATTCCGGCAGCGTGACCGTAAAGGCCACGGTGAAGAACTACAATGGCGGCGCGGACGCGACGGCAACCTGCGAGGTGCTGGTTGTTCCGGCGCCGAGAACCATCGAGCTGCGCGAAACGCGCACGTCGATCGGCGTAAAGGAAATCGTGAGCCTTGAGCCGGTGGCGTTTGACGCGCGCGGAAACGAGGTTGAAGCGACCTTTACGCTGAAGAGCAGCAAAACCGCCTATGTGCAGGTGAGCGGCACGAGCGTGAAGGGCGTGAAGGCCGGCAGCGCGAGCGTGACGATTACGGCGAACAATGGAATCAAGAAGAGCGTAACCATCAAGGTTGTAAAGGCGCCGTCCAAGGTAGGCATCAGCCGCGCGAGCGCGGTGATCTCCGAGCTGGATACGCTGCGTCTGGCCGCGGCGCTGCCGACAGGCACACAGGGCAAGATCACGTGGTCGAGCAGCAACCCTGAGGTGGCTGCGGTGGATCAAACCGGCTTCGTGACGGCGGCTGCCATCGGAAAAACGAACATCGTTGCCACGGCATACAACGGACAGAAGGCTACCTGCGCGGTGACGGTTCTGAACGAGCCGACGAGCGTTGCCTTCAGTGAGCCGAAGACCGAGCAAATCGGCGAGGGCGCGAAGCTTAAAAAGAAGGCTGAACTGCCGGAGGACTGCTGCGGCAAGATTACCTACAGCTCGTACAATCCCTACGTCGCGACCGTGAACGCCACGACGGGCGAGGTGATTGCCAAGCGCGCAGGAACCACGCGGATTGCAGCGACCACGATCAACCGCAAGACCGGCGAGGTATTCACCGATACGTATGAGCTTGAGGTAACTCCGGCTCCCGTGCAGGTGGTCATCCGCCAGACGCGCGCGAAGGTTGGCGTAGGAGAAACGATGAACCTGCTCGCCGAAGCCATCGACGGGAACAGCGAGGCGGTCAGCGCGGGTTTCACGTACAAGACCAGCAACAAGGCCTATGTCACCGTGGACGCGAACGGCAACGTGAAGGGCATCAAGGCCGGCAGCGCGACGATTACGGCGACGGCGTACAACGGAAAGTCGGCGTCCGTCAAGATTACCGTAGCCGCGGCTCCGTCATCTGTCAAGCTGAACCTCAGCGCGGCGGACGTCGTGCTGACCGACGACCTCACGCAGCAGGTGCAGCTGCGCGCAGCCGTGAACACCGGCGCATCCGGCTTCACGTGGGAAAGCAGCGACAGCGAAATCGTAACCGTGGACGCGGACGGACGGCTGACCGGCAAGGCGCTGGGCGACGCGGTGATTACGGTGTACACCTTCAATAAGAAAACGGCGAAATGCACCGTGCATGTGAAGGCCGAGCCGGAAAGCGTGACGCTGGATTCCGAAAGCGTGGCCGTCGTCGAGAAGCTGAGCACGGTTCTCACCGCAACGCTGAACGAGGGCGCGGCGGGTTCGATGAGCTTTGAAGCCGAGGATGCGACCATCGTCGCATTGACACAGCAGGGCAACAAGGTTCAGGTAAAGGGTCTGAAGCCCGGCGAAACGGTTGTAACCGTAAAGACCTTTAACGGCAAAACGGCGAAGTGCACCGTGACGGTGAAGCCGGAGCCGGAAAACGTTATACTGTCGAAGGCAAGCGTGACCATCAGCGTCGGACAGACGTATGATATGAAACAGTTGGTTACTCTGCTGCCAGACGACTGCATGACGACGTATGCGTTTGCCACCCGTTCCTCGTCGATTGCGAAGATTGACGCAAATGGCATTGTGACCGGCGTGAAGATCGGAAACACCGAGGTAAAGATCACCACGCACAACGGAAAGTCCGCGATTCTGGCCGTGAAGGTAATGGCCGCGCCCAAGGCCGTTACGCTGACGGTTCCGACCAAGGTGCTGTATCTGAACGAGGAGACCACCGCTACCGTGAAGCTGACCGCGAACAGCTGGGCAACGTGGACGGTGACGAGCGATCATCCGGAGGTTGTTTCGGTTGTCGATGTGGACGACGTTGGTCAGGTTACGCTGAAGGCCGGCGGCGACGCGAGCGCGATCGGACAGGCAGCCATTACCGTGGAAACGGACAATGGCCTGAAATCCTCCGTCACCATCGAAGTGCGCCAGCACGTGGAGAGTATCGAGCTCGACAAGCATGAGCTGAGCCTTACGCATTACGACGAAGCGCAGCTGACCGCGACCGTGCTTCCGGCGACGGCGTATGACAAGGATGTTCTGTGGATGAGCAGCGACCCGGCGCTGGTAACCGTGTCGCAGACCGGCACGCTTCAGGCGGTTGGCTATCGCACGTCCGGTGAAAACACCGTGACGATCTCGGCGAAAACCAGCGACGGCGATTTTGTGGATACCTGCGCGGTGACCGTGCTTCCCAAGCGCGTGGAGACGATTGCGCTTGCGGAAACGGAAATCGAGCTGGAAAAGAACCGCACGAAGACGCTGACGGCGACGATCAGCCCGGCGGAAGCCGATGATCAGCGCATTGTATGGGACAGCACGGATAAATCCGTGGCAACGGTTGATGAAAACGGCGTGGTGACGGCTGTGAGCAACACCGGCACCGCGACGATCACCGCGACGACGGTGGACGGGGGCAAGGTTGCCGAGTGCAAGGTGACGGCAACGAAGGTTCGAATCGTCAGCGTGTCCATCGATCCGAAGAGCTTCGAGATTCTGCAATACAGAAAGGATCAGCTTGCCGCGAAGCTGGAACCCGCAGACGCGGAATACGATTCCATCGAATGGGTCAGCCTGTCCGAAGAAGTGCTTTCCGTGCTTGCGGACGAGGATGCCCGCACGGCGACGATCGAAGGCCTTCAGGTGGGCGAAGCGACTGTAAAGGTGGCCGTAACGGATTCCTTTGGCACGAGGGTGGAAGCCGAATGCACGGTCATCGTGCAGCCGGTGCCTGTGGAAGGCGTGAAGCTGGACAAGGAAGTGCTGAATCTGCGCACGTCCGCCACGAGCTCACTCACCCAAACGGTGCTGCCCGCGGACGCGCACGACCAGACGGTTGCGTGGGAGACTGACGACGAGGAAATCGTGAAGGTCGAAAATGGGGTGCTCACCGCCGGTACCAAGGCGGGAACGGCGACGATTACCGTTATCACGAATGATGGCGGCTTCAAAGCCGAGTGCCGCGTGACCGTGTATGAGCCGCTGACCGTGACCGTGCAGGCGAACCACGAGAAGAACAGCACGGGCAACACCATCGTCTGGACGATTGAGACCAAGAACCTGATTGGCGAGGCTCGCTATGATGCGGTAACGCTCACAAAGGACGGAACATCCATGGCTGTATCCCGCGATGGCAACGTCGTGAAGCTTGAGAATGCGGCGGCAGGTACGTATGAGCTTAAGGTTCAGATTTCCGATCTGGGCAGCGAGGGCGATACGGCGGAGAATGCCTCCACGGTGATCGTAGCCGACAGCATCGAGTTCCAAACGGACAGCGCACAGTTCACGTATGTGATCAAGGAGGGCGCGTTCGAGGACGGAACCGACGGCGCGGCGATCAGGCTGGCCGATACGAGCGTGAGCCTCTCCGAGCTGACGGTGCCGAAGACGGTGAACGGAGTTGCGGTATACCGCATCGATACGGAGGCCTTCATGGGCATGAGCAGTCTGACGAGCGTAAGCCTGCCGGATACGGTAGTCGTAATCGGCGCGCGCGCGTTCAAGAACTGCACCAAGCTGACGAAGATCACGTCCTATTAATCTGAACAGAGCAGAGAGCTGCCGGGTGAATGTCTGGCAGCTCTTCTGTTTATGGCGCGCACAATTGGCGAGAGGTTGCGGATATGAGGATTGTAAACACGGCGGAGAATATGCTGGAGGCGTTCGAAGAGGGTCTTTTCCATATGAAAAAATGGGAGGCATATATCGACGCTTCCGCGCCCGGGATACGGGAAAAGTGCATCAATGATATGAAGGAATGCGTTTCGGCAGGCTTTTCGTGGGAGAAAGACTATCTTCCGGCGCTGAATGCCGTTTTGTGGAACGGGGAGAAGCGAAGGGAAACCATTGAATCGTTTCGCGCGATTACGCAGCGTCTTGATGACAGGGTGCTTGAGCGATTCGGCAGGACGGTGGATGTGGACGTTGTGCTATACCTCGGTTTGTGCAATGGAGCTGGCTGGGTTACCGACGTGAACGGCAGGCGGTCAATCCTTCTTGGAATTGAAAAAATCATTGAGCTTGACTGGTGCGGCCGGGACGCGATGACAGGGCTGATTGTACACGAGCTGGGTCATGCGTATCATCTTCAATATGGAACGACGAACGAACGGCTTGAGACGCGCCCGGATCAGTTTCTCTGGCGGTTGTTTGAGGAAGGTATTGCGATGGTTTTTGAACAGGAGGTCGTTGGGGATTCGGAGTACTTTCATCAGGATGCAGACGGCTGGAAAGCGTGGTGCGACGCGAATGCGGAGAAAATCAAGCAGTCATTCTATGGGGATCTGCCGGGGATGACGCGCGAGAATCAACGTTACTTCGGCGATTGGGTTCGCTTTGAAGGGCGCTGCGACACGGGCTATTATCTTGGAGCGCGCTTCGTTCGTTTTCTTTTGAATTCCGACGTTTTTGATACGGTCATTCGATATAAATTCGATGAGGTCAAGCGGGGCTTTGAGCGCTTCATGCAATAGAATGAAATCGCCGCCCATCGTACTGGCGATGAAGGCGGCGATTTGTA
>CAVERI010000023.1:32038-35686 GCA_963618055.1 bacterium | reverse complement strand
GATGTCGCTGGTAATGTCGATCGCGTCGCTTTTGAACAGCATGTCGAGCTGCTTTTCGAAGCCGGCGACGAGCTTGTCCAGAATGCTTTCGATGCGCGCGCGGGACGACGCGATATTTTCGCCGCTGGAGGGCTGATGCTCAAGCCGCGCGTACTGGCGCAGCAGCTTCAGCGTTGTGGGCAGGTAGTATTCCATGAAGGTCTGAATGTCCGCCCTGCGCTCCGGCTTTTGCTCCACCAGATGGAAGATGTTGGCGGTGATTTCCTCGATGCGGTCGATCTTGCGCGAAACATCCTCGTCATCGATGGCCACGTTCAGCGCGCGAATCTCCAGAATGATTTCGCGGTATTCGTTCGCCTCCGCGTCGATGGGCGCCTCGGAGGGACGCGGCTTGGCGGCCTCCGGCGCGGGTTTGCCTTCGCGCCGCAGAATCAGCAGGCGGCGGCCCTCGTCGATGTAGGCCTCGGCGGAAAGCAGTCCCTTTTTCTTCATGCCGGCAATGTCGCGGCGCAGCCGCTTTTCGCTCACGCCCATTTCGCTCATCAGCGCGTCAAGGCTGTAGCTGGCACTGTCGCCGATGCAGGCGGTGTAATTGCCGTATTTATCCTCGCGCTGGCTCATCAGCCACGCGACTGCGAGGAAGAGGGCTACTACAGCGCTCACCGGCAGAACGAACCGAAGCAGGCTTCCGAAGATTTCGCCGACGGAGCCGCACAGCACGAGGATGGCCAGCAGATACACCCAGCGCATCAGCCGATCGCTCAGACCGAACATGCGGCGCGCCTTTTTCAGCAGCATAAACACGCCGATGATTCGAACATAGGGAATCATCAGAAGAATGGCAATGCCAATCCAGTCTCCGCCGATTGAACCCGGCGAGCGGTGTTTTTCATCTTTCAATGCGGTGTGCCTCCTGTACGCTGCGCCCCTTCGGAAACTGGGCGAGCACGTCTATTATAGCACAGATTTCGCGGGTGTGGTATAAAGAATTTGTCAATTCAAAAGCTTTGTCCGCGCGCCGGAATACAGAAGCGCGAGCCGGTGCAGCGGGCGCGTGAGGCCGACGTAGAGCAGGCGGGCGTTCAGGTCGTCGTCCGGGTAGGCGCTTTCGCCGGCGTCGGCGAAGATTACCCCGTCAAATTCCAGCCCCTTCACGGCCGAGGCGGGGGCAACGTATACGCCGCCGGTGTACTCCGTGTCCTCGGTGTTCAGCACGCGCGCGTTCAGCCGAGCGGGAAGCCGCGCGGCCAGCGCGCCGGCGCGGGAGGCGCGGCGCTCGATTACGCAGATCACGCGCATGCCGGCCTTCATCCAGTCGTCGATCAGCCCGGCGATTTGCCGCGCCTGCTCATCCTCGCCGGAAAACGGCAGAAAGACGGGCGCTTCGCCGTGACGAATGACGGCGCGCGCCTCCGTCTGCCCGGCGACCGGGCGGCTGCGGGCGACGGTAAGCGCCGTGTTCATGATTTCGACGGTGCTTCGATAGCTGGTAAGCAGCTCGTGCCGCGCGCAGGCGCCCTTCAGAACGCCGTTCAGCTCGTCCCAGCTGTGCAGGCCGCGCCAGCCGTGAATGCCCTGCATCAGGTCGCCCACGATGGTGAACGTGGCGGCGGGCATCAGATCGGACAGGAGCGAGATTTCAAAGGGATTGAAATCCTGAGCCTCGTCGATGACCACATGGCGCATGTCAAGGCGCTTCAGCGGCAGCAGGCGCGCAGCGAGGCAGGCGATCGGCGCGACGTCCTCCGCTTCCAGCGGACGCTTCGCGTTCATGCGCGAAAGCGTGCGCTCGGCGGCGGCCCTGACGGTCGCGTCCTTTGCGTGCGCGAGCGCGTCCTCCCAGAAGGCGCGATACAGCGCCAGCGGCTCTGTGGAGGGCAGCGCCGCGAGAGTGGCCTTGATGAACGGCTTCACTTCGTCATCAATCTGCTTTATGCGCTCGTCCCGACTCTGATACAGCCGCGCAAGGCGCGCCTTCTGCTCCGCAGGATCGGAAATCTGCTTGCGCAGCAGGGCGGCGCGGCGGTCGCATTCGTCGCGGAACCAGTTTTGCAGGCGGCGGGCGGCGGCGCTGACGCGGTTTTTCAGCTGCTTTTCAAGCTCTGAAATGCGCCGCGCCATCGGGAAGGGCGCTTCATCCACAAGCAGAAAGCGATCCAGCTCCTCCTTGCTATACAGCTTTATGGGGCCGAACGAAATGCCATCCTCGGGCGCGAAGCTCGCTTCGTAGCGCTGGAAGAAATCCGCCAGCATGCGCTTCAGCCGCAGGGAGCCCTTGAAGCGGGCAACGGCGGCGAACGCCTCGCGCTCCTCGGCGGGCAGGCTGAGCACGGCCTCCGTGCGGTCGGATAAATCCAGCCTTCCGAGCGATTTGCCCAGAAGGTTGACCATCAAAAGCGAAAACGTGGTCTGGTTGACGCGCTCCACACCCAGATCGGGCAGCACGCCCGCGATATAGTTCAGAAACAGCGGGTTGGGCGCGAGGATGAGCATGTTTTCCGGGCGAAGCTGGTCGCGGAACGCGTACAGCAGATAGGCAATGCGGTGCAGCGCAATGGTGGTCTTGCCGGAACCGGCCACGCCCTGCACGATCAGCGACTGGCGCAGGGGATAGCGGATGACGTAGTTCTGCTCCGCCTGAATCGTGGTGACGATTTCCTTCAGGCGCTCGCCGTTCATGGCGTTCAGCGCCGATTGCAGATACGCGTCCTGCGACACGATGTCGGTATCAAAAATGGAGAGAATTTCGCCGTCCAGAATGTCGAACTGCCGCTTGAGCGTCAATTCGCCTGATACGGCTCCGTCCGGCGCGGTGTACTCCACGTGACCGAGCTGGCCGGAATAGTACAGGTTCGCCAGCGGCGCGCGCCAGTCGATGACGACGCTTTCCAGCGAGGCGGAGTCCATCACGCCGTATTTTCCAATGTAATATACCTGCTCGCCCTTGCCGCGCTCGGTGAAATTGATGCGGGTGAAGTAGGGCCTGCGGCGCGCGAGCACCATGTTCCTTTCCGTCTGCACGGCCTTCACAAACAGAATTTCGCGAATGGGCAGCTTGTCCGGGTCGAAGGCGCGGGCGTATTTCAGCTCGGCCTCGGCCGACTGCTTTTCGTTTTCCGCGAGCGTCAGCTCCGCGTCCGCGATTTTCAGCGTGCGGTCGAGATGTTCTTTTTCTTCCCGATACGCGGGATGCGCGTGTGCCGACATGATGCCACCTCCGAATGTGTTGTGAACCTTCATTATATCGCGGCGGGTCGAGAAAGGCAATGAAATTTACGATGAATATACAAACAAAGCCTCCGGCACGGGCTTGTGCCGGAGGCGGGAAACAGGGGATTACTTTTTGAAATACAGACCGGACAGGATGGCTTCGTAGGTTTCCTCGTCGATGGTGCCGATGAAGATTCCTTCGTCGTCGAAGATGGGTTCCAGCATAACGCCCTCGTTTTCTTCATACCAGAGCTGGAAGTCGCGAATGGCGTTGAGTACGTTTTCATCCGCAAGGTCGACCGTGGCAAGCTCGGAATCCAGCCAGCCGCCGTCCACAAGCGCCTGCACGAAGGCCTTTACGCTCTTCTTGTCCTGCATCCACTCGTCGGTGTACGGCGTGGGCTCGGGTTCAGGCGTGGGAGTAGGCTCCTCGGTCGG
>CAVERI010000023.1:0-31347 GCA_963618055.1 bacterium | reverse complement strand
TCCAGCACGAAGTCCTCCATCCGCGCGTAGGCGATCACGCCGTCCGCTTCGCTGCGCACCTGAATCCAGCGGCTGCCCAGCGCGACCAGACGCAGCGCCGTGCCCTTCGGGAGATTTGCCGTGCGGCCGTCAGCGAGATAGATGGTTGCCTGCTCGGCGGAGACGCGCATGGTGTACTCGCCGTCCGGGTCGGTGTAGGTGTCGTCCAGATAGTCGAGCTGGGTATCCTTTGTGGGTTCCGCCGTGGGAGCGGTTGTCGGCGCAGCCGTGGCCGTCTCGACGGGGTCGACCAGCTCGAAGTCAGCCGCGAGCGCGTAGGCGGTCATGTTGTTCTTCTCGTTGAACAGCTGATACCATTCGCCGCCCTGCGCGACCAGACGGGCGACAAAGTCCTTCTTCACCTGCATGCTGTTGGCGGCATGGACGTCGGGCGCGTCGATATACACGGTGGTCTTATCGACCGCGACGCGAACGTATACCGTGCCATCTACCTTGACGAACGTAATCGGCTCGTCGGTGGGCAGGGTCGTCGGCTCAAGCGTCGGCGCGGTGGTCGGGTCGGACGGTCTGCGCAGGCCGCTTAAAAGCGTGTAGCCGAAGGCACCCTTGGAATTGCGGACATAGCCCCACTCGCCGTTCTCGGCCACGAGCGTCATGGAAGCGCCCTTGGCGACGGAGCCGACGGCCAGATTCGCGTCCTGCTTCGGCTGCGAATAGACGGTCAGGCGATCGACGGTCACGGCCACGGTTTCCTCGGGGTCGAGCGCGACAAACGGCTCAGTGGTCGGCTCGGGCTCGGCGGTGGGCTGGGCGGTCGTCTGCGGCTTGGCATACGTCTCGTCCAGCAGGTAGTCCTTGGTGTTTTCGTCGGCCAGACCGGTCACGTTCAGAATCTGCGCACCCTCCACCTGATTGACGTAGGTCTGGAAGGCGGAAACGGCGTCCTTCGTCTTCTGTCCGTACACGCCGTCGGCTTCGCCCGCCGCCAGCCAGCCGCGCTCAATCAGCGCGTTCTGCAGCGCGATGATGTCCGCCTTCGGGGAATCGGGCGTGGTGCCGTTCTGATCTTCGGGCTGGTCGCCGCTGAACACGTCTTCCACGTTCTGCGCCTGCGTGTAACCGGTTTCGCCGGCGTCGTTGACCAGCATGACCCAGTTCTCATTTTCGGCGATCTTGCGGAAGCGCATGTTCCGGCTCACACGGCCCTTAACGACGGCGTTGTCGCTGGCGCGATCGTAGACGTAGGCCTGATCGACGACGATCTTGACCAGAATCGGCTCGTCGAGCGTGGTCAAAAGGTCGGTTTCGTCGTGCGGGTCGACGGTGGGCTGGACGGTCGGGGCCTCGGTGGGCTTCGTCGTCTCCTTCGGCTTGGCAAAGCGCTCGTAGCCGAGCAGCAGCTGCGTGTTCGCGTCGGCCAGACCATTCACCGTAAGAAGCGAAGAGGAGGTGGACACGTTCACGTAGTTCTGGAAGGCCATAACCGCGGTATAGGTAGTGTTGTCATATTTGCCGTTGGCTTCCCCGTCCAGCCAGCCCATGGCGATGAGCTTCAGCTGCAATTCGCGAATGCGAACGGGGGAGGAGTCGGCGCTGATCGTGCCGTTGTCCGGCTCCGCGGTCGCGCTGGGGCTGGGGTTGACGGCGATTGCGTAGTTGTCCAGATACTTGAAGGTGGCCGGGCCGCAGATGCCGTCCACGGACAGACCCGCCTTGTAGTTCTTGTTCATGTAGGTCTGGAAGGCCTTCACGGCGGCGGTGGTGGCCGCGTCATAGCTGCCCGTCGGCGTTTCGGCGTTCAGCCAGCCCAGCTCGATCAGCTGCCACTGCAGGCTGGCGATTTCCGCGCGCGAGGAGTTCTTGTTCACAATGCTGCGGTTCGCCACCGGGGTGGGCGTCGGGGTGACTGTTTTTACGGACTGTCCCCACGAATTGTCGATGTCCTTCTGCACGTCGCTCCACGGATTGTAGACGGTGCTCGTGGGGCGAACCGTCGCCTTCGCGGTAGCCATGCTTTCGCCGGGCTCCTGCGACATCCAGTCGTTGTGGATGGGGTCGATGGGCTCGATCGTGTCGCTCGTGGTATAGGGCGTGGCGGACGGCGAGGTTTGCGGGTTATAGGTCGGCTCGTTGGTCACCAGCGCCAAGGGCGTGTCGGCAACGGTGCGGTCGGTCGTGGAGGTCGCGCAGGCGCGGATGGCGATGATCACGCCCACGACGATCAGCACCACGGCGACGCACATCACAATCAGCACCATGGGCAGGCGCTTGAGCAGGCCGCCCTCCTCGCCGTCGTAGCCTCCGTCGTCTGCCGGGGCGGGCGCTTCCGCGGCCGGAGATTTGATCTTGCGCTCGATGAAATAGCCCGTGCCGTTCATGCGCACAAAGATGTATTTCCGGTCTGCGTCCTCGCTGTTTTCGGCGTTCAGGCGCATGCGCTCCAGCGCCTCGTTGAAGGCCGCTTCGTGGCCGGGCAGCGGCTCCACGGAGCCGTCCGCGCCGCGGGCGGCGTCCTCGGGCGGGAAAAACTCGCGCATGCGGCGGCGAACGTTCTTTTTCAGATCCAGCACGTTGTATACGATGCCGGTCTCATCCTGCCCGCGGGCGCGGCCGATGAGGAAGCGGTCGGCAATCACCGTTCCGGGCGGCAGGCAGTCCGCGTCCTGGGGTGTGTTCTGCTCATAGCCGCAGTGCGGGCAGACCGTCGCACCGTTCAGCTCATGAAAGCAGTTCATGCAAAGGCGGGTGTAGTCTTCCATGATGAATCCCTCCGAATCAGACGGCCTTTGCGGCGGCCGTCAGTCGATTGACAACTATTTGACGCACGCGATCCTGAATCTGTTCAATTTTTCCGGACGCGTCCACGCGGACAATTCTTTCCGGGTGCTTATCGCAGACGCCGATGAACGCGTCGTACACAACGCGCATGAACCGGTCGCCCTCGCTTTCCAGCCGGTCGGCCGGGGCGGCGTTCAGACGGCGGCGAATGGCCTCGTCCGGGTTCAGGTCAAAAAACAGCGTAAGGTTGGGCATGTTGTGCTCCACGGCGCGGCGGTTGATCTCCCATACCCAGTCGCCCAGCCCGCGCCCCACGCCCTGATAGGCGAGGGACGAATCCACAAACCGATCGCACAGCATCACGTCACCGCGGCGCAGGGCGGGCAGGATGACCTCGTGCACATGCTGCGCGCGGGAGGCGGCGTATAAAAGCGCCTCGCACTCGTCGCTCATGCCCTCGGAGTGCACGTCTAAAATGATGTCGCGGATGCGCTCGGAGATCGGGCAGCCGCCCGGCTCGCGGGAATAGGTGACGGGATAGCCCGCGTCCTCCAGAAATTGCTTAAGCAGCGCGGCCTGCGTCGATTTGCCGCAGCCGTCCGAGCCCTCCAAGGAAAGGAAGAAGCCGGGCATGCGGGGAAGACCCTCCAGAAGATGACCGGCCAGAGACGCGACGTCCGGGCAGTAGATTTCCGCGCCGGAATCCAGAAGCTCCTCCTCGCTGCCGTAGCCATAGCCCGCGCCGATGGCCGTAACGCCCGTGCGGCGCGCGCCGTCCATGTCAAATTTGCGGTCGCCTACCATGCAGGCGTGGTCGAAGCGCGCGGGCAGCGCGTTCAGAATCAGCTGCTCCTTGTCGGCCTTCGTGGCCGAGTAGGGCGGCGCGGAGAGCTTGTCAAACAGCGGCAGCAGGCCGAAATAATCCAGCGTTTTTTCACACAGCGGCAGCGGTTTGGAGGAGGCCAGCGCGATATACGCGCCCGCGCGCTTCAGCGCGATCAGCATCGGGGCGATTCCCGTGTACACGCGCGCTTCCCTCCAGCCGAGGACGGCGTGCCGCTCGCGGTAGATTTCAATCGCCTCCAGCGCCTCCGCCTCGGTCAGGCCGCAATAGCGGATGAAGGAATCCACCAGCGGCGGGCCGACAAAGCGGCGAAGCGTGTCCTCGCCGGGAATCGGCCGCCCCATTTTTTCCAGCGCATAGGCGGCGCTTCGCATGATGCCCGGCGCGGATTCGGTAATCGTTCCGTCAAGATCAAAAATGACAGTGTCGTATCGCATGGAAAAGCCTCCAAACGGCGGTGAAATTCGATATGCGGTGAAACGGGCGTTTCATCCGTATCGCCTCCGCGAAAATTTCCGCGGAGGCGATAAAGGGGAAAACGGGGTTTACAGCACGCGGCGTCCCCACGAGAACACGCGGTTGTAATAGGAGTTGGAAAGCGTCGAGATCATTACCTTTCCTCCACCGGAGGAAGCGTGAATGAACTGGCCGCCGCCCAGATAGATGCCCACGTGGTCGCTCAGGTCGTTGTCGGCGACGGTGTTGAAGCACACGATGTCGCCGCGCTTCAGGTTGCTGATGCCCTCAATCTTTTTGCCGTTGTTGTAGCCGACCTGCTGCGCGGAGCGGAGCAGGGATACGCCTACCTTCGCGTAGCAGTACTTCGTGAAGCCGGAGCAGTCGAAGGTGTTGGGGCCGGCCGTGGCGTACACGTAGGGCTTGCCCAGCTGCTGCTTGGCGATGGCAATGACCTTCTCAATCTTCTCCGAAGCGGTTCCATCCATGGGATCGTCGTTCGGGTTGGTGTTTCCGCCGGTGTTGCCTGTCACGGCGGCGCCGGTGTTCTTGGGCGCGGCGGAGGAGAACAGGCTGGCCAGCGTCGCCTTGTCGGCCTTGCCGGTTTCCGTCAGCTTCGCCACGCTCTGATAGAGCTTGACGGCCTTTTCGGTGATGGAGCCGTATTCGCCGTCGATGCTGTCGCTCAGGTAGCCCTTCTGCGTCAGTCGGGTTTGCAGGCGCGTGACGCTCGACCCGGTGTCGCCCTTGGAAAGCGCCGTGGAGCGAATCGGCGAGACCGGTGCGTAGCCGCCGTACAGCACGCGCAACAGCGCGGTGTCCGCGTTGCCGGTGACGGCGACGCCCAGCTCCGTTTGCAGGCGCTCAACGGCGGTCTTGGTGATCGTGCCGTAGTTTCCGGCGGGAATGCCGTCGAAGTAGCCCAGATCCTCCAGCGCCTTTTGCAGCTTGAGCACGCTGCTGCTGGAGCTGTCGCCGGACTTCAGCGACGCGTAATCGCTGTTGCTCAGATACTTGTGCAGCACGTAGCCCTCGGAGCCGTCCAGATTCACGCGCGCCCACTTCTCGTTGTACGCGGTGACCTTCACGTCGGAGGCAATGGTGAGCGTGGTCAGCGTGTCCGCGTCCTCAAGCGCGCGCTTGTATACCTTCGCGCCGGAATAGATGACGGTGGCCGTCAGCGTCTTCACGGTGGGGGAGGTAAATTCGTCGGCCTTGATGTTCAGCGCTTCCAGCGGCATATAGCCCTGATTGCTGCCCTTCTTCACCAGCGCCCAGCTGTCGTCCCGCGCGAGCACGGTGACGGCCGCGCCCTTTTTGAGACTGCCGAGCGACGCGGACTTCGTGTGCGCGTAGGCGTATACGGTGGAGTCCTTGCTCACGGTGGCCTCGATGGATTCCGTCGCCTTCAGCGTAAATTCGCTCAGCAGGCGAACGCCGCTGCGCGGGACGTAGCCCTTCTGGCTGCCGCTGGAGATCAGGCACCAGCCGTCGTCATAGCCCAGAACGGTGACGAGCGCGTACTTTGAAAGCGTCGCCTTCGCGGTGCTGCCCGTGGCGGCGTACTGATACAGCTTCGTGTCCGCCGTCAGGATGGCGTCCAGCTTCGTGGTTTCGTCCAGCGTGGGCTGCTGGGTGAGCGTCAGGCAGGAAAGCGGGCAGTAGCCCTTGTTGCTGCCGCGCTGAATCAGCGCCCAGTCGTCCTTTGTGGCCAGCACCTTGACCTCAAGCCCCGCGGAGACCGTGCCCAGCGTGCGCTCGGACTTGAACAGGAAGGGGTATACGCTGGTCTTTTTCGAAACCGTCGCGGAAACCGACATGGATTCCTTCAGTGTAACGGAGGACTGTGGAAGCACGCCCATCGCGTCGTTGATGTAGCCGACGTTGTCGCCGGACTTGACCATTGCCCAGCTGCCGCTGGTGCCGCACAGCGTGACGGTGGTTCCGCTCTTGAGCGTCGCGAGAACCTTGGAATTTTTGTCGTTCTTGGCGTACACCTTCGCGGAGTCATTCACCACCACGGCGGCGACGGGGTCGCACGCGATAATCGGGTCGTCCGGCTTCGCGGTGGGCTTCACGGAGGGATACAGCGTGACGGCGGATTTTTTCACATAGCCGATGTTCTTGCCGTTTTCCAGCTTCACCCAGCCGTCCTTCTCGGACAGCGCCGTGAAGGTGATGCCGCGGTGCATCGTGGCCAGCAGCTTGGAATCCGTCGACGGGGCGGCGTAAATCTTCGT
This sequence comes from bacterium, assembly GCA_963618055.1. Classification (GTDB taxonomy): domain Bacteria; phylum Bacillota; class Clostridia; order Christensenellales; family Aristaeellaceae; genus SFHK01. The sequence goes on along the minus strand of CAVERI010000023.1, from coordinate 25,029 downwards.
GCCGTCCGCGTTCAGAGTGCACAGGCAGTTCAGTTCCGTTTCCTGCGAATCCTTGTTGGTCTCGATTTTCAGAGCGGAGAGGGAGGCGTAGCCGGTGCGCCCCTTGTATTCGATGTAGGCAATGCCGTTTTTAACGGCGTGAACGGTGATCTTCGTTCCGGCGCTCAGGTAGCCCAGCGACGTATCGCTGGCCGACGGGCCGATGCGAACGATCGCGCGCTTGGATACCGCAGCCGCCTGCGCGGTTCCCTCCTCCCATCCGGGCGCGAGCGTGGCGCTCGTCTGCTTCGTGGGCGCGGGTGTGGCGGTAGGAGTGGGGGTAGCCGTGGGCTTCACGGTGGGCGTGGCGGTTACGCCAAAGGTGATGTTCAGCATGTGCCGGTTCACAAAGCCGACCTTGCTGCCAACCTGAATTTTCGCCCAGCTGGCGTTTGCGGTCAGCACGGTCACGCGGCTGCCCTTCTTGAGGGAGCCGAGCTTCGCGGACGACGTGCTCGCCTTTTCATACACGGGCAGAACCTGCACGTTTACCGTGCCGAGACCGGACAGGCTTTCGGGAGCGGGCGTGGCGGTGGGAGTGGGCGTAGCCGTGGGCTTCACGGTGGGCGTGGCGGTCACGCCGAAGGTGATGTTCAGCATGTGCCGGTTCACAAAGCCGATTCTGCTGCCAACCTGAATCTTCGCCCAGTCGCTGTTCACGGCCAGCACGGTTACTTGGTTGCCCTTCTTCAGGGAGCCAAGCTTCGTGGAAGACGTGCTTGCCTTTTCGTAGACGGGCAGCACATTCACGTTTACCTTGCCGAGACCGGAGGTTTCCGCGGGAGAGGTCGTCGTTTTCGGGTTCAGCAGGCGGAGATCCTCCACCAGCGCGAAGCCAAGCTGATCCTTGTATTCGATGTAGGCAACCTCTTCCTTCTCGTCCATGGCGTGCACGATGATTTTCGTGCCCTTTTTCAGTGTGCCGAGCTTTTCATCCTTTTCCGTGGGGCCGTCCCGAACGACCATCTTGTCAGCAGTGACGATCGCGTCCTCGGATTCCTTCGTGGTGGCCCATTCCACATACGGCGTGGGCGAAGGCGTTTTCGTCGCCGCGGGGGTGGCCGTGGCGGTGGCCTTCGTGTCGATGGTCAGGCCGCTTTTCAGCACATAGCCGATTCGGTCGCCGTTTTGCACGCGCGCCCAGTCGCCCTTTGTGGCGAGCACGGTGATCGTCACGCCTTTTTTCAGCGTGCCGATGGACTTGGAGGACTTGTCCGCGCTCGCGTATACCGTCAGAGAGGAAGCGGTGACCTTGCCCAGACCCGACAGGCTCTTGTCGGCCGCGTCGCTTTCTGAGGACAGACGCGTCATGTCGGAAACGCGCGCGTAGCCGCGCCGTCCCTTGTATTCGATGAGGGCAATGCCGTTTTTATAACTGAGCACCGTGACGGTTACGCCCTTTTTCAGCGTTCCGATTCGGGAATCCTCCACGGTCGGGCCGCTGCGCACGACCATCGAAGCCGAGGTGACGACTGCCTGAAAGCTGTCGGCCAGAGCTGTGATGGGCAGCGCGGTCAGGCACAGTGCGAGCAGCAGGCATAAGATGCCGGCCTTCCGTAGGTAGTGCTTGCGTTCCATCTCTTTACTCCTTATGTAGCCATAATTATTACGCCTGTATTTCACATACATACGCATGCTGAATACATTATAAACCAAATTGTCGTATCTTGCAATACCTGTTTGATAAAAATACGATGGCGGTCTTTCCGGAGGAAAGCGGACGCTGGGGGAACGATTTCTTTCAAAAGCGAAGGGAAAACGGGGAAAATTTCAAAACATGGAAAAACTTGAAAATCCGCTGACGAAAAATGACGGGTGAATGAAGTAAAACAAAAATAAGCAAGGATTGAAAACAACAAATGCGCAATTTATGAATGAAGCTTTGTAATGTTTTCTCCACACACGCGGAATCGCATATTCGGTATAATAGGATGGAAGGAGGGGATGTTTGTGAATAACCGCGAACGGATGCAGGCGATCATGCATTACCGGGATTACGACCGTATGCCGGTCGTGAGCTTCGGCTATTGGAATGAAACGCTGACGAAATGGCGCGCGGAGGGGCATGTGACGCCGGAGGAGGAGCAGGGCTACGCCGACAACAACGCCTGCGACCGGGCGATTATGGCGCGGCTGGGCTTCGACTTCAACTGGTGCGGCGGCGTCGGCGGAAGCAGCTATCTGTTCCCGATGTTCCCGACGGAGGTTCTGCGCACGGAGCCGGACGGCAGTGAGATCGTGCGCAACGGCGAGGGACTGATTATCAAGATCAAACCGGGCGTCGTTTCCATCCCGGCGCATGTGGGCACGTCGCTCACGGGGCGAAGGGCGTGGGAGGAAATGTACCTGCCGAGGCTCACGGACTGCGAGGCGCGCGTGGACGCCGAGGCGATTCGCCGGCGCTATGCGGAGATTGAAGCGCTCGGCCTGCCAATCTGCCTGTCCTGCGGCAGCCTGTACGGCAACGTCCGCAACATGCTGGGCGTGGAGGAGCTGGCGTATCTTGCCGCGGACGACGAGGAGCTGTATGAGGAAATCATCCACACCGTGGGCGAACTGTGCCTGAAGGTAGTCGGGCGCGTGCTGGCACTGGGGCTGACGTTTGATTTCGGCCACTTCTGGGAAGACATCTGCTTCAAATCCGGCCCGCTGGTTCGGCCGAGCGTGTTCCGCGAGCTGGCAGGGCCGTGGTACAGGAGGATCACGTCGCTTCTGAAGGCGCACGGCGTGGATATCGTGTCCGTGGACTGCGACGGCAAGATCGACGAGCTGGTGCCCGTGTGGCTGGAAAACGGCGTGAACACGATGTTCCCCATCGAGGTGGGCACGTGGCACGCGTCGTTTGACAACTGGCGCAGAATCTACGGCAAAGACCTGCGCGGCGTGGGCGGCATGGACAAGCGCGTGTTCGCGCAGGATTACGCCGCCGTGGACAGGGAGATTGAGCGCCTGAAGCCGATTGTGGACATGGGCGGCTACATTCCGTGCCCCGATCACCGCATCCCGCCCGACGCGAGGTGGGAAAACGTGCAATACTACTGCGAACGGTTCCGAAAGACCTTCGGCTAACCGAAAGAGCCTGCCGCGATTGTGCTTTCGCGGCAGGCTCTTCCTTTGCTCTATCCCTTATGCTCCTCCGCTTCCCCGGTCAAAGCCGGAGAAGCGGAGGACGCATGGCTTACTTGTCGGCCTTGTAGACGTTCTCGTAGTAGTCGATGAAGTAGCCGACGTACTCATCGTAGCCGAGGTCGTGAATGGTCTTGAAGAATTCCTCGAGGTTGGCGTCGGTCATTTCCTTTTCACCGGAGATGAACGCGACGTAGTGCTCGTTCACGTAGGCGTTGATTTCGGTGCGCAGCTCATCCACGCGGGTGTTGATGTCGGCGTCGAAGAAGCGGATGTTCGGATAGGTGTCCACGAGGTAGGGCATGACGTTTACGTCAACCTTGTTGCTGTAGCTCGGGGGATTGACCTTGCGGGTGCTTTCGCCGAACAGGTCGACGTTCAGACCCAGATAACCGCCGATGATGCCCTGAATGCGGCGATTCTGATAGTCGCCCCAGCTGGTGTACTCGCCGTCCAGAATCTCCTGAGCGGTGTAGCTGTAACGGCCGGTGGTCTCGTCGACGGTGGCGATGTAGCCGCTCTTCAGGCCGCAGAGATACTGGGTTTCCTCGTCGCTCGGGCCCCAGTGGCTCATGAGATAGTTGTCGTAGTCATACAGCCAGTCAACCCACTTCATCAGGCGCTCGACCTTCTCGGGCGCGCAGGTGCGGCTGATGTTGAAGGACTGGCAGTTGATGGCGTTGTAGGAGCGGGCGATCTGGGGCGTGTCGTTGTATTCGCTGGTCAGCGGGATGGCGGCAACCCATTCCTTGGGATCGATGGCGTTGCTGGTGTTCTGGTCGAAGCCGGTGAGATCCTCGGCCTTCTGCGCCGCGGTCTGGTTTCCGGCGTACTGATCGTCGAACACGTCGGCGGAGAAGTATCCGGCGGCGATGTAATCCTTCATCACCTGCATGAAGGCCGGGAAGCGCTCCTCGTCGGCGTAGATGAACATGGGCACATCGTCCTTCAGCGCGACGGCGGTGAGGTAACCGGCACTGTCGGTAACCCAGCCGAAGGCGTTGGCGATGAAGCGGGGCTGGTTGCCAAGGTCGCCGGTCAGCGGCACGACGGTCTTGCCCTCATTCTCGGGCAGCTCCTCGCGCGCCTTGAACGCGGCCATGACCTCGGTGAACTCATCCAGCGTCGTGGGCACGGCAAGGCCGGCGTCGTCCAGCCAGCGCTGATTGTAGTAGAAGGTCATCAGCGGGCTGTTCGCGTTCTGAATGACGCCCAGCGAGTAGATGTGGCCGTCGCCGGCGGTGATGGTGGTCTTGTAGTCCGGATACGCCTCGTAGATGCGGCTCAGGTTGGGCATGATCTCGGGCGTGATGTAGGGATCCAGCGCGATCAGGTTGCCGTTGGTGACGCCCTGCTCCACGACCAGCGCGGAGGACATGAACAGCTGATAGAACACGTCGGGCATATCGCCGGAGGCGAACGCGGTGGACTTGTAGGTTCCGGTCTCGGTCAGCTGGGTAACGGTGAAGTTGATGCCGAAGTACTCACGGCAGAAGTCCCACCACCAGATGTTGTCGGCGTTTCCCTGGCTGGAGCGCTGGTAGACGGCGATGGTGGCGTCGATCATGTCGTCGTAGCCGCCGTAGTACTTGCTGCCTTCGGCGGTGGCGGCGGACGCGAGACCGAGTGCGAGAACGAGAGCGAGAAGCAAACAAAGCAGTTTTTTCATGGTGCGTTTCTCCTTTCGATCCGTTGGTTGTTATGCGCAGGCTTAACCCTTGACGGAGCCGATCATGACGCCCTTCACGAAGTACTTCTGCACGAAGGGATAGAGCACGAGCATCGGCAGACAGGCGACGAAGATGATGGCGTACTTCACGGTCGTCATAAGGAAGGCCTGATGTTGCATCTGGGCAATGTCTTCTTCGGTCATGGAGTAGATGTCGAGGGACTGTGTGCTGTCGAGAATCAGAATCTGCCTGAGGCGCAGCTGCAGGGGCCACTTCTTCTGGTCGGTAATATAGATGAAGGCCGTGTACCAGCTGCCCCACGTGCCGACGGCGGCGTACAGCGCCATGACCGCGATAATCGCGCCGGACAGGGGAATGGCGATCATCAGGAAGGTCTGCCACTCGGTCGCGCCGTCGATGTAGGCGGACTCGTATACCTCGGTGGGAATCGACGTCTGGTAATACGTTCGCGTGATGACCAGATTCGAATAGCCTACGCCCATGCCGAGGATCATGATCCAGCGCGAGTTGATGATTCCCAGCGACTTGTTCAGCATGTAGGAGGGAATCAGGCCGCCGCTGATGAACATGGTCGCGAAGAAGTACCACGTGATGGCCACGCGCCCCGGCAGCTGCTTTTTGCTGAGCGCGTAGGCCGGGGGGACGGTCAGAACCAGCACGTACAGCGTGTGCGCGACGGTGTAGATGACGGTGTTCAGGTAGCCCGTCCAGATGTCCCGGTTCTCGAACACCTTTTCATAGGCCTCCAGCGTGAACGTTTTCGGCCAGACGTACAGGCGGCCCATGACGGCCTCCTCGGGCGTTGCGAACGATACGATGATGACGTACCACATCGGGTAGATCATCGTGAGCGTGATCAGCACCACGATGAAGATGTTGATGACATCAAACACGATGTCGCCGCGCGACCGCTTGATGTGGTTCCGCTTTGGAACGAGCGCTTTTGCTTTCATTTGAATGGCGAGCCTCCCTTCCTACCACAGCGTAACTTCCGAGATGCGGCGCGCGATTGTGTTGGTCATGATGATCAGAAGCAGGTTTACGATGGAGTTGAACAGGCCGATGGCGGTGGACGTATCCCAGTAGGTGGTCGAGCCGCCGGAGCCGAGCGTCAGCTCGTATACGTATGTGGAAATCACGCGGCTGACCGAGATGTTGCGCTGGGTCTGAAGCAGGAAGACCTTTTCAAAGCCTACGCCCATGATGGAGCCGATGCGAAGAATGAGCATGATTACGATGGTCGGCAGGATGGTCGGGATGTTGACGTGGATTACGATGTCCATTCGGCTGGCGCCATCCAGACGCGCGGCCTCAATCAGGTCGGGAGACACGTTGGACAGGTTGGCAAGGTAGATGATGGTGCCCCAGCCGAGTCCCTGCCACACGCCCGACCAGATGTAGAGATGGTCAAAGGCGGTGGTGCTGTACAGAAATTCGACCGGTTCTCCGCCGAGCGAGCGGATGATCTGGTTCACAACGCCGGTGGAGGCGTTGAAGAACATGTGAATCATGGAGCAGACGACCACCGTCGAGATGAAGTGCGGCATGTAGGAGATCATCTGCACCGTCTTTTTGAAGGCGCGGTTGGTCAGTTCGTTGATCATCAGCGCGAAGATAATCGCGCAGGGGAACGTGGCAAACGAGTAAAGGGAAATGCGAATCGTGTTCCAGAGAATCGCGTAGAAGCTGGGGCGCGAGAAAAACCATTGGAAGTGCCCAAGGCCATACCATGGACTTCCGAGAATGCCGAGCTTGGACGAATAGTCCTTAAAGCCGATGAGCACGCCGTAGAGGGGTATGTAGTGCCAGATGAACGTGGTGACGATCGGCGGCAGAAGCAGCAGATACAGCTGCCAGAACCGACCCATCAGGCGGAGCTTGTCGCGAGCCCGCCCCCGAAGGGAAGCCTTCGGCGGCGGAGCGGCAGAGGTGTGAACCATCGTTATACCTCCCATATATTCATTTATTGTTTTCGCTCAGTGCCCTCCTGCGAAAGCGCCTCGGTGATGGCGAGAAGCGCCATCGACTGACCGTAGGGCTGCGCGCTCAGGGGAATGCCGCGGTAGTAGTCGAGCGAGCCGCGCAGGCAGGTGCCTGCGGACACGCCGTGCACAATGCCCTTTTCGTCAATTTTGGAAAGCACGGCGGCAAGACCCCTGCGCCCCATTTCCATGCGCGAGGCGGGAATGTAGCCAAGCCGCGCCGCCTTCATAATGCCGTAGGCGAATCCGGCCGTCGCGGAGGATTCGGCGTAGGAATCCTCCCTGTGGTCGATCAGCGTGTGCCAGAAGCCGTCCGCGTCCTGATAACGTTCGAGAGCCTCCGTCTGCCGGTCGAGCGCGGAAATCAGAAAATCGCGCACGCAGGCGGGAATCTCCGCCAGATCGAGATAATCCACCAGACCCGCCGTGTACCACGCGTTTCCGCGCCCCCACAGCGCGCCGGAGAAGTGATCGCCGCTCTCAAACGACCAGCCGTGGAAGAAAAGGCCGGTCTTCAGGTCGGTGAGGTACTTCACGTGAATAAGGAACTGCTTGGCGCTTTCCTGCACGTATTCGTCCTTTTTAAGCAGGCGGCCCATGCGGGAGAGGAACAGCACCGTCATATACAGCGTGTCGTCCCACAGCTGCTGGTAGTTGTCGGAATCGATGGTCACGTGCTGAATGCCGCCCTCCGTGGTGCGCGGCAGCCTGTACATGGCGTATTCCGCCCATTCGCGGCAGATTTCCAGATATTTTTCGTTGCCCGTGTGCTCCCACAGGAAGGAAAGCGTGAGGCACGGGCACATGCTGTTCACGTTTTTGCCCGGCAGACCGCGCTCGATGTGCCCGTCAAACCACTTTATCAGATAGTCGAAGGCGGCCTGCTCGCCGGTCTCGCGCCAGCAGCGGTAAATGCCAAACAGCGCCACACCCTGAAACCAGTCCCAGTTATACATATAATGGTGGCCGCCGCGGGACGTAAAGGATTCCTGATTGCTTTCATCCATAATGCCGTCAAGGATTTTGCGGGAAATCGTAAGAAGCTGATTGCGGTTAAATTCCATCGTAGGGTTCCTCCCGTCAGACTTTTTCGCGCATGGCGCGGGCGTGGGTTCTCTTGGAAAAATGTATTTCGACCGTGCGGTCGATGGGGGAATAGCCGGTGGCGTACAGCGTGAACGCGCCCTCCGCGGGCGGGATGCTGCCGCGCATCGTGCGGTGATACATGTGCTCGGCAAACAGCCCCGTCAGCGTGATTTCGCTTCCGGTGCGCACGTTTTCCAGCCGCGCGCGGCCTTCCTTTATGGCGATGGAGCCGCCGGCCACGGTGTCCATGATCACGCTGTCGGTCTCCAGCCGCGTGCCCGCCTCAATGGCGAATTCCAGCTTGAAGGGCACGCGCGGCGTGTTGTCCACGCGGATGTTCAGGCGCACGCCGTCCGGAAGGTCGATCACGTCCAGCGTGTAGTCCAAATCGCACGAATGCAGCACCGGGCGCAGGCTGTGATCCATCTTGAACCAGTCGGCCGTCTCCGGCGGCTGGGGGAAAAGCCCCTTGTATTCGCCGTGGCCGCGGAAGGTCATGCGGCAGCCGGCTTCCGTCTTTTCGATTTTCGCGGGCGCGAACTGCGCGACGGCGAAGAACGAGGCGCACATGCGCACGGTCATCATGGCTTCTCCGAATTTTACGTGCAGAAAGTCCGGATTGTTCGCAACCAGCGTGTAGCTGAAGTCGCCCTTGCGCACGCGCAGAATGTTGGAATTGGGGTAGAACGCGTGGTAGTGGCCGGCAATCTCCACGTCCGAAAGGTCGGGAGAGAATTCCTTGAGCTGCGGGCGCAGAAGATACAGCCACAGACAGCCGGGCACGCCGAGGCCGAGCTGGATGCTGCGTTCCGCCATGTCGCGCGCGAATTTCAGGTATTTGCGGTTTCCAAACAGCTCGCCCGCCCACAGATACAGGAAAAACCAGTTATGCGCGGGATAGTAGCGCTCGTCGCCCCTGTCCTGCCGGCGGGAATTGCGCGTGAACAGCGTGCCGTCGCCGTCCAGATACTGGAAGGTGAGGTCGAGGTTCCTTTTCGCGTACTCGTACAGCTCGGGCATATGGCCCTCCTCGGCCATAACCATCATGGAGTTCACGTTGATGGGGTTGTAGCAGCCCATGCTGCGCTCGGTGAACTCGCCGTATTCGTCGCAGTCAACGCCCTCGGACAGGTAGCTTTTCACCTTCTTCAGAAGCTCCGGCCAGCCGAGGATGTTGTAGCTCATCAGCATTGCGGCGCACTCCACCCAGCGGTGGTTCGGCGTGTGGAAGCCGCCGTTCAGGCAGCCGGAGGCCAGCTTTTCCAGCGTGCGCAAAAGCAGCGCCTTCGTTTCCTCCTCCTCGGCGCTTCCCTGCATGCAGCGCACGAAGCATTTGTAGCCGCGGCAGAACGCCTGAATTTCAAACGTCGCGGGCGTATAGTAGTTGGTGGCGAGGAAATCGACGGTTCCGTCGGGGTGCAGCGTGCGCAGAAGCATTTCGCACGCGTCGCGGGTAACCCTGAGCATCTTCGGGTCGCGATAAAAACGGCTTTCGGCGCAGGAGTACGCTGCGAGACAGCCGTGAATCAGGCTGCATCCGGCGTTCGGCTCGGTCAGGTAGGTCATGTCGTCCAGCGTACCGCGATAAAAATTGTCCGGATCCACGCATATGCGGGAAAGCATGGCTTCGACGCCGCGGTCGCAGGCCTTTACAATAGGGAGATAAAAGTCCTTCATAGCCTTCTATAGACGTCCTTTCGACGCGCCCGGTTTATAATTTTTTACAGGCTCCGTCCTACAATTCTATTATAACACGAATAAATCAAAGTCGTCAATAATAAATCACGTAAATTATGCAGCATGACCTATTGTTTATTTTCAATGTTAACATTGCAAATCGCACACAAGACGGCTCAAATGTTTCGTTTTGTGTCTCTAATTATGGAAATTGACGATATATCGACAAAATATATGTAAATATGAACGGGAGGCCGGCAGAACTCCGAGGGCGCCGCGCGGGAGAAGGCAGGGATAAAAAGTTATCATTGTGTTTTCGGTTTAACGCGGGATGCGTAGACAAATCGCCGGGTTTATGGCAGAATGCTCGTATTCTATTATTTAAGGAAGTGAAGCGGACTTGAAACGACTTTTCAGGTATCTGAAGCCGTACATGCTGCCGACGCTGCTCGCGCCGCTGTTTATGCTGCTGGAGGTTGCGATGGATCTGATGCAGCCGGCGCTGATGAGCCGTGTAATCGACATTGGCGTGGCGAACTCGGACAAGGCGTATATCGTGCACACGTGTGTGCTGATGTTCGTGTGCGCGGTGCTGGGCGTCATTGGCGGTCTGGGCAATATGTATTTTTCCACCCGCGCGGGCTATGGCTTCGCGCGCGACCTGCGCAGCGACCTGTACCGGCGCATTCAGTCGTTCTCCTTTTCGGATATCGACCGGTTCAAGACCGGCTCGCTGGTCACGCGCACGACGAACGACGTAACCCAGATTCAGAACGCGTTCACCACCTGCATCCGCATGCTGGTGCGCGCGCCGTTTCTGTGCATCGGCGGCGTGGTGATGGTGCTGGTGCTGAACGCGAAGCTGTCGCTGGTGGTGCTGGCGGCGATTCCGTTCCTCGCGGCGATGATTGTGTTTCTGCTCAAGCGCGGCCGCCCGCTGTTTACGTCCATGCAGGAAAAGCTGGATCGCGTGAACACCGTGATGCAGGAGAACCTTTCCGGCATCCGCGTGGTGAAGGCGTTCGCCCGCGCCGACCATGAGAAGGCGAAGTTCAAGGTCGCCAACGACGATCTGTGCGATTCCACCATGCGCGCCATGATGATGATGTCCATGGCCTTTCCGCTGATCAACCTGATTATGAACGCCACGATGATTCTGATGTACGCCTTCGGCGGCAGAATGGTCTTTCACGGCGAGCTTACGCCGGGCGAGATTATGGCGTTTTCCAATTACATCATGCAGATTCTGATGTCGCTTACCATGTCCTCGTTTATGCTGATGTTCCTCTCCCGCGCGGGCGTGTCCATTCAGCGCGTGCTGGAGGTGCTGAACACCCAGTCGGACATTGTGGACGGCCCGGACGCGGAGGCCGCGGTCACGCGCGGCGAGGTGGCGTTTGACCATGTGAGCTTTGCCTACCCGGGGCAGAGCGGCAATGTGCTCAGCGACATTACGTTTACCGCCCGCGCGGGCGAGACGATTGCCATTCTCGGCTCCACCGGCTCCGGCAAATCTACGCTGATTTCGCTGATTCCCCGCCTGTACGATGTGTCGGAGGGCAGCGTGAAAATCGACGGCAGGGACGTGCGCGCGTATCATCTGAACGCGCTGCGCGGCGCGATTGGCGTGGCGCTGCAGGAAAGCGTGCTGTTCACCGGTACCATCGAGGAAAACCTGCGATGGGGCGACGAAAACGCGTCGATGGAGGCGCTTCGGCACGCCGCCGCCATTGCGCAGGCCGACCCGTTTGTGGAAAAGCTGGCGGAGGGCTATCAGACCGAGCTCGGCCAGCGGGGTGTGAACCTGTCCGGCGGCCAGAAGCAGCGCCTGTGCATTGCCCGCGCGCTGGCGAAGCATCCGCGCATTCTGATACTGGACGACTCCACCAGCGCGGTCGACCTTGCGACCGAGGCGGAGATTCAGAAGGGTCTGCGCGGCGCGTTCGGTGACATGACCGTGTTCATTATCGCGCAGCGCATCTCGTCCGTGATGGACGCGGATCGTATTCTGGTGATGGAAAACGGCCGCGTGATCGATTCCGGCAGGCATGAAGAGCTGAAAAAGCGCTGCGAGGTATACCGCGAAATCGTGGTTTCGCAGCTGGGAGAGGAGGCGGCGCACGCATGAGTGAACCCGTAAAAACCCCCGAGAAGAAGCGCCGCTACGCGCCCGCGCAGATGACCGGCCGCGGGCACGGCCCCGGCCCGCGCGGCATGGAGCGCGCCAAGGTGAAGGACGCGCGCGGCGTCATCCGCCGCCTGTCCGGCTACCTGACCAGCGTGCGCCTGCCGCTGCTTGCCGCCATACTGGCGCTGATTGCTTCCACCGTTACCTCGCTGCTCACGCCGCGCGTGTCCGGCAGCCTGATTGACGCGCTGAACGCCGCTACCAACCTGAACCCCGCGCTGATTGCCGCGGGCGTGTTCGGCGTATACGTCTCAAACGCCCTGTTCCTTTCCGCCCGCCTGAATCGGGAAGGGCTGAAAAAGGACGCGGGGAGGCTGATGACCGAGGGCCTTGTGTTCTCACTGGCGAATTTCGCCGTGGCCACGGCGGGCGGCGGCGCGATTCTGTACATTTCTACCGGCGAAGCGAGCGCGCGCCTGACGGAGCTGCTTTTGAAGCTGGGCGGGCTGTATCTGGCGGGCACGCTTCTGTCCCTGTTCCAGCAGCTGATGCTGGTGCGCGTGGCGCAGCACACGGTGCGCGTCATTCGCACAGAGCTGTTCGATAAGCTGCAGGCGCTGCCGCTTCGGTATTTTGATTCCACGCCGCACGGCCAGCTGATGAGCCGCCTGACCAACGATGTGGACAACGTGTCCAGCATGCTTTCCAACTCGGTCACGCAGATTCTTTCCGCCGTGATTACGCTGGTCATGTGCCTGTATATGATGCTCCGGCTCAGCTGGCAGCTGACGCTGGTCAGCTGCATTACCATTCCCGTGAGCCTGCTGATTGCCCGCACCGTGACCAAGCGTACGCGCAGGCTGTTCAAGGAGCAGCAGGCCTGTCTGGGCGAGCTGAACGGCATCGTGGAGGAAACGGTCAGCGGCGCGCGCGTCGTGAAGGTGTTCTGCCGCGAGGAAAACGTGATTCACGACTTTGACGAGGCCAACGAGGAGCTTACGAAGGCGGGCGTGACCGCCAGCATCCTGTCCTCCGCCATGGGCCCGCTGATGAACGTGGTGCACAACTTCGCCTACGCGCTGATGAGCGGCATCGGCGGCTTCTTAGTGGTAAGCGGCAGCGTGGGCTCCATCGGCATGATTCAGTCGTTTTTGCAATATTCCCGCCAGTTTGCCAACCCGTTTAACCAGATTGCGAATCTCATCACGTCCATCCAGTCGGCGCTGGCCGGCGCGGAGCGCGTGTTTGAGGTGATGGACGTGGAGCCCGAGCCGGAGGACGCGCCGAACGCCGACCCGCTCGCGCATCCGCAGGGACATGTGGAATTCCGAAACGTCACCTTCGGCTACGACCCGGCGCGCCCGATTCTGAAGAACGTGTCCTTCGAGGCGAAGCCGGGGCAGACGATTGCGCTCGTCGGCCCTACCGGCGCGGGCAAGACCACCGTCGTCAACCTGCTGATGCGGTTTTACGACATCGACTCCGGCGATATCTTCATCGACGGAATCAACATCCGCGACATCCAGCGCCGCCCGCTGCGGCTGAGTCTGGGCATGGTGCTTCAGGACGTGTACCTGTTCGCCGGAACGATTCGGGACAACATCGCTTATGGCCGCCCGGACGCGTCCGACGAGCAGATTCACCGCGCGGCGAAGCTGGCCAACTGCGAGGAGTTCATCGAACGCCTGCCGCAGGGCTACGATACCGAGCTGGCCGAGGCCGGCGCGAACCTGTCGCAGGGACAGAGACAGCTTCTGTCCATTGCCCGCGCCATCCTCGCAGACCCGTCGGTGCTGATTCTCGACGAGGCAACCAGCTCCGTCGATACTCGCACGGAGATGCACATCCAGCAGGCCATGCTGACGCTGATGAAGGGGCGCACCAGCTTCGTGATTGCGCACCGCCTGTCCACAATTCGCGGCGCCGATCAGATTCTCGTGCTCAACGGCGGCGAAATCATCGAGCGCGGCACGCACGAGCAGCTGCTCGCCGCCGACGGCTTCTATGCCAACCTGCTCAAGAGTCAGTACCGCAGCGGTCTGGTAGAGGAAGACGAAGGAAATAAGGAATAAAACAAACCGCAGTCTGTTTTAATGCGAGCAGAAATCAAAAAAACAGACTGCGGTTTTCTTTCTGGATAAAACAGACCAAAGTCTGAATTTTGCCGCAGCCCAAATCTCAGAATTGTGCTGGAATGGTTGAGCGGCGGCGGATTCTGTGGTATACTTGGGGATGGAAAGCGCTTTACTGGGAGGGATGCGGATGAATATCAGCGGAATCATTCAGAAAATGATCGATTTTTACGACGGGAATCTGCATGACATCAATCATTTTCTCAAGGTCTGGAGCTTCGCGAAGCTGATTGGCGAGCAGGAGGGGCTTGATTCGGAGACGCAGAGGGTGCTGGAGGCCGCGGCGGTGGTGCATGACATTGCGTGTCCGCTGTGCCGCCGGAAGTATGGGCAGGCGGACGGCAAGCATCAGGAGCTGGAGGGCGGCGCGCTGGCGACGGAGTTTTTACGGGGAAGCGGTCTGAGCGACGCGGAGATCGCGCGGGTGGCGTATCTTGTGGCGCATCACCACACGGTGGACGCGATTGACGGAATCGATTACCAGATTCTGATCGAGGCGGACTACCTTGTGAACGCGGGCGAGAGCGCGTACAGCGCCGAGAACATTGCACGGTTCGATCAGAAATATGTGAAGACCGAAACCGCGCACGCGCTGCTTCGCTCCATATTCAAGATAGGCAAATAATAAAGGAAGAAAAAAACTACGACGAGGAAAACAGGGGAGGCGAAGGCATGAAATTCAACGTGGGCGAATGGGTGATGAAGCCCGGAATGACGTCCTACAACTGTGAACAGATTCGGCAGGTGCGCGTGGCGGAGGACGGCAAAAGCGTGTATCTGTATGCCGTCAGCTATCGCGCGGACGTGCGAGGGATGGACGGGCCGTCCCTCGAGCTGACGATTTCGTCGCCTCGCAGCGACGTGCTTCGCGTGCAGGCGTACCATTTTCGGGGCAGCCGGGCGAAGATGCCGTCGTTCGAGCTGAACGACGAGGCGCTTACGCTGGCAATTGAGCAAAACGAAACAGGCATGCGCATTTCCTCAGGGGAGACGACGCTGGAAATCAGCTTCCGCCCCTGCTTTATGCGCTTTTTCTATCGCGGAAAGCGCCTGACGGCTGTGGGCGACCGCTTCGGCTCGACCATGCTCAGCTACATCACCACCGACGAAGGCGCGTTTATGCGAGGGCAGCTGGAGGTTGGCGTCGGCGAAAAGGTGTACGGTCTGGGCGAGCGCTTCACGGCGTTCGTGAAAAACGGCCAGACGGTGGACGTCTGGAACGAGGACGGCGGCACGTCGTCGGAAATCGCGTACAAGAATATCCCGTTCTACCTGACAAACCGCGGCTGCGGCGTGCTGGTGAACGATCCCGGCCCCGTATCGTTTGAGGTATGCACGGAGGCGGCCACGAAGGTGCAGTTCAGCGTGCCCGGCGAGAAGCTGGATTTTCTGGTGATCGGCGGCGGGGACGCGAAGGGCGTTCTGCGTGCGTATACCGCGCTCACCGGCCGTCCGGCGCTGCCGCCGCCGGAGAGCTTCGGCCTGTGGCTGTCGTCGTCGTTCACCACGTCGTATGACGAAAACACGGTCATGCGCTTCGTGGACGGCATGGCGGAGCGGAAAATTCCGCTGTCCGTGTTCCATTTCGACTGCTTCTGGATGAAGGAGGGCGAGTGGTGCGGCTTTGAGTGGGACGAGCGCATGTTCCCGGACGTGACCGGCCTGCTGAAACGGCTGCACGAACGCGGGCTGAAGGTGTGCGTGTGGATTAACCCGTACATCGGCCAGAAAAGCCGAACGTTTGACGAGGCGATGGAGAAGGGCTACCTGCTGTGCCGTCCGAACGGGGACGTGTGGCAGTGGGATCGCTGGCAGCCCGGCTGCGCCGTGTACGATTTCACAAACCCGGAATGCCGCGCGTGGTATAAGGAAAAGCTCAAGGGGCTGATGCGGCAGGGCGTGGACTATTTCAAAACCGATTTTGGCGAGCGCATCCCGACCGACGTGAAGTACTTTGACGGCAGCGACCCTGTGCGCATGCACAACTATTACACGCTGATTTACAACCGCGTGGTGCACGAGGCCATCTGCGAGGAGCGCGGCGAGGAAAACGCCTGCCTGTTCGCGCGCAGCGCGACCGTCGGCGGCCAGCAATTCCCCGTGCACTGGGGCGGAGACTGCAATTCCACCTATCCCTCCATGGCAGAATCGCTGCGCGGCGGGCTGAGCCTTACGCTGTCCGGCTTCGGCTTCTGGAGCCACGATATGGGCGGCTTCGAGGGCACCGCGCCCGACCATGTATACAAGCGCTGGCTGGCCTTCGGGCTTCTCTCTACCCATTCCCGGCTGCACGGCAGCGATTCCTATCGCGTGCCGTGGCTGTTCGGCGACGAGGCGGTGGACGTGTGCCGCGCGTTCGCCCGCCTCAAGGCGCGTCTGATGCCGTATTTGTACGGTTTGGCCGTGGAAACGCACAGGGAGGGCGTGCCCGCTATGCGCGCGATGCTGATGGAGTTCCCAGACGATCTCAGCGTGGAGGACTGCGACCGGCAGTACATGCTGGGCGACGCGCTGCTTGTCGCGCCGGTGATGCGCGAGGACAACGTGGGCGAATATTGCCTGCCTCGCGGCACGTGGACGCACCTGCTCTCCGGCGAGGTCAGGGATGAGCCGGGCTGGCACAGGGAGGAATACGGCTTCGACTCGCTGCCGCTGTTCGTGCGGGAAAACACGCTCCTGCCGCTGGGCGCCTGCGAAGACCGCGCCGACTACGATTATGAGAAAAACGTCACCCTGCGCCTGTACGCCCTGCGCAACCGCGCGCGGCGCACGGTCTGCGACCGGCATGGAAACGAAGCGTTCACCGTCTCCGCGGAGCGGAACGGCAATTCCATCCGCATCCGCACGGAGGGCGACGCGCCCGGCCTGCGCATCCGCCTGATGAACATCCCCGCCGTGCGGAGTCTTTCCGGCGCGCGGCTGGAGGTGGAAGAAGGCGACGCGCTTCTGACGGCCTGCGAAAACGAAATCCATTTCGAGATTTAATAAGCAGGGATACGAAGAAAACGGCGGGAGAAATCCTGCCGTTTTCCATTGGAAGCGGGATCTTTCGCGGATCGTTTCATTTCACGCAGGCTTTGAAAGGCTTGCGTTTTCTTCTTATACAGAGCGGCGCGGCTCTATGGGAGGCTGTATTCAGCGCGCGGTGCCGGTGGCGAAGCCCTCGTAGTCGTTCAGGAACCATTCGGCGTGCTTGCGGGCGTTGAGGGTTACGCTGTCGCCCTCGAAGGCGAAGGCAATTCGCAGGTTGGCAAGGTGGATATCGATGATCTGCGTATAGAGCATCAATTCGTTCGGCAGCCGCCACGCGACGGCGGTCAGGCTGTCATAGCCGCGGTGGCAGGGCGTGCCGATGCGGCGGCCGTAGTATTCCGTCTCCGGGAACGGGCCTCGGTGATAGCGTCCCGCGCCGAAGGGGAGAACGTGAATGCCGGACGCATTTTCGTAGGTCAGCGTACCGCCGTCCTCGGTGAAGTCGAAGCGCAGCGTCTTCATGCCAAGGCGGTTTCCGGCCATCTCATAGGTGCGTCCGCTGATTGCAGCTTCCGTGGGGGAATGCGGCTCGCCCGGCGGCGTGGGCACGGACAGGCGGTTCGTGCGCGAGGTCAGCCGCGCGTGAGCGGCGGGATCCTCGGGCAGCGGCGCGGGGGAGAGATTTGGATAGATTTCCTCCCAGAACGCGTCGAAGATCGTGCACAGCGCGTGGGCGTTTAATTCGTCGTAGGCGTTGGTGATCAGCGTGAGCGCTTTGTCCGGCAGGCACAGGGCGAACTGCCCGCCCATGCCGTGCATGGCGAAGCCGCCGTTCCGCATGGGCCAGAACTGGTAGCCGTAGCCCTCGTCCGCGTCGGCGTGCGCGTGAAATGCGCCGTTGTCGATCTGCCTTGCCGTCGCTTCGCGCATGTAGGCCTCCGGCAGAAGCTGCCTGCCGTGGTACGCGCCGTAATGCGTGCACAGGTCGGCGAATTTCAGAAACTCGCGCGCGGTCAGGCACACGCCGGAGCCGCCCCATTCGTGGCCGCAGGGCGTTTCCACGCAGAAGGCATCCTGCGATACGCCGATTTCATCGAAAACCGGGCGCAGCACGGACATGAATTCCTGCCCGCAGGCCTTCTGAATGATTATGCACAGCATCGTTGTGGCTGTAGTGCAATAGGCGTAGACCTGCCCGGGCTTATGGGAAACCTCGGCGGTGAAGAATGTCCTCGCCCAGTCCGGGTCGGTGGGCTTATAGGACGCGCCCGCTTCGTAGCAGGTGGCCATGCGCAGACAGTCGCGGATGGTCATTTCCTTCAGCCACGGATGCATGCTCGCGGGCGCGATATCCGCGAAGAAATCCACACAGCGATCCTCCAGATGCAGCCTGCCCTGCTCGATCAGCAGGCCGACCGCGGCGGAGACGAAGCTCTTCGAGCAGGAATATTCCCTGTGGCGGAAGCCTTCGTCGATCGGCTTCCAATAGGCCTCGCAGACCAGCGCGCCGTTTCGGGCGATCAGCACGTTGTGCATCAAAAGCCTTGCGTCGGTCAGTCGCTGAAGGCAGCGCTCGATTGCGCCGGAGGGTATGCCTGCCGCCTCGGGCGTGCATACCGGCATGGGATTGCGTTCGGTCATCCTTGTGTCACCTCGTTATTTCGGTTGGTTCCGCGCGTGGAAAGGCCGGGTCAAGCCTTCGCGCGAGCGAAGGAGCCCCGGCCTGATTTCTAATCGAAATAGTGGAAATTGATGTAGATTACGGGGCGAACGCCAAGGTTATTCTGCGTGGCGTCGGCGCCGCTGTAATGCAGGTGGCCGTTTTCGCCGACGGTCGCCGCGTTGGAGCGCGAAGCACCGGCCGTGCGCAGCCACCAGATGCCATAGCCGCGATTGTTGCCGCGCGGGCTTTCCCATGCGCCGCGGCTCAGGGCATAGCGGGTGGGCGCGGTGATGCGGGCTTCGTTTTTGCCGAGGTACTTCTCCACCTCATTCGCGCTCAGCAGGAACACCTGATCGTAGGTTTCCGGGCCGCTGCGCGTGTTGTAGCTGGCGTTGCGCGGGTTGTCGTGCTTCATGTTGAGCACATAGGGGCGCTCCTCCTCGTTGAACGCGGCGTTCAGAAACTCGTCGTTCAGCCACGCGCGAATCGAGCTTTTCGCCCAGCTGGTTTCGCCGCCGTCGCGGTTGTAGGGCTGCGCGTCCAGAATGTAGCGGGAAACCGCCAGCACGGTGCTGCCCCTGCGCCACAGGATGATCCACTCAATCGGCTCCAGACCGTTGTCCGGGTTGCCGTCCTGCTCGTAGGCGCCGAACTTGAACGTGCCGTCAAAGCTCGATACATCGGTCTCGACGGACGTGTAGCGCTCGCCCGGAATCTCCGTGCGCACGGTGGGCGCGGGCGTGGCCTCGGTCTCGGGCGCCGGCGTGGGCGTGACGGGCGCCTCGCCCTGCTTCAGGCCGCACTTTGCGCATACGCCGTTTTCAAACGTATGCTTTTCGTTCACGCGCACCTCCTGCGTGCGCAGAAAGTGCTTGCCGCAGTCTTTGCAGCTGTAGTCCACCCAAGTGTACTTTTCGTGCTCCTTTTCGCTTATGGGCGTATAGGTTTCGCCGTGAACCTCGTCCAGCTCGCGGTGCGCGCACGGCGTATCCGCGGCGGCACATACGCCCAGCAGCATCACAAGCACCAGAAGAAGCGCGCAGACGGCGCGCGGATGTGTTCTTCTCATGGAATCCCTCCCCGGTTTCTGTATGCGGCGCGCGCTCGCGCGCCCGGTTTTGCGAGACCATTATAGCGCACGGGTGGGAGGCTTGTCAAATTTTCCGGCCTTCAGGACTCGAACTGCGCCTGATACAGCTTTTTATAGAAGCCGCCGCGCGCCATCAGCTCGTCGTGCGTGCCCTGCTCCACGATGTCGCCGTGGTCGAGCACCAGAATGTTGTCGGCGTTCTGAATGGTGGACAGGCGGTGGGCAATGACGAAGCAGGTTTTGTTCTTCATCAGCTGAAGCATCGCGTCCTGAATGCGAATTTCCGTCTGCGTGTCCACGTTGCTGGTGGCCTCGTCCAGAATCAGCATGCTGGCGTCCAGCAGCATGGCGCGCGCGATGGTCAGAAGCTGCTTCTGCCCCTTGGAAATGTTCCCGCCGTTTTCCGTGAGCACGGTATCGTAGCCGTCGGGCAGCTGCTCGATGAAATACGAAATGCGGGCGCGTTCCGCCGCGCGCTTCACGTCCTCAAGCGTGGCATTCGGGCTGCCGTAGGCAATGTTCTCATACACCGTGCCGCCGAACAGCCACGTGTCCTGAAGAACCATGGCGAAGCTCTTGCGCAGGCTTTCGCGCGTGTATTTTTCAATGGGACGGCCGTCGATCAGTATCTCGCCGCCCAGCCGGTCGTAAAAGCGCATCAGCAGGTTGATGATCGTCGTCTTGCCCGCGCCGGTCGGGCCGACGATGGCGGTCACGCTGCCGGGCTTCGCCACAAGGCTCAAATCGTGCAGGACGACGCGGCTTTTTTCGTAGCCGAAGGACACGTTCTTCATCTCTACAAGCCCCTGCGCGTTTTCAAGCTCGATGGCGTCGGGCGCGTCGGGCGTTTCGGGCGGCTCGTCGATCAGGCGGAACACGCGCTCGCCCGCCGCCAGCGCGCTCTGCAATTCGGCAATGATGTTTGCAACCTCGTTGATGGGGCCGGAAAACTTGCGCGAATACAGCACGAACGACGACACGTCGCCCAGCGACATGTACCTTCCCAGATACAGAAGCGCGCCGAACACGCTCACCAGCGACAGCGACAGGTTGTTGACGAAGCTGACCGACGGGCCGGTGATGGAGCCGTAGTATTCGCTCTTGTAGTACGCCTGCACGGCCTCCTCGTTCTTTTTGTCGAAGCGGTCGATGGTGTAATCCTCGCGGTTATAGGCCTTGGCGGTCTTGAGACCGGAGAGCATCTCCTCGACAAAACCATTCAGCTCGCCCAGCTTGCGCGAGCGCGCGCGAAACAGCGGCCGCGTGCGTTTGGTGATGAAGCGCGTGATGAACACGGAAAGCGGAATCGTGACCGCGAACACGAAAATGAGCAGCGGCGAGATGGTGAGCATCATATACAGCGAGCCTATGACCGTCACCACGGAGGACAGAATCTGCACCACATCGTGCGCCAGCGAGGTGGACAGCGTGTCGATGTCGTAGGAGATGACGGAGAGTATGTCGCCGATGGCGTGGCGGTCGGTAAAGCCGACCGGAAGCCGCGAAAGGCTCTGGAAAGCGTCGCAGCGCATGGTGGAAACGATCTTCTGCGACAGGCGAACCATGTAAACCGAAATCAGAAAGCTGAGCCCGGCCGAGACGGCGTAGAAGGCCAGCATCAGAAGCGCGTAACGGTACACGCTTGGAAAGTCGACGTGCTCGCCGCCGGTAATCGCGTCGATGGCCGCGCCGGAAAGCCGGGGGCCGAGCAGCGCCAGCACGTTTGAAAGCAGCGAAAGCGTCAGCACGGCGAACATGCCAAAGCGGTAGCGATACAGGTATTTCCACAGATTGCGCAGGACGTAGCGGACGTCGTGCGTGTGATTGTCCTCAACGTGCGTTTTCACGCCGCCCATCGGTGAACGCGGAGGCATCAGTTCATCCCTCCCATCTGCGTTTCGGCGATCTGCCGGTAGTCCGGGCTGGTTTTCATCAGCAGCTCATGCGGCCCCTGCGCAATGGCGCGCCCCTCGTCCAGCACGATGATCTCCGTCATGTGCGCAATGGACGACACGCGCGAGGCGACCACAATGGACGTGGCGTTCCCGTGCCCGGTGCGCAGCGCCGCGCGCAGGTTCGCGTCGGTACGGTAATCGAGCGCGCTGGACGCGTCGTCCAGCAGCAGAATCTCCGGGTCTCCGGCCAGCGCGCGGGCAATCAGCAGGCGCTGCCGCTGTCCGCCGGACAGGTTCGTGCCCTGCGAGTTCAGGTGCTCGTTCAGCCCGTCCGCAAGCTCCAGCAGGTACGCCGCCTGCGCGCTGTGAACCGCCCGGTCTACGCTTTCCTCGGAAATTTCGCGCCCCAGCACGATGTTCTCGCGCGCGGTGTCGGCGTATACCACGTCGGACTGGAACGTGACACCGAACATGCGATGCAGCTTCTCGGCGGGAATCTGCTTGATGTTCACGCCGTCGATCCGAATTTCGCCCTCGTCCACGTCGTAGAAGCGCATCAGCAGAAGCAGAATCGTGCTCTTGCCGGAGCCGGTCGCGCCGATCAGCCCCAGCGATTCACCGCGCTTCAGCCGGAAGCTGATGTTCGAAAGCGTGGGCTTGCGCTTATTATAGGAGAAGGTGACGTTTCGGAATTCGATGTGATACGGGCTTTCGGGCGCGTCCCCGGCGGGCAGCACGGCGAGATCCTCCGGCGCGGTCAGCACCTCTTCGATGCGGTTCGCCGAGGCGCTGGCGCGGGATACGATCACGAAAATGCGCGACAGACCCAGCATGCCGTTGGAAACGATGGTGAAATAGTTCAGAAACGCCATGATCTTGCCCGGCTTCGCGAGCCCCCACTCCACGCGGTACGCGCCCACGATCAGCACGACGACCAGACCTAAATTCAGAAACAGCGTGGTAAACGGCGACGAAAGGCTCATCACCGCGTTGGCGCGCACGTTGTCGCGCGCGGCGAGGTCGGACTGCCTGCGGAAGCGGTCGTTTTCGTAATCGCCCTTGGACAGCGCCTTGATCACGCGCGCGCCGGTGATGTTCTCGCGCACGATGCGCACAAGCTCGTCCAGCGATTCCTGCAGCTTCCGAAACAGCGGAATGCCCTTCACGGAGACCATCGTTACTGATACGCCGATCAGCGGCATGGTCGCCAGCAGCACCAGCGCCATCGGCACGTCCTGAAACATCGTGATGATGATGCCGCCGAGCAGCAGAATCGGCGCGCGCACGCCCAGCCTTTGCACCATGCCCACCATCTGATGCACGTTATAGGTGTCCGTCGTCAGGCGGGAAACCAGCGACGGCACCGAAAACGCGTCCACCTGCGCGCCGGATAGATAGGCAATGCGGGCGTACAGGTCGTGGCGCACGCAGCGCGTCACGTCGCGCGCGACGGCGGCAGACTTGCGGTTGGCCGTCACGTTGCCCGCGACGCACAGAAGCGCGAAAAAGACCATCGCGCCGCCCCATAGGAAGATTTTTCCCACGCTCTTTTGCGGCACAACATCGTCAATAATATAGGAAAGCAGCCACGGAAGCATCAGCTCGCTGGCCGTGCCGATCAGCTTGATCAGCATGGTGACCGCGACGCGCCCGGTCAGCGGACGCACGTATTTCCAAATTGTCCTCATGCTATTCGCTTACGCCTCCCGGTTCGTGATCCATGGCCTCCATGGCGTTGTCGCACAGCCGCTTCAGAAGGGCGGACGCGGCCTCCTTGTCCTCCTCTGAAAAACCCTCGGTGATGCGCGCGCGCCATTCGCGCTTCATTTCGCGAATCAGCGCCACGACCGGCTCCGCCTTTTCCGTGGCGTACAGCCGCTTGACCCGGCCGTCGCATTCGTCCGGCACAATGGTCACATAGCCCTCGTCGGCCAGCTTCTTGACCGCCCGGGCGCTTGTGCCGTTGTCAAATACCGCCGTCTGCGCCAGCTTCGTCACCGCGATTCCGGGGCAGCGCGCGATTCGGTCGAGAAAATACTGCTGTCCCGCGCCAATGCCGGTGTCCTTCAGGCGCTCGTTGAAATACGCCTGCGTCAGGCGATAGAAAATGGAGCCGTATTTCAGCAGGTGATAGCGCTTTTCCGTCTGTTCCATGCGGTCGCTCCTTCGCATATACATTCATTGTCAGATACTCATTATACACAAAATGCTTGCGTTTGCAAGTAAAACTTCCTTGCAAACGCAAGCATTTTGAAAATTTGGCGGAAAATTGAACCAAATGGCCGCGCGCGCCGTCAAAGGAACAGGAAAACCCGAAGGGGGTGAATGGTGTGAAAAAACTGGTTTCCATGGTGCTGGTTCTCGCGCTGCTGTCTGCGGTGTTTGCAGCCGCGGGAATGGCAGCGACGCTGCGCGGCACGGTTTGCACGCCCACGTCCGACGGCACGGTGTATGTTCGCAAGCAGGCGGGCGAGGGAAAGCCGGTTGCCGGCGTGGCGCGCAACGGGGATTCGCTGGTGATTCTGAAAAAAGGAAACACGTGGCATAATGTGCGCGTGGTCCGAACCGGCGTGGAGGGCTGGATCTATGGCCGCTACGTCCGCTTCACGAGCGCCTCGACCGATAGCGACGGCGACTGGGGCGGCAATTCCGGCGGCGACTGGAGCGGCCGCGGCAGCTACACGCGCGACGCCTCCGTGACCGACACGGACACGGTTGTGAACGTGAACGCGTATGTAACCTCGTCCGACGGCTACGCCAACCTGCGCTGGGCGCCCAGTCTGGACAGCGGCATCATCGACGAAATCGCCGACGGCACGATGGTGTGGGCGCTGGAGCGCAACGGCAGCTTCTACCGCTGCTGCACCCGCGACGGCCGAATCGGCTATATTCACAGAAATCTTCTGTCCTTGAAGGACACGGCTGACGGCGTATGGAACAAAACCGGCGTGGTGCGCTCGTCCGACGGCGTCGCCGTCGTTCGCGAACGCGCGAGCAAGTCCAGCTGCGCGCTGTATGAAATGAAAGCGGGCGAGCGCGTGCGCATCGGCGGCTCGTCCGGCGAGTGGCTGCGCCTGAGCGGCGAAAGCGCCTATATGTACCGCACGCTCGTGCGCTTCCTCTCCAGAGCTGAGACCACCGGCAACGTGAATGTCCGCAGCGGTCCCAGCACGCGCTATGGTATCCTGCGCACGCTCTCCACAGGCGTCCCCGTAACCCTTCTGGCCACCGACGGCAGCTTCTGCCGCGTGGACACCGGCACGGAAATCGCCTACGTAAGCCGGAAATATCTCCGATACTGATTTTCAAATAACAAGAAAGCGAGTCGCTCCACCTTGGCGCGGCTCGCTTTCGCATGAAAAAGGAATCCGCTGACGAGGGTTTTCATTACAGTTCAACGCAAAATATCCGCAGAAAACGCATTTTATCTTGAAAAAGCGCCCGAATTTCGCTATAATATCAAGGCATGAAGTGATGAAAAGAGGAACAAACGTGGAGCAGTTTGGAGCACAGCTTTCCGCCGCACGCAAGGCGAAGGGCTACACAC
>CAVERI010000022.1:0-36731 GCA_963618055.1 bacterium | reverse complement strand
ATCCGCAATGGAGCGGGCGCGGGGGAGGGTGGGAACGTCGGCATACAGCGTGTCGCGCATCGAGAACATTCGAAGCGTGGACGCGTCGTGCGGGCGGAGAGAGTCGAACAGCGCCTGCGTGTCGCGAAGCACCGTGCGCCCCATCTCGTACAGCGCGTCTTCCGTTCGGACAAACCGGCCGCTCGTGTCGTCCGCGTCGGGCGGATCGATTTTCGAGCAGAAGAAGCGCGGAGCGACGTTCCCGGCCGCGCCCTGCGTGAGCATCACGGGGCAGCCCCAGCTATGCGAAAGAATGTCGCGCGCCGCGCCGAACCAGTCGGACGAGATGCGCGTGTTATCGCTCTTGAGCGAGTTGCCGTGCGCCGTCAGCCGCAGAAGCGCCAGCACGGGTGCGCCGGTTTCCGCGTCCGCGACCTTGAGAAGCCCCGCGCGGCGATCCAGCGCGCCGCCATTTCGGCGGTTCACGCCGATATGCGTATCGGCGCAGCCCCATGCGACGTGAACGAGCCGCATCGAGTTCAGGGCTGTGCGCGCCGCGTCCAGTATGCGCGCGTCTACGAGGTTTGCGTATTCGGGTTCAAGGCTGTCGTTCGGCGCGGCGTGCGTGTGGGAGAAGCAAAGCATCACATGCTCGGCGTTCGTGTCGGTCAGCGCGCCCAGCGCGTTTCGCAGGCGCGCGGCATGCTCGACGGCAAAGCCGATGTGATCGATGGCTACCAGCGTGCAGCAGGCGGTATCCGATTGCCAGATGGATACCTGCGTCCGGAGCGGCCGCTCTACGCCCTGCGATTTCGAGGACGAACCGAAGCCGATCAGCTGCATGGGCGCGTCGGGCGTGATGTCGGTTTCATGGAATCCCAATTTGATATGCGTCATAATATATGCCTCCGCGTTTTTATGCGCGGATCACGGCGCAGCGACGCGGCGGCCCATTCCTACGCCTCGGAATGCGGCCATGGATTTGCGCGCGTATCACCGGTACCGCCGTTATCTGTGCGCACCGTTTCCGGGCGCACGGCAAAGCATGTGGCGGCTCCGCTTGCTACAAGCTATTGAACGGAAATTGTGTAAGTCTGGCCGTTGGCCTCCTCCAGCACGACGCTGTCCTCGACGCACTGGTGCCCCACATATTGCGCGGGCGCGACGATCGCGCCGGTTTCATCCACGAGACCGCAGCGGTAGCTGTCGCCATAGATAGCGATCGGGTCATAGGGCGTGTCCCAGTCCTCCGCGGGCGTGGGCTGCGGTTCGATGGCAGGATCGAAGGTTTCAAACAGGAATAAACCCTTGCCGTTCGCCCACACGAGCGGAATCAGCGACTGGAAATCCAGCGAAATGCGCACGCCGTGATTGTCCGCGAGATAGGATTTGGCATCCGCGTCCTCGCCGCGCGTGATCACAAGGCACTCCGGAAGTCCCTCAACGTAGCGGAAGGAGCCGTTGGCGCTCAACGGCTCGAATTCGGAGGAGGCAAAATCGCGCGCGTCCTTACGGAGCATCAGACTGAACAGCACGTCGCCGGTTTCCATCGAGCACCAGGAGCGCTTGGAGCGGTTTTCCACCATGAACAGCGCGGGGTTGACGAAGCTCGCGCGGAGATAGGAATCAACCTCGGTATAGCGGCCGATGGTCGACAGAGTGTCGCAGTCGAGCACCGTAATGCCGCCGTCAATGGCTGACGTGCAGAAGAACGGCGCGCGGTCGTAGCCCGCGTATACGTCGCTCTGGTCGCGCGTGATCTGCTTGAAGGTGGCCGGAACGACAAACAGACCGCTCTGGTTGATGATGCCGAAGCTCTCGCCGCTGCGGGCGACGGAATAGGAAGCGCCGCCAAAGCCCTCGATGCTGTCCACCCGCGCCAGCACCTTCCCGCCGACGCCGGCAATCAGGTAACGGTGCACATAGGCCTCGGAGCTGTAGCGTACCACGACGCTGCCCTCGAGAGCCTCAGTGATGAATCCGTGCGCGATTTTCGTCTCGTTTCCGGCGGCGTCCACATAAACCACCAGCGGCTCGGAGTACGCGCCGCCGAAGCTGCCCTCGTCGCCAAAGGCCTGCGCCTCGCTCGGAACATAGGCGAAAAAGCCCTCTCCGGCGGAAACCGCGTCGGTATAGCGCGACTCCGCGCACGCGGGCAAGGCCAGCGTCAAAATGAAAAGCAACGCAAGGATTCGTCTGAGCATGACGGACACCTCCGAAAAAAATACATACCCATATTTTGACGAAAAAAGCGGGAGCTTGGTTCCCGCTTTTTGAGATTTACTTGCTTTCTTTTGAAAAAAACACTTCAGCAATAGCCCTTTTCCCGAAGCCAGCGGAAGGTATCGCGCAGGGTGTCGCTGAATTTCCGGGGCGCGTAGCCCAGCTCACGGGTTGCCTTGGCGTGGGAGAAATGCCCGTTGGACGCGAGCACGGCTACGGAATAGGGTGTGAAGCATGGCTTCTCACGCCGCAGAAGGCTGAAGCCCTCGGCGAACGGGGAAAGAATTTTCGCCAGCGCGGTGGGGATAAAGGCGCGCACGCGCTTTCCGCGGGATTCCGCCTGCAAATGCTGAAGCAGCGTGCGGATGGTGACATACTCGGAGGAGAGAATGTAGCACTCGCCGGGCACGCCCCTTTCACAGCAGGCGAGAATGCCGGACGCTACGTCGCGCACGTCCACAAAATCGTAGCCGCCTTCCACGCCCAGCGGCAGGCGGCCGCGGCAATAGGAAATGATCATGCTGCTGACACTGCCCAGATTGTAGTCCTCCGGCCCGACGATGCCGGACGGATGAACGATGCAGGCGTTCAGGCCGTTCTTCGCGGCGGCAAGCACCAGTGCCGAAGCCTCGGCCTTGGACTTGGCGTAGGGGCCGGAGACGGTTTTCGGAGAGAATGCCGCGGCCTCCGTCGTGACCGCGCCCTTTTTCGCCTCCGGTATGGCGTGTACGGAGCTTACGTAGATCAGCCTGCCCGCGCGGTGCGCCTGACAGAGGGCGACAATGTTCGCCGTGCCGGTCACGTTTATGGCGCGCAGCCGCCTGCCCGGGGTCGTGCGAATAGAAACCATGCCCGCACAATGAATCACGCAGGTGTGCTCGTCGCAGGAGGAAAAGAAATCCGCGAGACTGTTTCTGTCTGAAACGTCTCCGTAGGAAACGCGCACGCCGGCGGGCAGGCGCGCCGCGGACGTGTCGCCCTTCAGCACCAAAGCTGTAACGCGTTCTCCGCGCGCCGCCAGCATGCGAACGACGGTCAGCCCCAGAAAGCCCGTCGCTCCGGTAACCAGATAATTTGCGAACATCGTTTGCCACCTCCCGTTCACCATATAGATGTTGCTTTTCTTTCACATGTATATTATAATGGAACCGAAATACGGAATGCAACCATCAGCTTTCGCGGATGTGTAAGATAGGCAACACAGGCGGAAAATCCGTTTAGAAAACCGAAAAAAAGGGGGAGAGCGCATGAAGACGGATGCGCGGGTGCGCTATACGCGGCGGGTGATCAAGGAATCGCTTCTGCACTTGCTGGAGGATAGACCGGTGAACCGCATCACGGTGAAGGAGGTGTGCGAGGCGGCGCAGATCAATCGCGCTACGTTCTACGCGCACTTTACGGACTGCTTCGACGTGCTGAACCAGATGGAAAACGACCTGCTTGCCGACTTCGAACGCTCGCTGTCCTTCGCCAGTGTGGTCGATGTGATGGACATGATCGAGCGAATCTACGCAATGATCGACCAGAACGCCGAGGTATGCCGCGTGCTCATCTTTCAAAACAAGGATTCATCGCTCACGGCGAAAATGATTTCAATGGCGCACGACAAGACCATCGTCCGCTGGAAGGAGCAGCTGACGCGGGCGACGGAATCGGACAGGGAGATGCTGTTTACCTGCCTTTCGAACGGACTTCTGAACGTGATTCTGACGGGCTACTCCAAATACGCACGGGAGGAGGTTGTGAAATTTGTAAGCGAGACGGTGCGCCTGCTGATTACGCCGTATCTGTGAGCGGTTTCCTGAAAAAAGGCCGCTGGCTTCGGGATGGCTCGAAGCCGGCGGCTGTTTTGCTGGGAGAACTCCGTCAGATGGGCGCGCCGCCTGCCTTCAGGCGCGCGCGTACCTGATCAATGTCCACGCCGCGCAGCGACGTGCGCGTGCGGCAGGCCGTGCCCGCGGCCACGCCTGCGGCCTCGCCGATGCAGCAGACGATGGGCATGATGCGATAGGAGGCCTGCGCTTCGTGAGTGGAGGAAATGCAGCGCCCGGCGACGAGCAGGTTCTCCGTGTCCAGCGGCAGCAGGCAGCGATAGGGAATGGTGTACCACGTGCC
Organism: bacterium; assembly: GCA_963618055.1. Lineage (GTDB taxonomy): Bacteria > Bacillota > Clostridia > Christensenellales > Aristaeellaceae > SFHK01. The sequence continues at coordinate 32,414 of CAVERI010000022.1, read as the reverse complement.
GGGAGCGAAATAATAGTGGCTGGTGCCGCTGCCCTCGGGGTTGTGGATGTCGATGTCGTAGTTGCCCGCGGCGATGCCGTCCGGGAAGTGAACGCAGTTCTTCAGATCCTCCTGCGTCAGGCAGTACTCGCCGTCAATCATGCGGCTTTCGCGCGTGCCAATCTGAATGGCCGTCGAAAGCACGCGGCTGTTTTCGAAGCCGGGAATGTTGTCGCGCAGGAACTGCCACAGCTCGTACACCTGCTCGCGCGCTTCGATTTCCGCCAGCGTCAGATCAAAGGAATCAGTGGGATTCCGGCGCACGATGCGCGTGGAGTTGAAATGCAGTATGCCGTCGTGCAGCGTGTCGAAGATCAAAACGTCCTCGCGGAGGTTCTTGATTTTGCCCTCCTGTTGAAACTGCTTGTACAGCGGATTGATCCGCGTGCGGTTCTGCTGGAATTTCGCTTTGTCTACCTGATCCATGCGGAAGCACAGCGTCATGGGCTGGCAGAGATGGTCGCCCTCGCGCCCCAGATGGAAATGGCAGCCTGCCAGCATGGAAAGCGTGCCGTCGCCGGTCGCGTCGATGAAGGTATCCGCTTCCAGCGTCACGGGGCCGCCGGGCGTGGCGCACAGCACGGACTTGATCACGCCGTTTTCCGTCTGCACCTGCGCAATCTGCGCGTGGAACAGAAGCTGCACGCCGGCCTTCAGCGCCATGCGGTTCAGAAGCAGCTTGAGCGCCTCCTCATCGAAGGTCATGTTGTTTTCGCCCAGCGCGTTCATTTCTTTAAGCCCCGCAAGTACCTCGGCAAAGATGCCGTTGCACAGCCTGCGCGGCTTGTCCTCCCCGGGCATGCTCGTCCAGAAGGGCATGAACGGGTTTACCAGCCCGTTGCAGGCCGCGCCGCCCAGACAGTTGGTTTTCTCAATCAGAAGCACCCGCGCGCCCTGCCGCGCCGCCGCGATGGCCGCCGCCGTGCCTGCGAAGCCGCCGCCCGCCACCAGAATATCAAATCGTTCCATGTCCCATTTCCGCCCTTTCGTTTTTTTCTCCATTATAGCGTTTTCCGGCGGGAGATTCCTCCACAAAACGGACGAACGCTTGCACAAAACGGATTTATCTGCTATAATATGCGGAAATCAGATTGTTTTGGAAAAGGTGGAAACGCATGGCGGAGACGCTGCTGCCGCTTCGGCAGCTTTTGGAGGGACTGTGCCGCGGGCACGGCATGCACGTCTGCGTGCATGATATTTCGGGCATGCTGAGCAGTCCCATGCTGGCGCTGCCGTATCGGTTTCGCACGCACGACACGACCTATTGCGACGCGGCCAAGGGAACGCCGCGCGGCTACAGGGTCTGCCTGCGCTGCAAGACGCTGGCCAACGATCGGGCGCAGCGGGAACGGGCGCTGTTCTGCGGCCCCTGCTGCTATGGCGTGTTCAAGGTGGCGCAGCCGGTGGAAATCAACGGGCGCGTGGCGTGCATCGTGTATCTGGGCAACCTGTCGATCGATCGCGCGCGGGAAGCGAGACTGCGCGAGAGCGCCTGCCGCTTTACCGGCGTTTCCGTTGAGCGCCTGCGCAGGGAGGCGGAGAAGCTGGAGCCGGTGGAGAAGCTGGAAACGTATCTCTCCATTGCGAGGCTGGTGGCGGGATACATCCGCGCGCTGTACCGGCAAAGCCGACCTGCGCCCGCCGCGAGCGCGCACTGGGCGGTGGAAGCGATTCGGCAGTACGCGGAGTCGTCGTGGCAGCAGACGATTCGTCTGGAGGACGCGGCGCGGCTGTATCACATCAATCCGCAGTACGCGGGACGGCTGTTTCGCCAGCAGATGGGCTGCACCTTTCACGAATATCTGAACACCCTGCGCCTGACGCGGGCGGCGGAGCGGCTGCGCAGGGAGCCGGAGAAAAACGTGCTGGAAATCGCGCTGGATTGCGGCTTTCCCACGGTGACCTATTTTAACCGCCTGTTTCTCAGACAATTTGGAAAAAGTCCGACGGCATACAGGCAGGGGGAATGAAAATGGAAACGCTTGCACAGATAAAAAAGCGAATCTGCGAAACCATAGAGCGGAACCGGGATGCGTTCATCGATCTGGGTCATCGAATTTTGGTCGAGCCGGAAACGGCGTTTTCGGAATATCGAACGGCGGAAAAGGTGCGGGCGGCGTTTGCGCCGCTGGGGCTTTCCTGCCGGACGGGGCAGGCGATTACCGGCCTGACGGCGGATGTGCGCGGCAGAAGCGACGAAGCCACGATTGCGCTCATGGGTAAGCTGGACGCGATTCTCCTGCCCGACTATCCCTATGCCGACAAGACCACCGGCGCGGCGCACGCCTGCGGCCACAACGTGCAGCTGGGCGCGCTGTACGGCGCGGCAATCGGGCTTGTGAACAGCGACGTAATGCGGGAGCTGGACGGAACGGTGCGGCTCATGGCGGTTCCCGCCGAGGAGGGCGTCAACATAAGCGGCCGCGAAGCGCTGATTCGGGAGGGAAAAATAAAAACCTTCAATGAAAAGCAGGAGTTCATCCGGCTCGGGCTGTTCGACGGCGTAAGCGCCGCGCTGATGCAGCATACCACGCAGGGAGACAAGGCTTCCGCCGGCGGCGCGGGCGGGCTGTGCGTCGTGCCGAAGCTCGTTCGCTATCGCGGAAAGTCCGCGCATCCGGTGAACGCGCATATTGGCGTGAACGCGCTGACGGCGGCGTGAATCGCTCTGGACGCGGTAGATCATATCTTTCGAGCTGGCGCGGAATTACAGAATGAGACAGAAATGCCGGGCGGGAAGCGGTTCCCGACCCGGCATTACAATTATTGAAGGAAGCCCTCTCGAGCCATGACGTCGCCCGCCATATCCAGATCGTTCTGAACGGTTTCGTTGGGCGACTGGGAATTGAACGGAATGAAGAAATTGAAGTCCTGCGCAGTCGACCGGAGATCGATCGCAATCGCGTATGATGATCCGTAAAAGTATCGGTTCCATATTGACAAGGGCGGACGTTCGTGGTATTTTACTTCCTGAGTTAGCTGAAGCTAACTATGCTGCTGAGGAGTGAAAATCCATGACGCTCAATGAACTAAAGACGGGCGCGTCCGGAACGATTACCGCGGTGCACGGGGACGGGGCGCTCAGGTGCCGACTGCTGGACATGGGGTTGATTCCACACACGAATGTGACGCTTCAGAAGGTTGCGCCGATGGGCGATCCGATTGAGATTCGCGTTCGCGGCTACGAGCTTACGCTGCGCGTTGAGGAAGCGGAGAAGATCGAAGTGGAGGTCGACGGGAAATGATTTTTGCGCTTGTCGGCAACCAGAATTGCGGAAAAACGACGCTGTTCAACGCGCTTACAGGCTCCAATCAGCATGTGGGCAATTTTCCGGGCGTGACGGTTGATCAGAAGATGGGCGAGATTCGCGGGGAAAAGGGCTGCTCGGTTGTCGACCTGCCGGGCATTTATTCACTCAGACCCTACACGCAGGAGGAAATCGTATCCCGCGATTTTATCCTCAATCAGAAGCCGGACGGCATCATCAACATTGTGGACGCGACGAATATCGAGCGCAATCTGTACCTGACGCTTCAGCTTCTGGAGCTGCGCGTTCCGATGGTGCTGGCGCTGAACATGATGGACGAGGTGCGCGCCAACGGCGGCTCCATCGACGTTCAGAGGATGAGCGAGTCGCTGGGCATACCGGTGGTTCCAATTGTGGCGGCAAAGAGCGAGGGTGTTTCCGAGCTGGTGCGTCAGGCGCTCGCGGCGGCGCGCGGCAAGGTGCTTCCCAAGGTGACGGACTTCTGCGACGAGGAATCGGCGGTGCACCGCTGCATTCACGCCGTGGTGCATTTGATTTCCGACCACGCCGAGCGAATCGGCGTCCCGGCGCGCTTCTGCGCGGCGAAGCTGATTGAGGGCGGGGACAACCTGACGGAGACGCTGGGGCTTGACCAGAACGAGCGGGAGCTTTTGGAGCATTGCATCGTTCAGATGGAGACGGAGACGGGGCTCGACCGCAACGCGGCGCTGGCGGACATGCGCTATCGCTTCATCGAGGGCGTGGTGGAGCGCGCGGTTGTGAAGTGCCGGGAGAGCCGGGAGCACAGCCGTTCGGTGAAGATCGACCGGATTCTGACCGGGCGGTATACGGCGATTCCGGCGTTTCTGCTGGTGATGCTGCTCACGTTTTATCTGACGTTTGACGTGATCGGTCAGCGGCTGTCCGACCTGCTGGAGGTGGGAATCGACGCGCTGACGCGGCTGGTGGACTCGGGGCTTACGGTCTACGGCATCAATCCCGTGGTTCAGAGCCTGATCATAGACGGTATTTTCGCAGGAGTGGGCAGCGTGCTGGTGTTCCTGCCGATTATCGTGACGCTGTTTTTCTTCCTGTCCATTTTGGAGGACACGGGCTATATGGCGCGCGTGGCCTTTGTGATGGACAAGCCGCTGCGAAGGATTGGCCTTTCCGGGCGCAGCATCGTGCCCATGCTGATCGGGTTTGGCTGCTCGGTGCCCGCGATCATGGCGACGCGCACCGTCTCCTCCGACCGCGACCGAAAAATGACGATTCTGCTCACGCCGTATATGAGCTGCTCGGCGAAGATTTCAATCTACGCGTTCTTCACTGCGGCGTTCTTCCCGAATTATCGGGCGCTGGTGATGATTTCGCTGTATCTTCTGGGCATTCTGGTGGGCATACTGGCGGCGCTGATTATGAATAAAACGGTGTTTCGCGGAAAGCCCGTGCCGTTCGTGATGGAGCTTCCCAATTACCGCCTGCCCGGCTTCAAGAGCGTGGTGCTGCTTCTGTGGGAGAAGGCGAGGGACTTTTTGCAGCGCGCGTTTACGGTCATCTTTCTGGCGACGATTATTATCTGGTTCCTTCAGAGCTTTGACACGCGCCTGAACGTTGTTTCCGACAGCGCGGGAAGCCTGCTGGCGCTGATTGGCCGCTGGATCGAGCCGATCTTTGTGCCGCTGGGCTTTGCCGACTGGCGGTGCGCCACGTCGCTGATTTCCGGCTTTGTCGCCAAGGAATCCGTGGTGAGCACGCTGGAGGTGCTGCTGGGCAGCGCTTCGGTTTCATCGCTGTTCACTACAAGGACGGCTGTGAGCTTCCTCGTGTTCACACTGCTTTACACGCCCTGCGTCGCGGCGGTGGCCACAATTCGCAGGGAACTGAATTCCACGGTGAAGACGGCCGGGGTCGTGCTGATGCAATGCTCCGTGGCGTGGGTCGCGGCGTTCGTCGTGTATACGATTGCGAGGCTGTTCTGATGCGCCTGCGCGATTACATCCTGCTTGCCGTCATAGCTGTGCTGGCGTACCTTGCGTTTCGCGCGTGGCGCGGAAAGGCCAAACGCGGTGGCTGCTGCGGCGGCTGCTCGGGCGATTGCGCGCACTGCGCGTCCCGGTGTCGGCAGCACAAGGAGAAATAGGGAAGCGGAAATATAAGAAGACGATTGTGTGTATTGTGCTTCCTGCTGTCGGGGGCACGGGAATCGATCATAAAGAAGCGGCGGGAAATTCCGAGCGGCATTGAGCCGAGGGGATTCCCGCCGCGTTTTATTAAGGCGATCAGCCGATGGTCTTTCCAACGGAGGCGGCGTTCACAAAGCCGTTTTCCGTGTAGACGAAGCTTTCGCCGCCGGCTGTGGGCGTGCGGTAAACGTCACCGGTCGAGCCGCGGTAGTACACGTAGTCGCCCAGCACGCACATGGAGAAGTCGTACAGGAAGGAGGTGTTGGGCAGCGCCACGAGACGCACGCCCAGCCCGTCCTCGTTCAGATCCTTGCGGTAGACCCCAAGAGACGCGAGGTATTCGGGGCTGTCGTCATAGAAGCTGGTTTCGTTGCGGCTGCCGATGTAATACAGCGTGGTATCCGTCAGGATGGACGGCGTGTAGTATTGCTCCAGCGCCAGCTGCGTTTCCGTGCCGTCCGCGTCCACGCGGGTGAGGCGGGTGGCAATAAAGTCGCCCTCGCTGTCGGCAAGGGACACCAGCATGCTGTCGCCGAAGGGCAGAACCGCGTTGGGAATGTGGTAGAACCTGCCCACGTCGCTGTAGAGGTTCTCGCGTTCCGGCTCGTCGCGGTCAAAGGCGGAAAGCACGCGGCCGTCGGTATCCAGAATGGCGTAGTTCACGTAATCATACGCGTATACGGTGTCCTGATAGCCGGTCGCCAGATACAGGCGGCCATCATCCAGCGCGAGCTGCGCGCAGTCGTTGCCCAGAACGCCGGTCAGCGCGCGGAGGTTCTGGCCGTCCGCGTCCATGCGGAACAGCGCGATGCCGTTCTGGTAGCGTCCGGCGATCTCCATCACTTCCTCCTGTCCATTTTCGTCTTCAAACGTGCCGCAGCAGGTGTAGGAGCCGCTTTCGCTGGTGTTGCCGAGGAAGTAAATGGCGTCCGGCGTGACGGTGAAGCAGCGGTAGCCGATCAGCATGTCGATGTTGCGCGTGCTGTCGTCGTCACCGAAATCGTACACCTCGCCGATCTTGCGCTCCTCGCCCAGCACGCGGCGGTCGCTGCCGTCAGGCAGGCAGCTGACGGGCGTTTCGCCGAGCTTGCGAATGTCGCCGTATTCGTCCGCGCCCCACGTTTCGGCAAGGTAATACAGACGGCCGCCGACAAGCTGAAGCATGGACGCGCGGTCGGTCGAGATTCGCGCGCTCGTGCCGTCGGCCTGAAGGCGCACGACGCCGTCCTGCATGGCGAGGAACAGATCGTTTCCGTCCGAATCCACGAAGGCGCCGTTATTGAGATTACCGGTGCTCTGCGCCAGTGCGGGAAGAGCGGTCAGCAGCAGACCCAGACAAAGAGTGAGGATCAACAGTTTTTTCATGCGGTACATCTTCCTTTCCAAGATTTATCAATTCATAGACGGACGGCGCGGTGCAAAGGTTGCATAAAAAACGCGGCGAATGCGCTGAATTGCGCATTCGCCTGAAAAAATCAGAAGGCCATTCGCACGTGCTTTTCCGGGTGGGCAGGCTCGAGCCCCAGCATCTCGCGGGCGGTGTTCACATAGTAACGGTAGTTTTCGATGGAAACGCCGTTGGGAATGCGGTGATCCAGCCCCAGCACGCAGCCGCTCCTTGTGATGGAGGGAACGAGCTTGCGCTCAAGCTCCTCGCGAATGGCGGCGGGATCCCTGCGCAGGGCGAATTTGTCGATGCCGCCCTTCAGGGAGAGCCGCTTTCCGTATGCCTTGCGGATGGCGACGATGTCCATGCCCGCCTGCGGCTCGTTGGGATACATGCAGTTGAGGCCGCTTTCGAGGAAGGCGTCGATGTCGGGAACCATATAGCCGTCGCTGTCCTGCGAGAAAATGCGCGCGCCCTGCGCGCGGGCGGCGTCGATCAGGCGGCGGTAATACGGCGCGAGAAACTCGCGCACCATGTTCGGCCCCAGCAGCGGACCGGTCTTTCCAGCCATATCCTCGTGGATGTTCAGCTGGTCGACGGGGCAGACGGAGGAAACGATTTCGAGGTTTTTGAGCGCGGTGTCCGCGAGGGTGTTCAGCATGTCCTCGATCATTTCGGGTTCCTCGTACAGTGCCACGCACAGGTTTTCCTCGCCCATCAGCTGACGCGGCTCGTCAAAGCCGCCAGGGATGTCCATCAGGATGTGCGCGCCCTCGTCGCGGCGGCGGCGCAGCTCGGCCAGCTTCTCGCGGTCTACGCGGTCGGGGGAGAAGGTGTAGCGCGGCTTGATCCTTTCCCAGTCCTCCGGCGTTTCCACGGGGTAGCCCATCGGCAGCGGAATGGTGGCGCTTGCAAAGCAGAGCTTGCTTTTGCGGCCATAGGAATCCATGAGGATTTTGTATTTGCTCGTGCGCTCGATTTCGCGCTCCGGCAGGGGGATAATGCCGTTGTTCACGGGCGCCCACGCGTAGTCCAGACTGTCGAAGCCGAAGGCCTTCAGGCTGATTTCGTCCTCGGACGCACCCTGCGCGCGCCATTCGTCCTCCAGCTGCTTCAGCGGCCCGAACAGCTCGCAGAACATCGTGCGCCCCACATCCTCGTGATCCGCCAGATAGCTGATGTACATATCGCGTTTCCAGATCATAGACAGCCTCCACATACACGTAAATCTCTTTTCAACATTGTACCACGCCGCGAGGAAAATGACGATAGCTTTAAGCGGGGAAAAATTGTAAAAACGCGAGAAAGGCGGCGGAGAGCCGAAGCCCTTCGCCGCCGGGTGGGGGTTATTCCATTTCGAACGCGCCGGTATACAGCCGGTAATAGGTGCCCTTTTCGGCGATCAGCTTGTCGTGGTTGCCGCGCTCGATGATGCGGCCATGGTCGAGAACCATGATCACGTCGCTGTTCATGACGGTGGAAAGCCGGTGCGCGATAACGAACACCGTGCGCCCCTTCATCAGCGAATCCATGCCCTTCTGCACCAGCGCCTCCGTGCGGGTATCGATGGAGGACGTGGCCTCGTCCAGAATCATGACCGGCGGGTCGGCGACGGCCGCGCGCGCAATGGCGATCAGCTGGCGCTGTCCCTGCGAAAGCGACGCGCCGTTGGATGTGAGAAGCGTGTCGTAGCCGTCCGGCAGGCGGCGGATGAAGTCGTCCGCGTTGGCGAGACGCGCGGCCTCGTAGACCTCCTCGTCGGTCGCATCCAGCTTGCCGTAGCGGATGTTCTCCATAACGGTGCCGGTGAACAGGTTGGTGTCCTGAAGCACGATGCCCAGCGAATGGCGCAGGTCGGCCTTCTTGATCTTGTTGATGTTGATGCCGTCGTAGCGCACCTTGCCGTCGGCAATGTCGTAGAAGCGGTTCAGAAGGTTGGTGATCGTCGTCTTGCCCGCGCCGGTCGCGCCGACGAAGGCCACCTTCTGGCCGGGCTCGGCGTACAGGGTGATGTCGTGCAGCACCGGCTTCTCAGGCTCGTAGGCGAAATCCACGTGCTCCATCGTCACGTGCCCGGCGAGGCGGGTGTAGGTGGTGGTGCCGTCGGAGTGGGGATGCTTCCACGCCCACATGCCGGTGCGCTCGGCGCATTCGACGATTTCGCCGTTTTCCTCGCGGGCGTTGACCAGCGTTACGTAGCCGTCGTCCACCTCGGGCGTTTCCTCGGTCAGCTTAAACACGCGCTGCGCGCCGGCCATAGCCATGATGACCGAGTTGAACTGCTGCGAAATCTGGTTGACCGGGTTGGTGAACTGCCGGGAGAGCTGCAAAAACGAGATGATCGCGCCCAGCGAAAGCGCCGTTTTGCCGCTGATTGCGAGCAGGCCGCCTGCGATGGCAAGGAACGCGTATTGCAGGTTGCCAAGGTTGTTGTTGATCGGGCCGAGGATGTTGGAAAACTGGTTGGCGTTGGTCGAGTTTTCGCACAGGTCGTCGTTCAGGATGTCGAACTCTTCCTTCGTTTCCTCCTCGTGGCAGAAGACCTTCACGACCTTCTGGCCGTTGATCATCTCTTCAATAAAGCCGTTCAGCGTGCCCAGCGACTGCTGCTGGGACAGGAAGAAGCGCCCGGCCAGCCCGCCGACCTTGCTGGTTACGATCATCATGATGGCCAGCGAAAGCACCGTGCACAGCGTGAGCCAGAAGCTGGTGCGCAGCATGGCGACAAACACGACGATGATGCTGATGACCGAGGAGATGAGCGAGGGGATGGACTGCGAAATCATCTGCCGGAGCGTGTCGGCGTCGTTGGTGAAGTGGCTCATGATGTCGCCGTGCGGGTGGGTATCAAAGTACTTCACGGGCAGGTGCTGCATGCTGCGGAACATGTCGTCGCGGATGCGCTTGAGCGTCGTCTGCGCCACGTCCGCCATGATGTAATTGTACAGATACGACCCGAGGATGCCGACAGCGAACAGCGCGCCGACCTTCGCGATCAGAAGCGCCAGCCCGCTGAAGTCGCGCGAGCCGCTTGCGATCATGGGGGTGATGTAATCGTCCACCAGCGACTGCACAAACAGCGAGGATTCGACGGACGCCAGCGCCGACAAGAGAATGCACAGCGTGACGATGAAAAGCTTGAAGATGTTCGGCTTGAACACGACGGCGATCAGCTTTTTCAGCGTGCTCCTGTCGATGCCCTGACCGGGCGTGCGGAAGCCGCCGCGCGGGCCGCCGGGCCCGCGGCGATTGGGCGCCTTCTTCATGGCATTGCGGCCATACCGTGCCTTTACGCTTTCGGCCTTATTCATCATAATCGCCGCCTCCCTTCGTCTGCGAGGTGTAGACCTCGCGGTAGATTTCGTTGGTCTGCATAAGCTCGTCATGCGTGCCGAAGCCGTTCACGCGGCCGCCGTCCAGCACGATGATTTTGTCGGCCTCCATTACGGAGGAAATGCGCTGGGCAATGATGAAGGTGGTCGTGCCCGGGATGATTTTCTTCATGCCCTCGCGGATGAGCGCGTCGGTGCGCGTGTCCACGGCGCTGGTCGAGTCGTCCAGAATGAGGATTTTCGGCTTTTTCAAAATGGCGCGGGCGAGGCACAGGCGCTGCTTCTGGCCGCCGGATACGTTTGAACCGCCCTGCTCGATGAAGGTGTCGTAGCCCTCCGGGAAGCTCTCGATGAACTCATGGGCCTGCGCCAGCTTGCAGGCCGCGGCGAGCTCCTCGTCGGTCGCGTCGGGATTGCCCCAGCGCAGGTTTTCGCGGATGGTGCCGGAGAACAGCACGTTTTTCTGAAGCACCATGGCGACGCTGTTGCGCAGCGCTTCCAGATCGTACTCCTTCACGTTGTGCCCGCCGACCTTCACAACACCCTCGGTGGCGTCGTACAGGCGCGGAATCAGCTGCACCAGCGTGGATTTGCTCGAGCCCGTGCCGCCCACGATACCGATGGTTTCGCCGGAACGGATGTGCAGGTTCACATCCTCAAGGCAGAGCCGTTTTTTGTTCCCGGCATAGGAGAAGCTCACGCCGTCGAAATCGACGCTGCCGTCGGGAATTTCCTTGCGCGCGTTTTCGGGGCTGTGCAGGTCGCTCTGCTCGTCCAGCACCTCGCAGATGCGCTCGCCGGAGGCGCGGGAGATCGTCAGCATGACGAACATAAAGGAGAGCATCATCAGGCTGCCGAGAATCTGCATGGAATAGGTAAGCAGGCTGTTTAACTGACCCGTGGTCATGGCGTTCGGCTGTCCCACGGAGGACAGGATGAACTTCGCGCCGAACCACGAAATCAGCAGCGTGCAGGCGTACATGGCAAACTGCATAAGCGGGCTGTTGAGCGCGATGATGCGCTCGGCCTTCGTGAACAGCGTGCAGACCTGTCCGGAAATGTCTTCAAACTTCTTATCCTCGTAGTCCTCGCGCACGAACGACTTCACCACGCGCATGCCGCGCACGTTTTCCTGAACCACGTTGTTCAGGGAGTCGTAAGTTTTGAACACCTTGCGGAACACCGGGTGCGCGTGCGTGGCGACGTAGGTCAGACCCACGGCCAGAAACGGCACGACGCACAGGAAGATCAGCGCGAGCCGCGCGTTCACGCGGAAGGCCATAATCGCCGAAAAGATCAGCATCAGCGGACTGCGCGCCGCCATGCGGATCAGCATCTGAAAGGCGTTCTGCACGTTGGACACGTCGGTGGTCAGGCGCGTGATCAGCGACGAGGTGGAAAATTTGTCGATGTTTGAAAAGGAATAATCCTGCAGGCGATAGTACATGTCGTGCCGCAGGTTGCGGGCGAAGCCGGACGACGCGCGCGCGCCGAACACGCCGCCCAGCAGGCCGCTGAGCAGCGACAGAATCGACACGCCCGCGAGCAGCAGGCCGTCGCGCCAGATGACGGCGCTGTTTCCGGGGTCGGTAATGCCGTTGTCGATGAGGTCGGCCATGATGATCGGCAGAAGAACCTCCATAATGACCTCCAGCGTCATGGACAGCGGCGTGAGGATTGCATCGCGCTTATACTGGCGGATGCTGCGTGCGAGCTTTCGAATCATACTCCATCCTCCGTTCTCTGATTGAGTGCATTTTCCATTTTATCAAGGGAGCGCAGAAGCGCCTCTTTTTCCTTTGCCGTGAGCGCGCCCTCCAGACAGTCGTTGATTTCGTTGATGGCAGCGACGGCGCGCGCGTGAATGGCGCATCCCTGCTCCGTAAGCGTCAGCTTTTTAAGCCGCGCATCGTGCTCTACGCTTTCCCGGCGAATCAGCCCGCGCTTTTCCATGAGAGAAAGCGTGTTTGAAATGGTCGCACGGGAAATGCGAAATTCCGTCTCGAAATCGCGCTGAAACACGTCGCGGTCGGTATGGTCGCTCAGATAGCGTATGACCAGCGTCTGCTGCGGGGTAAGCCCGCTTTCACGCCTGTTCATGCGCGCGTCCATGGCGCGGCGAATGCGGTTATCCAGCATCTTCAGCCGAAAGGCAATCCCATAGTGCATGAGGCTCCCTCCTTTCTAAATTGTTAGTTGGCTAACAATGCCGTATTATACGCGCCCGGCCGGGTGATTGTCAACGGAAATCGGCCGGTTTTCGTGATTTTTTCAGATTTGAAGGAAATGTGGCGAAAACGGTAACGAAACGCGCGTTGTGCGGCATGGCTCCGCGATTTATAATTCATATAGAAGGGAAAACGGAGGGAAACGCTATGAGGAAACGAACGACGCTCAGGGGCTTTCTGACGGAGAAAAAGGGGCTGGCGGCCGCCTTTCTGGCTTCCACGCTGGCGCTGGCCGTCGTCGCGCCATATAAGAGCTATATCATGCAATGGCTGATCGACGCGGGAAATCGCCGGGCGGCGGTTCTGAGCCTTCTTATGGGCATCGGCGTGATTCTTGCCAGCCACATTCTGGAATATTTCAGCCGGGATACCTTCACGCGCATGGCGTGCCGGGGCGTTGAGCGTGCGCGCGGCGCGCTCGCGGAGGGGCAGCTTCGAAAGCCGCTCAGCAGGCATCTGGCAGCCGCGCAGGGCGAGGCGCTGTCGCTGTTCACCGGCGACATGCGGCAGATCTACGACGATTACTACATGAACCTGTTCAACCTCGTCTTCTGGGGCTTCATGGGGCTGGCAAGCGTGTGCATGCTGGCGAAAATCAATCCGCTTCTGATGGTCGCGTCCCTCCTTCTGGGGCTTCTGCCGCTGCTCATTCCCGGCTATATGGCAAAGCGCATGAAGCGCACGCGCGCGGCGTACAGCGAGAATCTGGCGCGGTATACCGGCCTTGTCGGCGAGCTGCTGCGCGGGTTTGAGACGCTGGCGGCGTTCGGCGCGGGCGGCTATTTCCGCCGGGCGCAGCGGGACGCGGCGCATGATAACGCGGCGGCGGAGCTTTCCGTTCGGCGTGAATTGAGCCTTTCGCAGGTGCTGGTTTCGCTTTTGTCGTGGGCGCCGTCCGTCGTGATACTGGCCGTGGGCGTGCTGCTGGTGTTTGATGAGAAGATTTCAATCGGCCAGCTGGTCACGGCGAACACCCTTTCGACGTTCATCCTGTCGCCGATGCGCCTGTGCTCCAGCGCATACGCGGGGCTGAAATCCGTGGCGGCGGTGCGCGAGCGAGTGGAGGACGAAATGAACCGTCCGGAGCCGCCGGACGGAAGCGAGACGCTTTCCGAAATTCAGACGCTATCCTTTGAGCGTGTGCGCTTCCGCTATCCGGGCGCGGACGCGCCGGTGCTTTCGGACATGAGCTTTTCCGCGCGCAGGGGCGAAAAGCTTGCGCTCGTCGGCGCGAGCGGCGGCGGGAAGTCCACCGCCATCCGGCTGCTGTTCCGCGATTACGACGGCTATGAGGGCCGCGTGCTCATCAACGGAACGCCGGTTTCGGATTTCAAACGGGAGGATTTCTACCGGCAGACGGCCATGATTCCGCAGACGCCGTTCGTCTTTCCGGACACGCTGTACCAGAACGTGTGCCTGTACGGCGCGTACAGCGAGGCGGAGGTGGAAACGGCACTGCGCGCGGCGGGGCTTGGCGACCTGATCGACGCGCTGCCGGACGGGCTTCAGACGCGCCTGACCGGCGACGGGCGCGGGCTTTCGGGCGGGCAGGCGCAGCGGCTCGCCGTGGCGCGCGCCATGGTGCGCGGCTGCGGGCTTCTGCTGGTGGACGAGGCGACCAGCAGTCTGGACGCGGCGACGACGGCGCGCGTGATGGAGAGCCTTTTGAAGCTGCCCTGCACCGAGCTGGTGGTCACGCACGACATCTTCGGCGACTACATGCGCCGGTTCGACCGCGTGATCGTGCTGGAAAACGGCCGCGTGGCCGAGGAGGGCACGTTCGACGCGCTTCTGTCCCGCGGCGGCGTTTTCGCGGCGATGTATCAGAACCGGGCGAAAAACGATTGCGGGCAGGCGCGGGATGTGGTATCATAGAGACACAGGTTTGACAGATTCCAATTCACCGCCTCACGGCGGATCTCGGATAGGAGGAATACGCATGATTCGCTATGGAGCTGTGGAGGCCGGCGGCACAAAGATGGTGCTCACGGTGTGCGGAGAGGATTTGAAGCCGCTGGAAAAGGCGGTTCTGCCCACGGAGGAGCCGGGGCGCACCCTTCCCGCGATGATTGATTTTTTCCGCGATAAGGGCATTTCGGCGCTGGGAATCGGCAGCTTTGGCCCGCTGGAATTAAACCCGGAGGCGTCGAATTACGGCTCGATTACGACTACGCCGAAGCTCGCGTGGCGGAATGTGCCGATTCTGAAGGCAATGACGGACGCGCTGAACGTGCCCGGCGAAATCGATACCGACGTGAACGCTGCGGCGCTGGCGGAGCTTGAGCTGGGTGCGGCGAAGGGGCTGCGCAGCTGCCTGTACGTCACCGTGGGCACGGGCATTGGCGGCGGCGTTGTTTGCGAGGGGCAGCTGGTGCACGGGCTGCTTCACCCGGAGTTTGGGCATATGCTTCTAAGGCCGGATCCCGCCGATCCCATGCCGGACGGCGTTTGCCCGTATCATAAGGGCTGCCTTGAGGGACTGGCCAGCGGCCCGGCGATGGAAAAGCGCTGGGGCGAGAGCGCGAAAACGCTGCCGGAGAATCACGACGGTTGGCGCATTGAGGCCGAATATCTGGCGCAGATGTGCGCCAACGCCGTGTTCTGCCTGTCGCCCGAGAAAATCATTCTGGGCGGCGGCGTGATGCACCGCACCTCCCTGTTCGCGCGCGTGCGGGAGCGCACACGGACGCTGCTGGGCGGCTACATTCAAAGCGAGCGGATTCTAAGCGGCATGGAGGATTACATCGTTCCGCCCGCGCTGGGCGACCTCGCGGGCGCGACGGGTGCGGCGCTGCTCGCGCGGCGCGCGCTCAAAAAATAGAAAAGAGGAAAAGCCACGATGAAGGCGGCATTGTTTGGAACCGGCGAAACAACTCTGCGCCGGGTGTATTCCGAAAAAAATATTGCGGCGCTCGAAGCGCTTTTTGAGGGAGAAATCCCGGTTTGCACCGATCCGCACGACGCGCGGCTAAGGAACGCCGAAATTCTGTTTTCCACGTGGGGCATGCCGGAATATACGGAGGACGAGATCGCGGAATACCTGCCGCGCGTGAAGGCGCTGTTCTACGGCGCGGGATCGGTGCAGCTGTTCGCGCGTCCGTTTTTGAACCGCGGCGTGCGGCTGTTCAGCGCGTGGCGCGCGAACGGGCTGGCAGTGGCGCAGTATACCTACGCGCAGATTCTGCTGGCGCTGAAGGGGTATTTTCCCGTGCAGCGGCGAATGAGCGAATCGCGCGCGGCAGCAGCGGAGCTGGGACGGAATTATCCGGGCGCGTATGACGTGAAGGTGGGGCTGCTGGGCTGCGGCGCGATTGGCAGCCTTGTGGCCGAGCAGCTGAAGCAGGCCGATGCGGAGGTGCTCGTGTTCGACCCGTTCCTGCCTGACGCGCGCGCCGAGGCGCTGCACGTCCGCAGAACCACGATGGAGGAAATATTCGAAAGCTGCGACGTGGTTTCCAACCATCTCGCCAACCTGCCGACGACGGCGGGCATCATTAAGCGCGCGCATCTGCTTTCGATGAAGCCGTATTCTACCTTCATCAACACCGGCCGCGGCGCGCAGCTGGACGAAAGGGATCTCTATGACATGCTTGCGCAGGATGAAACGCGCACGGCGCTGTTGGATGTGCTGACCGACGAGAGGCACACGGACGAAAATCCGCTTATAAAGCTGCCCAACTGCTTCGTTACGCCGCATATCGCCGGGGCGCTTGGCCTTGAGGTGCGGCGCATGGGGCGGTATATGATCGATGCGTTTGAGCAATACCGCGACGGCCGGCCGACCGACTGCGAGGTCACTTTGCGGATGCTGGAAACGATGGCGTAGGGGAGAGGTGAAGCCCAATGACTTTGCGCGAACGGGCGGCACTGGCCGAGAAGGCGGCGCGCGCCGCAGGCGAAATGCTTATGGCGCATCCGCACACGCCGGCGCGCCATAAGGCGGAAAACGATTTTGTGACGGAATATGACCTGAAGAGCGAGAAGCTGATTCGCGGTATCCTGCTTACCGCCTGCCCCGAGGACGGCTTTTATGGCGAGGAGGAGGGCGGCAGCGAGCGGGCGGCGAGCCGCTGGATCGTAGACCCGATCGACGGCACCTCCAACTTCTATAAGGGCGAGAAGCTGTACACGATCTCCATTGCCTATGAACAGAACGGCGAGCTGGTCGTGGGCTGTGTGTTCTGCCCGCCGACAAACGAACTGTTTCTGGGCGTAAAGGGCGAGGGCGCGACGATGAACGGCAGACCGATTCACGTGTCAGAGGAAAGCGTCACGCGGAACGCCTACCTTCACATGTCGTTCTGCCATCGCTCCAAGGAGAACAACGCGCGCGTGCTGCGGCTTCTGCCCGAAATCTGCCGGAGATTCAGCGACCTGCGCCGCTCCGGCTCCGCGGCCTACGACCTGTGCGCCGTGGCCGACGGCCGCTGCGAGGGCTTCTTCGAAATGGGATTGTTCCTGTACGACCTTGCCGCGGGCGCGGTTATCCTGCGCGAGGCGGGCGGCCTTCTGACCGCGTGGAACGACGCGGAAAACCCGCTCGAAACCGGAAATGTGCTTGCGACGAACGGGCGAATCCATGAAAGGCTGAAGGAACTTCTGAACAAATAAAAAATGAAAGGCACGTCCGCTTAGAAGGTGCTCCGAAGTACCCGGGACTTTTTTGTCCTTCTCCTCGGACGGAGCTGTCAAAATTCCGAGCCCATGGCTGCGACACAAAGTGCGAGTAGTGATACTCAAGCAATGGAAGAATCCGAAGACGGTTTACAAGAACCTGATGAAGCTGAACGTTGTCTTTGCCTGCAAAATGACGGAAGAGGACATCTGCCAAGTAGCCAATTCCAGATTGGGTCTATACCGCAGATGCGGCATGGAAGTGATCAACTATCTGTTGAGCCCGAAAGTTCTCGCAATGGCCAATAAGAAAGAGAACCGGCATGGATTGGTCGATCCTCTCGCTTATTACCTGAAGAATACTTGAAACCATACTGCGATGCAGTGCCGTATACCTGACCGGTACGTACGGTGCAACGGAAGGGGCAAGGATTACGCCATCCATCTACCCTATTGAAAGCGTCACGCATTTCGGGCGATTTCCGCCACGGCGCGAATGAGAGCTTCGACGTCCTCGGCGGTGTTAAACGCGCCGATGCTGGCGCGGACGCAGCCGCGGGAGAGGGTGCCGAGGAAGCGGTGTGCCTCCGGTGCGCAGTGCAGGCCGCTGCGCACGCAGATTTCGCGGTCGCCAAGCGTCTGCGCGACGCGGGCGGAGGACAGGTCGCCGATGTTGAAGCTCACGATGCCGGTGCGGCGGCGCGCGTCGCTTGGGGAATAGAGGGTAACGCCGGGGATTGCGCGCAGAGACTGATACAGCGCCTGCGACAGAAGCTTCACGCGCTCGGCAATCGTGGCGGCGTTTTCGCGGACGTATTGCACGCCCGCGCGAAGCCCCTCGATTCCGGGCAGGTTTAATGTGCCGGCCTCGTATCGCTCCGGCAGCTCCTCCGGCTGCACGAGAAGCTCGGAGGAGCTGCCTGTGCCGCCCTCGCGCAGCGTTTCCAGCCGCAGACCCGGCGCGAGGTACAGCCCGCCGGTGCCCTGCGGGCCCAGCAGCGCCTTATGGCCGGGGAACGCGTACAGGTCGCAGCCAAGGGCTTCAACGTTCACGGGCAGCTCGCCGAGCGCCTGCGCGCCGTCGATCAGCGAAAGAACGCCGTTGGCGCGGGCGACGCGCGCGACCTCGCGCACCGGCTGAATCGCGCCGGTGACGTTGGATGCGTGCGTGAGAATCAGAAGGCGCGTGTTCGGGCGAATCGCGGCGGCGCAGCGCGCCGGGTCGAGAAAGCCGTCCGGCTGCGGGGACAGGATGGTGGTTTCTACATTTCCTGCGGCCTCCAGCGTTTCGATCACCCGAAGCACGGAATTGTGTTCCAGCGCGCTGGCGATTACGTGGTCGCCGGGACGCAGGGTGCCCTTGATCGCCAGATTCAGCGCGTCCGTACAGTTGAAGGTGAACAGGATCGAAAACGGATCCCGCGCGCCGAGCAGTCCGGCCAGCGTTTCGCGGGCGTTCAGCACGGCTTCGGCGGCGCGCAGCGCGCGGGGATGGCCGGAGCGTCCCGGGTTGGCGTTGTCCTCCGTCAGTGCCCGCCGCACGGCATCGAGCACCGCGGGCGGCTTGGGATGACTGGTGGCAGCGTTGTCCAGATAGGTTTCCAAAGCGCATCCTCCTTTGCTTCACGCCGCGCCGCGGGCGTGCGTATTATGGAACATCGGCCGTCCGCGGTCGGTATGAAGGGAGGCGGCCAGATGGGAGACAGCTTCGGCATTGCGGCGTACCGCTCCCGACAGCAGGTCATGCGCTTAAACGATATGCTGCGGCGCGAGGGAATAGCAGGCACCGTCGTATCGACGCCGCGCGAAATTTCCGCGGGGTGCGGACTTTCAGTACGATTTGAGCTGGACGATCTGCGCGCGGTTCGGCGCGTGGCTGCGCGCGCCGGTTCGGCGAACCTGATCGGTCTGTACGCGTATTCGCCCGCGTCCGCGGCGGGGTCGCGGCTTCGCGCGCTGTCAATGAGGGATTAATTTACAAATCATATGTATCGGAAACGCAAAAAGAAGTGTATAATACAAACGGTGTGGTTTGCACCCGGAGAAATCTGCGAGAGGGCAGCCGCCCTCTCGACTTTCGATGCCGAGCTACCGGAGGAATACCAATGACGAAGGAAAACGCCGTGAAGGTGCTTGCGGAATTGAACCGGCTGTACCCGGAGGCGCGGGCGGAGCTTCATTTTTCGAATCCGTTTGAAACGCTGATCGCCACGATTCTCTCCGCGCAATGCACGGACAAGCGCGTGAACATGGTCACGGAGACGCTGTTTCGGGATTACCCGAACGCCGCGGCGCTGGGCGCGCTCACGCGGCCGGAGCTGGAAGCGCGCATCAAGGAATGCGGGCTGTATCGCATGAAGGCCGCGAACATTCTGGCGGCCTGTCATGAGCTGACGGAGAAATACGGCGGGCAGGTGCCGAACACGCGGGAAGCGCTGATGGCGCTGCCGGGCGTAGGGCAGAAGACGGCGGGCGTCGTGCTGATGGCGGCGTTCGGGGACGATCAGATTCCCGTGGACACGCATGTGTTCCGGCTGGCGAATCGCATCGGCCTTGCCTGCGCCGACACGCCTGAAAAGGTGGAAAAGCAGCTTCGGGAGATCATTCCCGAGGGGGAGCGCGCGCACGCACATCATTTGCTGATCTGGCATGGGCGGCGCTGCTGCTCCGCGCGGAAGCCGGCCTGCGAGCGCTGTCCGCTGAACGACGGCCTTTGCGAAAAGAAGATATAGGGCATTGCCGCACACTACGGCGCTGCCATAAGAACCGAAGGAGACTGATAAACATGCCCCTTTTTGTGGATAAGGTAAACATCCGCGCGCAGGCGGGAAACGGAGGAAACGGCTGCGTGTCGTTCCACCGTGAAAAGTTCGTGCAGGCGGGCGGGCCCGACGGCGGCGACGGCGGCCGGGGCGGCGACGTGATTCTGGTCGCCAGCGAGCGGCTGCACACGCTGATGGACTTCCGCTACAAGCGCTCGTTCGCCGCGGGCAACGGCGCGGACGGTTCCGGCTCGCGCCGAACCGGCACGCGCGGAGAGAGCGTCACGATCGAGGTGCCGCGCGGAACCGTGGTACGCGACGCGGACACCGGGCGAATCCTTGCCGATATGACGGAGACGGACAGGCCGCGCGTGCTGCTTCGCGGCGGAAACGGCGGCTACGGCAACCAGCATTTCGCCACGCCCACGCGGCAGGCGCCGAACTACGCCAAGCCCGGCGAACGGGGACGCTGCCTGAATCTGGTGCTGGAGCTCAAGTCCATCGCCGATCTGGGTCTGGTGGGCTTCCCGAACGTGGGCAAGTCCACGATTCTGTCGGTGGTCACGTCGGCCAAGCCGAAGATCGCCAACTATCATTTCACGACGCTTCAGCCCAATCTGGGCATCGTGGAGCAGGACGGCTTCAGCTTTATCATGGCGGATATTCCCGGCATTGTGGAGGGCGCGAGCGACGGCGTGGGGCTGGGCTTTGACTTCCTCCGGCACATTGAGCGCACGCGCATGCTGCTGCACGTGATCGACATTTCCGGTTCGGAGGATCGCGACCCGCTGGACGACTACGACGCAATCATGAAGGAGCTGGAGGCCTACGGCGACCTGAAGAACAAGCCGATGTTCATCGCGGCCAACAAGATCGATCTGCCCGGCGCGGAGGAAAACCTTGAGCGCCTGCGCGAGAAGCTGAAGGGCGAGAACATTCCGATTTACCCGGTTTCGGCGGCCACGCGGCAGGGATTCACGCCGCTGATGCGCGCGCTGGCGGCCCGCATTCGCGAGCTGCCCGAGCCGGAGCGCTTTGAGGAAGAGGAGCTTGAGGAGGAAAAGCTGGAGCGCAGCTTCCAGATTGCGCAGCGCGGCGGCGCTTACGAGGTAACCGGCACAGCGGTGACGGAGCTGGTGCGCTCGGTGAACTTTGGCGACGAGGATTCGCTGCAATACTTCCACAGGTCGCTCAGAAAGCTGGGCATCATCGACGAGCTGCGCCGGGCGGGCGCGGGCGAGGGCGATACCGTGCGCATCGAGGGCATGGAATTCGAATTTATGGAATAAAGGCACCACCGCCCAATTCGGCGGCGCGTCGGGCGAAGTCTTTTCCGCCATCTGCGGCATGCAAATTCCTCGATTTACCTCCAGTAAACCTTCGAAATTTGCATTTGCATCTGACGAAAAATCCATTCGCCGGCCGACCACCTCATTTGTGCGGTGTCGCCTAAAATCGGAGGAATACGAATATGACGACGAAACAACGCGCGGCGCTCCGTTCGATGGGCGCGGTAATGGAGCCGGTTCTGCATATCGGCAAGGAAGGCATCACGCCGACCGTCATCAAGCAATGCTGGGACGCGCTGGAAGCGCGCGAGCTGATCAAGGTGCAGGTGCAGCGCAACTCGCCCTATGGCCAGACCCGCGAAGCGTGCGACGAGCTGTGCGAGAAGGTACACGCCGAGCCGGTGCAGGTGATCGGCAACCGTTTTGTGATCTATCGGGAGGCGCGCGAGGATTCGCATATTCATCTGGACGAGCTGGGCTGATCAGATCAGCTTCTCCGGCTCCTCGCTTGCGGGCAGGCAGATCAGCGCGATAAACAGCAGCGCAAGCCCGAACAGAAGGTAGAACCACGCGCCGGTGAAAAGGTAATACAGAATCAGAAGCGTCGATTCGAGCGCGTACCGCCATGCGCGGCGGCGCGAGAGAAAACCCCGAAGCGCCTGAAACGGCCGCGCCGCGCGCGTGCGCCGTTCGGGCGCTTCGATGCTTCCGCAGCGGCGTGCCAGCCGCTTGAGCTGGGCGCGGTCGAGAAGCACCGTCTCCGGCGCGTGCAGCTTCAGCGTCTGCACGCGAATATCCGCGTCTGCCTTTCCGGGCACGGCGATAACCATCGTGCGCACGCCTGACTTCGCGCCGAATTTGCGCCAGAGGGCGAGAAGGTCGTCCGGACTCGCGCGCAGCTTCTGAAGAACGCAGAGCAGGGAGGGTTCGCCCATGTGCGTGAAGCGCAGACAGCCGCCCTCAAAGGAGGGCTCGGCGAGCGGATAGCGCTTTTCAAGAAGTGCGAACACGGCCTCGTGTGCGCGCGCGGCGTCCTCATAAATGGCCTTCTTCAGAAAAACGTCGGCGGAACGGCGGCGAACGCGGCCGGACAGGCGCGGCCTGCGCGCCATCAGCCGCTCGGCGAGCACCGCGCCGCTGAGTCCCGCGGCGAGCGAGATCAGCGCGGCGGGCTGCGTGGCCACGCCGGAGAAGGACAGAACGAGCAGCACGCACAGAAACAGCGCTGAGCCGATAAACAGCAAATCCAGTGTTTTGCCCATGAAATTCACCCGATTTTCATAATTTCCCTCAGTATCACCTTGAAAAAATCTGTTTATTCAGTTTGCGCTTTTTCTTTGTTTCGTGTATAATAGAAGAGGGAAGTGAAGCTGTCTTGACGGAAGAAGAAATGAAGCGCCGTCTGAAGCAAACTCTGAGCGAATCCCGCTGGCGGCACACCGAGGGCGTCGTCCGCGCGGCGGAGCGCATGGCGGAAAGGTTCGGCGTGAATGGGGAAAAGGCGCGCGTGGCGGCGCTTTTGCACGACTGCGCGAAGTGCATGCCGCTGGAGGATATGCTCGCGGCGGCGGACGCGGCGGGCGTGCGGGCGGACGCGCTGGAACGAAGCTGCGGCGCGCTGATGCACGCGGCGGCGGGCGCGGCGCTGGCGCGTACGGTGTACGGCGTGACCGACCCGGAAATTCTGGGCGCGATTCGCTTTCATACCGTCGGGCGCGCGAATATGACCGCGCTTGAAAAGGTGATCTTTGTCAGCGACTTCGTTGAAGAGGGGCGCACGCCGTTTCCCGGTCTCGACGAGGTACGCAGACTGTCAATGGAAAATTTGGACGCGGCCGTTTCAATGTGCGCGCGGCTGAGCGTGGAATACGTGCGCGCGCGCGGCGAGACGCTGCACCCGGCAACCCTACAACTGATTGACAAAACGGAGGTTTCTATGAATCAGACGCAGGATCTGGCACTGAAAATCGCAAAAATTCTCGACAACAAGAAGGCCGAGAACATCACCATTCTCAAGGTGGATCACCTGACCTCGATCACCGATTATTTCGTAATCGCCACCGGGCGCAGTGCGCAGGCCGTGCACGCGCTGTATGAAGAGGTTACCGACAAGCTGGCGGAGGAGGGGCTTATGCCCCGGCGCAACGACGGCGTGCGCGAGTCCCGCTGGATCGTGCTGGACTATCTGGGTGTAATCGTGCACATCTTCCACCCAGAGGAGCGGCAGTACTACAACATTGAGCGTCTGTGGATGGACGGAACCAATCAGGTGCCGTTCGTGCAGATGGAGGACTGACGGGGGAGCAGCATGAAGATTTTTGTATCGTCCGACATGGAGGGCACCTGCGGCATCGTCGACTGGCAGGAGACGGACAAGGGCAAGGACTTATATGAGCGCTTCGCGGCGCAGATGTCTCGCGAGGTAGCGGCTGCCTGCGAGGGCGCGAACGCCGCCGGAGCGGACGACATTCTGGTGAAGGACGCGCACGATTCCGCGCGGAACATCGACGCGTCGGTGCTGCCGCTGAACGCGCGCATTTTCCGCGGCTGGGGTCGGCACCCGTATTCGATGATGGCGGGGCTGGACGAGAGCTTTGACGGCGTGGTGTTTACCGGCTATCATTCGGCGGCGGAGATGGACACGAACCCGCTTTCCCACACCATGAGTCTGGAAAACAACTATGTGAAGATCAACGGCGAGCTGTGCCCGGAGCTGATGCTCAACAGCCTGACGGCCTCGTATCTGGGCGTTCCCGTTTACGCGCTCACGGGCGATAAGGGGCTGTGCGACTGGATGAAGGCGCGCTGTCCCGGCACGACGGTGATTCCGGTGGTGGAGGGCGTGGGCGCGGGCAGCGTTTCCATTCACCCGGCGCTGGCGGTTTCGCGCATCCGCGAGGGCGTGGAGAGGGCGTTTTCCGCGAGGCGGGAGGACTGCATGTTCCCGATGCCCAAGCATTTCACCGTGGAAATCAGCTTCAAGGAGCATTTTAAGGCCGCGGGCGCGAGGTGGTATCCGGGCTGCGAGCAGACCGGCGCGCGCACGGTGCGCTTTGAGGCGGACGACTACATGGACGTGCTGCGGTTTATCTACTGGGTTCTGTGAGGCTTGAGCAGGGGCGCATGATGAAGGCAAAGCGTTCGAACGTGAACATGGAAAAGCTGACGGTGATGACGATTGCCTTTAACGGCGTTCAGATTCTGTCGTCGCTGGTAATCGCGCTGATCTGCCTGCTGGACGCGGAGGCGCTCGGCAGCCCGTATCTGCGCGCAGGGCTGGTGCTTTTGGCCGCGCTGGTCAGCTGGGGCGCGTTCATGGACGTTCGCGAGGCCTACATGGCTCGGCGTTTGAGCGAGGAAGCCGACATGCTGGAGGAATCGCACAGGAATCTGGAAGAGCTGAACGGGGAAATGCGCAAGCAGAGGCACGATTTCATGAACCACCTGCAGGTGGTCTATTCGCTGGTGGAGCTGGGCGACACCCGCGAGACGTGCGAATACATTGAGCGCGTATACGGCGACCTGAAGCGCGTGGGGCGCAGCCTGAAAACATCCATGCCGGCGGTAAACGCGCTGATTGCCGCCAAGGAAAGCGACGCGGACGAGCAGGGCGTGCGAATGAAAACGGACGTGCGCAGCGCGCTGGAGAATTTTCCGCTGGAGGGCTGGGAAATGTGCCGCGTGCTGGGCAATCTGATTGACAACGCCCTTGACGCGCTCAAGGGCAGGAAGGCCGCGTGCGTGTCCGTGGAAATCGGCGAGACGCAGGGCAGCTTTCGGATTGCCGTGGAAAACAACGGCCCGCCGATTCCACCGGAGCTGCGGGAAAAAATCTTTGAAGAGCGCTTCTCCACAAAAGGCGAGGAGCGCGGCATGGGGCTTGCGATTGTTCGGGAGATCGTCGAAAGCGTCGGCGGCACGGTTGCCGTTTCTTCCGACGAGCGGAGGACGCGGTTTGAAATCGACCTTCCCGGACAGGGCAGGCGAGAGGAGGCAGTATGAAACACTATCGATTCGGACGACTGATCATTCTGGCGTGCGCGCTGCTTTTCGTGTGCGCAAGCACGGCCTACGCGCACACGGAGCCGAAAATTGTCGGCGCCACGACCTACCGAATCATCGATCCTGACGCGGTTGTTCTGCCGGAGCCGTTTACCGCGGCGGAGGCGGAAGCGCTGCTGAAGGGCAGCGCGGCGGGAACGGTGGACGCGTTTCTGCAAAAGATCAGCGCCGTTTCCTATACGTATGACAGGCGCGGCCTCGGAAACACGGCGCAGGTGAACCTTCATTTGAAGGGTGAAAACGCAGCGATGGATCTCCTGCTTGAGAGAACACCGTTTGGGGAAGATGAGGGCGAAGGCCTTGTATCCGAAATGACGGAGCGCATGCGGGGGCGCGACGCGGTATTGCAGGGAATTGAATGGTCGGTTTCCGGCCTTGCGATTCAGCCGCCGCGCGGGATTGACGTGGGCGCGTCGTTTTCGGCGCTGATGGAGGCATATAGCCTGATTACGCCGGATGACGACGGGCTCTTCTATGACAATCAGCTTTTGTATGGGGAGACGGCTGCCGAAAACGCGCTGAGCAGGGGCATAATCCGCATGGACGACGACGGGAACGTGTGCATTGAGCTGACGGCCTGCACGAACCCGGAGGGGACGGCAGGCTATCGGCTGACCTACGTGCTTTCGCAGGAAAAGGTGCAAAGGATCGCTCTGACGCGCGTGGAAGCGTAAAAAAATACTTGCCTGAAGGCGAAAAATCGTGTATAATAGGATTGGAAATAAAACGCAGGAGGGATGTTTATGAAACTTATCATCGCTATCGTACAGGATGAGGACGCGTCCAAGCTTGTCAGCTCGCTGATGAACGAAGGCTACGGCGTTACGAAGCTGGCTACGACCGGTGGTTTCCTGCGCGCGGGCAATACCACGCTGATGATCGGCGTTGAGGACAAAAAGCTGGACGGAGCCATGGCGGTCGTTGAAAAGGTCTGCCATAGCCGCAAGCAGATTGCGACGGCGCCCACGCCGATGTCGGGCGCGACCGGCGCGTATGTGCCGTACCCGATCGAGGTCATGGTCGGCGGCGCGACGGTGTTTGTGCTGAACGTCGATCAGTTTAAGAAGTTCTGATGTCGGAACCCAGCTCGTTCTCCGAATTCCGTGCGCGGAGGTTTCTGACAGAGCAAATCATGCGTCCGGTGAACACCGGGCGCATTGTCCATGCGCAGCTGTTCGCGGGCCCGGACGGAACCGGCAAACGAACGGCGGCGCTTTTGGCGGCGCGCGCGATGAACTGCGAGGGGGAGGGCGAAAAGCCCTGCAGCCGGTGCCCGTCCTGCCTTCAGTTTTTAAGCGGAAATTCGCCGCGCCTTCTGCTGATTCAGCCGGAGGACGGCTCGATTAAGGTGGACGTGATTCGCAGGATGATCGAGCGCGTGTCGCTTCGCCCGGACGCGGGGCGGCTGTGCGTGATTATCGATCAGGCTGACCGAATGAACGAAAGCGCGCAGAACGCGCTTCTGAAAACCTTGGAGGAAGCGCCGGACTACGCGGTGTTTTATCTGCTGACCGCGAAGCCGTCGTCGCTGCTTACCACGATTCGCTCCCGCTGCGCGATGCTTCGCTTTGCGCCGCTGGACGACGAAACGGTCGTAAACGCGCTGGTACAGAGGGGCGTTCCGCAGGCGCAGGCCAGAGAGACGGCGCGCGAGGCGGCCGGCTCCATCGGGCGCGCGGCGGATATTTTAGAGGATGATTCGTTCCGGCCGATGTATGAAAGCGCCGTGCGCGCGCTTCTGTCCGTGCGCGAAAACGCGGATGTGTACGCGGCCTTCCAGATGATCGCCAGCTATAAGGATTCCGCGCGGCGGATTCTGGAAATCTACGAAACGCTGGCGTCCCGGCTGATGCGCGCGGAGCACGCGGCGACGGAGCCGGACGAGGACGCGGTGCGCGCGCTGCTTCAAAGGGGCGTGCGCGGCGACCGGCTGCTTTCGTGCGCGGTGGAGGCGCTTAAAAAGCTTACAAGCAATGTTTCCTATCAGTCAACGATGGAAATGCTGTTTTTTGATATGGTAAATCGGGAGGACTAAGAACCCATGGCAACGGTAATCGGCGTCCGCTTCAAAAAGGCGGGCAAGGTATATTATTTCAGCCCCGGCGAGGTGTGGCCGCGCCCGGGCGAGAACGTGATTGTGGAGACGACGCGCGGCGTCGAGCTGGGCGAGGTTGTGACCGGCGCGCGCGAGGTGCCCGACGAGGCCATCGTGATGCCGCTGAAGAGCGTCATCCGCAAGGCGACGCAGGCCGATCTGGACACGGCGGAGCGAAACGAGCGCCGCGAGACCGAGGCGTTTGACCTGTGCGTGAAGAAGATTGCGCAGCACAGGCTGGAAATGAAGCTCGTGAGCGTGGAATATACGTTTGACGATTCCAAGATCATCTTTTATTTCACCGCCAACGGGCGCGTGGACTTCCGCGATCTGGTCAAGGATCTGGCGAGCGTGTTCCACATGCGCATCGAGCTTCGGCAGATTGGCGTGCGCGACGAGGCGAAGATGCTGGGCGGGCTCGGCGCGTGCGGGAGACCCATCTGCTGCGGCGCGTTTTTGGCGGACTTCCAGCCGGTGTCGATCAAGATGGCGAAGGAGCAGAACCTGTCCCTCAACCCGACGAAGATTTCGGGGCAGTGCGGCCGCCTGATGTGCTGCCTGAAGTACGAGCAGGATTATTACGAGGAAACGCTGAAAAAGCTGCCGCGCGTGGGCAAGGAAATTATGACGCCCGACGGCGTGGGCTACGTGACGGAAATCAACGTGCTGAGGGAGAAGGTCAAGGTGCGCGTGCGCACGGACGACAGCTTCGAGGTGCGCGAATACGGCGTGGAGGATGTGCGCAAGCTGGCGCCCGGCGAGCGTCCGGCGGAGGGCGAGCTCCCGCCGAAGGTTGTGGAGAAGCCGCAGCCGGTCGAAAAGAAGGAAGCGGAAGAGGAACCCAAGAGGAAGCGCTATCCGCGTCCCAAGGTCGTGAAGACCATGAATACCGACCAGTACATGGAGCTTCACGCCGTGGGCGACGAGCCGGAGCGGGAGGAAAAGCCCGAGGAAGCCGCTTCGGATGAGAAAAAGGACGGCGGCAAGCCCAAGAACGGCGGAAAGCGCCCGCCGCGCAGCGACAATCGCCGCGGCCGCGGCCCGCGCGTCCGAAAGGATAACGCGCCGGAGGAAGCCGATGCGGACAAAACGCCCGCCGCTCCGACGGAAGCGCCGAAAAATGAGGAATAGGTTTCTCGTCTTCGCATGCCTCGCACGCGGAGACGAGTTTTTCGATCAGGAAGAGGATTCTTGACAGTCATGGTAAAATTGAAGAAAAAAACGCAAAAGCAAGGAGGAGCCTATGAGCCTGAACGCCGAAACGATCTGGAAGATGCTGCAATTTTTCCGTGACGATCAGGAAACCGTGGAGACGATTGAGCACGCGCTGATGCTGTTTGAAAGCTATCATACGTCGATTTACGAGCTGGAAATCAAGAAGCGGCTGTATTCCAGCGGCGCGATGGAGGCTGATACGTACCGCGAGCTGATTCCCAGACTGGACAAAACGAGGACGTACACCCACAACGCGCTTTTGACGCAGGTGAACGTGCTGAACCGAATTGCGGCGGAGGCGAGCCTGCCGCCAGTGTATGATGGAATCGTGTCGGAGGAGCGTCCGTATCGCCGCGAGGTCGCCAATGCGGTTCTTGATTTCGTGCAGCAGATCATTCTGAATCGGGCGTGAGATGGCTCCTTTTCTTCGGCTTCCGCCAAATGATAATGTCATCTTAAAAATCGTTCATGCGGATGAAAACGCGAATTATACAATTATGGTCTATATCCGTTTCCTTGCACGGCATATTCTACAACGCGCCGTGCGGATTTTGCGGATTTTGCGTGGGTATCTTGACAACCTTTCGAAAAAGTATTATCATGCAAATTAGGTGGTGAAAACCTTGCCCCGTGAGATGGGGTCTATTACATAGCGAGGGAGTGTTCATGTATGATTCAGAATCTTCCGAAGGTTCAGCTGGGCATTGTGGCTGTGAGCCGCGACTGCTTTCCCATTGCGCTGTCCGAGCGCCGTCGCGCCGCGATTGTGCAGGCGTACCCGGGCGACCTGTATGAGTGCCCGGTGACGGTGGAAAACGAGAAGGATATGCTCGCCGCCGTGGCGGACGTGAAGGCGAACGGCTGCAACGCGCTGGTGGTCTTTCTTGGCAACTTCGGCCCGGAAACGCCGGAAACGCTGATCGCCGCCAACTTTGACGGCCCGTGCATGTTTGTGGCGGCGGCCGAAGGCGACGGAGATATGATCAACGGCCGCGGCGACGCGTATTGCGGCATGCTGAACTGCTCCTACAATCTGGGCATGCGTCACCTGAAGGCGTATATTCCCGAGGCGCCCGTCGGCACGGCGGAGGAGCTGGCCGAGCGCATTCGCGAGTTCGCACCCATTGCGCGCGCCATTTTGGGTCTGAAGGGACTCAAGATCATCACCTTCGGCCCGCGCCCGCAGGACTTCTTCGCCTGCAACGCGCCCATTAAGGGGCTGTATGAGCTGGGCGTGGAGATTGAGGAGAACAGCGAGCTTGATCTGCTGGTCAGCTACCATGCCCACGCGGGAGACAAGCGCATCCCCGAGGTGTGCGCCGATATGGCCAAGGAGATGGGCGAGGGACGGTATTACGCCGACCTGAACGAGCGCATGGCGCAGTTTGAGCTGACGCTGCTGGACTGGGCGGAGGCGCACAAGGGCGCGCGGCAGTATGTCGCGTTTGCAAACAAGTGCTGGCCCGCGTTTCCGGGGCAGTTCGGCTTCGAGCCCTGCTTTGTAAACAGCCGTCTGGCCGCGCGCGGCATTCCCGTGGCGTGCGAGGTGGACATTTACGGCGCGCTGAGCGAGTACATCGGCGCGTGCGTTTCCGGCGACGCGGTGACGCTGCTGGACATCAACAACACCGTGCCCGGCTACATCTATGAAGAGGACATTCGCGGAAGGTTCGATTATGCGCTGTCCGATACCTTCATGGGCTTCCACTGCGGCAACACGCCGGAATGCAAGCTGTGCGACAGCCGCGCGGTGAAGTATCAGCTGATTCAGCACCGCCTGCTGGAGCCCGCGGGCAGCGAGCCCGATTTCACCCGCGGAACGCTGGAGGGAGACATTGCCGCCGGCCCGATCACCTTCTATCGCCTGCAGTGCGACAGCGAGGGCACGCTGCGCGCCTATCTGGCGCAGGGCGAGGTACTGCCCGTGTCCACCCGCTCCTTCGGCGGCATCGGCGTGTTCGCCATCCCGGAGATGGGGCGCTTCTATCGGCACGTGCTGGTGGAAAAGCGTTATCCGCATCATGGCGCGGTGGCGTTCGGCCATTACGGCAAGGCGCTGTTTGAGGTGTTCAAGTTCCTCGGCGTAAAGGACATTGCCTACAACCGCCCGAAGACGCTTCCGTATCCCACGGAGAATCCGTTCTGCTAATTTCGAAGGAGCGCGAATGATGAAACGTACCAAGGACTGCATGGCGCTTACGCCGCCGATGGGCTGGAACAGCTGGGACTGCTACATGTCCGCCGTGACGGAGGAAGAACTGCTTTCAAACGCCCGCTATCAGGCCGAAAAGCTGCTGCCTTTCGGCTGGGAGTACGTCGTATGCGACATCCAGTGGTACGAGCCGTCTGCCGGTACGCGAACGGGATGCGAATACATCCCGTTCGCAAGGCTGAACATGGACGAATACGGGCGGCTGCTTCCGGCGGAGAACCGCTTTCCCTCCGCGGCAGGCGGCAAGGGTTTTGCCCCGATTGCGGCGCAGATTCATGCGATGGGGATGAAATTCGGCATCCACATCATGCGCGGTGTTCCCCGGCAGGCGGTTTACGCCCGCACGCCGATAAAGGGCACGGACGCAACGGCAGACCAGATCGCCGTGCCGAACTCCATCTGCGAGTGGAACGGCGATATGTTCGGCACGCGCGCGGACTGCCCTGCCGCGCAGGCGTATTACGACAGTCTGCTTGAGCTGTACGCCAGCTGGGGCGTGGACTACATCAAGGTCGACGACATCGCGCGCACAGGCTCTGCGAGCGCGCCCACCTATGCCGCGCCGCATGAAATTGAAATGCTTCGCCGCGCGATCGACCGCTGCGGGCGGAACATCGTGCTCAGCCTTTCGCCGGGGCCCGCGCCCATCGAGAAGGCGTGGCATCTGGCTCAGAACGCCAACATGTGGCGCATAACGGACGATTTCTGGGATAACTGGCAGATGCTCAAGAACATGTTCGCCCGCTGCGAAATATGGCAGACGCACGTCGCGCCCGGCTGCTGGCCGGACTGCGACATGCTGCCGTTGGGCCGCATCGGCGTGAAATTCGGCAGAGGACATTTCACCTGTTTTACGCCCGCCGAGCAGAAAACGATGATGACGCTCTGGTCGATTTTCCGCTCGCCGCTGATGCTGGGCGCGGAGCTGCCGAGCTTGGACGAGGCGACGCTTGCGCTGCTGACAAACCGCGACGTGCTGCGCCTGAACCGCCATTCCTTCGGCGCGCGGCAAATCGCCCGGGACGACGCATACGCCGTTTGGGTCAGCCGCGATGAGGACGGGAGCCGCTACGCGGCGCTGTTCAACCTATCCGACGTACCGCGCGCCGTAGGGTTGGAGCTGGCCGAGCTGGAAAGCGACGCATTCGATTGCCGCGAGCTTTGGACGGGCGAAACACTCCGCGCACAGGGCACGCTGCAATGCGAAATCGAGCCGCACGGAGCGAAGCTGTTCAAGCTGAAGTAAGAAAAACGGCATGTACAGTATGGCTATAGGAATGAGGGGGAATTTCTTCTCCCTCATTCGCCATCTCGCCTTACGCCACACTTGGCTTCATCCCTCGACTTTCCATGATGAGCCGAACATTTTTAATGCTATTCTCAAATGAGACGAGATTTGTCAAGGTGGTTTTCTTCCAAAGAACATTCCTTTCTCATTTAAAGTCGTAAAGAAACGCACTCTAAAGGAAGAGCTAACACCATATGTTACTTTTCATGTTCCCGCTTTGGGGATGATTGGTGAAATGCTCGTTGGTATTGCGCCAATTCACTCAAGCATCCGGGTGGAAGTATTCACGGATTACATCTGCGTCCTGCCGCAGAACGGCATCCCCAAAATCTGTTACATTCATAATGATATTCCTCTCAAATAAGAGATGAGTTCATCGGGGTAATCCCCATTTATAACATCCATTGTCAGCATACGGACAGCATATTCCTCAAAGGCATTAAGCCGGCCTGCTTTA
>CAVERI010000021.1:0-36980 GCA_963618055.1 bacterium | reverse complement strand
ATCTCCGCCGTCGGCGTGCGCAACGTGGTTGAAAATCAGGTGGACTTCACCAAGAACCGCAACATCATTATCGCCGCGCTGATCATGTCCCTTTCGCTGGGCATCAACTTCTCCGGCACCGGCAAGCTCGTGCTTGGCCCGATTTCCCTGACCGGTCTGGCCGTGGGCGCGCTCGTCGGCATCATCATCAACGCCGTGCTGCCCGGCAACGACTATCAGTTCGGCAAGAACGAGCAGGGCGACACCTCGGTCAACTTCAAGGTGTAATCCCATAAAATCAAAAACACCTTTCCGCGTCCGCCATGCGCTTTTTCCGCGTATGGCGGACGCATAGCCTGTTCCGTTTCTGAATAGCATGGAAAACGATCCATGCTGGAAAAGGAGGGAACGGGATGATTCACGGCTGGAACCGGAAACAGACCTATCTGCTGGCTGTCGTTCTGATGCTGGTCTCCATGATGCTGCTGGCGGCGTTTGGCCCGTCCCGCATACGCGGCGGCGGCTCCCGGAGCGCGGAACCCACGCCGCAGGCGGAGGGCGGACAGGCGGACGCGAATCCCACGGAGGCCGTGGAAGCGACGATGAGCACGGTGGTGTATTATCAGGACGACTACGGCTATCTGGTGCCGGTGACGCGCACGATCAAGGCCGAGGAGGGCGTCGCGAAGGCGACGGTCAACCTGATGGTCAAAAGCGTGTTTAACGACATGGAGGCCGCGCGCATGGGGCTTCGCACGGTGATTCCGGAGGGAACGAAGGTTGATCTGGACATTTCCGGCGGGCTGGCGCGCATTGACCTGAGCGAGGAAGCGCTTCTGTGCGCCGACGCGGCGGCGGAAAGCAACATGGTTTCCGCAATCGTTCAGACGCTCACGGATTTTCCGACGGTCGAGCGCGTGAAGTTCCTGATCGGCGGCAAGGAAGTGAAGGAGCTGACGCACGGCACGAGCCTGAATGGCGAGTTCACGCGCGGCGTGATCAACCCGGAGGGCGGCGCGCCGGAGGGCAGCCAAAACGCCGTGACGCTGTATTTCCTGAACGACACGCCCAGCGTCATTGTGCCGGTTACGCGCGCGGTGTACGGCAACGCCGACCTTCAGACCGCGGTGCTGGAGCTGGTGAAGGGGCCGAGCGGCGCGTCGCCGCTGGAGGGCGTGCTGCCAGCCGGCTGCGGGCTGATTGGCGTGGAGCTGAAAGACGGCGTGGCGAAAATCAATTTCACCGAATCGTTCATTCGCGTGGCCGAGCAGAGCGACGGCGGGCGCATGGCGATGAAGGCATTGGTGCTTACATGCAAAAGCTTTGACGGCGTGAAGGACGTGCAGATTCTCGTCGAGGGCAAGCCGTATGATCCCGGCGAGGGCACGCTGGCCATGCCGACGTTTGTAAACAGCGCGGCGGACATCGCGGAGGCGTTCGTTCGCAGGCAGTCGGATGAACTGTTCGATTCGGATTAAAAAAGCGGAAGGGAGCATCCTATGGAACACGCAAGAAGGTCGGACGAGATGCGTCCGGTAAGGATAACCCCGGATTACACCGATATGGCGGCGGGCTCCGTGCTGATTGAGTGCGGGCGCACGCGCGTGCTGTGCACGGCCTCGGTGGTGGAGAGCGTGCCGCCGTTTAAGAAGGGCACCGGCTGCGGGTGGCTGACGGCGGAATACGCCATGCTGCCCGGCTCCACCGAGCGTCGAAAGGAACGTGACGGCATTAAAAAGGACGGGCGCGGCGTGGAGATTCAGCGGCTGATCGGCCGTTCGCTTCGCGCCGCGTGCGATCTGACCCGGCTGGGCGAGCGCACGATTTACATCGACTGCGACGTGCTTCAGGCCGACGGCGGCACGCGCACCGCGTCCATCACGGGCGCGTTCGCGGCGCTGACGCTGGCGTGCGACAAGCTGATCAAGCGCGGGCTGATTGTGGATTCGCCCGTCGTGCGGCAGGTGGCGGCCATCAGCGTGGGCATTGTGGACAACGTGCCGACGCTGGATCTGGAATACGTGCAGGATTCCCGCGCGCAGGTGGACATGAACGTGATTATGACGCGCGAGCCGGACGGCGAAATGCGCTACGTCGAGGTGCAGGGAACCGGCGAGGGGCGCGCATTTGACAAAAAGGAGCTTTCCAGGCTGCTCGCGCTGGGCGAGAAGGGCGTGAAGGCGCTGATGAAGAAGCAGCTGGCGGCGCTGGGCGACCGGGCCGAAATCATCGGGAAAAAGCCGCGGCTGATCGTCGCGACGCGCAACTTCGGCAAGCTCAAGGAAATGAAGGCGCTGCTGGGCGACCGCTTTGACGTGATGAGCATGGCAGAGGCCGGCGTTTCCGAGGACGCGGAGGAAACGGGCGCGACGTTCGCCGAGAACGCCGTGATCAAGGCACGGGCGCTGATGAATCAGGCGAAATGCGCCGTAGTGGCGGACGATTCCGGGCTTGTCGTGGACGCGCTGGGCGGACGGCCGGGCATTTACAGCGCGCGCTACGCGGGCGTGCACGGCGACGACGACGCGAACAACCAAAAGCTTCTGAAGGAGCTTGCGAATGTGCCCGCGCCGCGCACGGCGCGGTTTGCCTGCGCCGTGGCGCTGCTTCGACCCGGACACGATCCGCTGGTGTGCGAGGGCACGTGCGAGGGCGAAATCGGCTTTGAAAAGAAGGGCGAAAGCGGCTTCGGCTACGATCCGCTGTTCATCTGCCCGCAGCTGAACGGGCTGACCTTCGCGGAGGCGGGCGAGGAGCAGAAGAACCGCATTTCGCATCGCGCCAACGCGATTCGCGCGCTGAAGCGGGCGCTTGAGGCGGAAGAATGATCCGCATCGGCGTGATGAGCGACAGCCACGGGCGGCTCTCCTACGTGACGCGCGCCGTGCGCGAGATGGGGCGCGTGGACTGGCTGGTGCATCTGGGCGACCATGACAGCGACGCTTCTGAAGCTGGAAAGGTCTCCGACGCGCCGCTGGCCGTCGTTTGCGGGAACTGCGACTGGTTTTCCCATTTCCCGGCGGAGCAGCTCTTGGAGCTTGGGGGCGTTCGCGTGCTGCTCACGCACGGCCACAGGCAGAATGTGAAGGAGGGGCTTACGGCCTTGAGCCTGAAGGCGGAGGCGATGAACGCGCAGCTGACGCTGTACGGGCACACGCACATTCCGAACGTGGAAAACGACGGCGCGTGCGTGTTCGTGAATCCCGGCGCGCTGCGCGACGGCCGGTACGCCATCGTGGAAATTGAGGATGGGAAGATTCGTCCGTTTTTGAAACAGCTGTAAGCAAATCGGCTGCGGATTGCCAGAAGGCAGTTCGCAGCCGATTTCGGTATTACGTTTCCACAAACGGCAATAGCGGAGAAACCGGTTGGCCGGGAACGAGCGCGTCGTTTGCGACGAAGCCCTCGGGACGGTCGCGGAGCGCATCGATAAGCGCGGCGCGCAGGCGCGCGGCGTCCGGCTGACACTCGGGGTCGTTCACGGCGTTGTGGCTCTCGGCTGGGTCGCCTGCAAGATCGAAATATTGCTCGCGTCCCGTTTGGGAGAACCAGATGTACTTGTCGCGCTTCGTGACGATGTAGTGGTTCGAAAGCGCGCCGTTCGTGTGCTCGCCGTGCAGAAGCTCACGGCCGGGCGCGCTGTCCAGCAGGTTTTCGCCGTCCGAGAACGCGGGAGCCTCGCCGCCCGCGACGCAGGCGAGCGTGGGCAGGATGTCGCGCAGCTCGCACAGCCGCTCCACGCGGCCGTGCACGTCGGTGCCGGAGATGATCAGCGGCACGTTGGCGCTGCCGCGGTAGGGCAGGCTCTTGCGGTACAGGTGATGGTCGCACAGCATCTCGCCATGATCGCCGGTGAACACGACGACGGTGTCGGCGGGCAGCGCCTCAAGCAGACGGCCAATCTGGTGGTCAAGATGCGTGATGCAGGCGTAGTAGCCGATCTGCGCCTCGCGAATCATAGCGGGATCCGACGGGCCGGTATAGGAATCCTTCTCGCGGCCGTGCCGGAGCCAGCCTTCCGCGTCGTCCCAATCGCCGGAAAGCGGCGGGGCGATTGGCTGGGTGCGGTAGAAATCAAAGTAGCAGGCGGGCGCGTCGAACGGCGGATGCGGGCGAACATAGGATACGTTCAGGAAAAACGGCATGGAGCGATCCCGGCGGCGCAGGAAATCGAGCGCGCGGTCGGTGACCCAGTTCGTCGGATGGTATTTTTCCTCGTGCGGCCACGGGCGCGCGACCCATGAATTGCACTGAACGCCGCTGTCGTCGACGTCCCGCAGCGTGCCAAGCTCGTTTTTCAGCCAATTCAGATAATCGTCCGCCCACGGCTGATATTCGCGGGCAGGCGTGTCCTCGCGGCGGTAATAATGAAGATAGCCGTCGTGCAGCTCAATATTGTGAAAGCCCATCAGACTGCGCAGCGGGTGCACGTGCATCTTGCCCACGCATTGCGTGTAGTAGCCCAGCCGCGCCAGCTCGCCCGGCAGCGTGTGCTCGTAGCGCCACGGCACGCCGTCGCGATAGCCCACGCGGCCGTGATGCTCCTGCGAAAGTCCGGTCAGAAGCGCCGCGCGCGCCGGGATGCAGGATGGGCAGGCGGTGTACATGTTCGGGAAGTACGCGCCGCGCGAGGCGAGCGTATCCAGATAAGGCGTTTTCACGTCCGGATGTCCGGCAACGCCGAGGCAGTCGCCGCGGAACTGGTCGGCGACGATCAGCACGATATTTGGTCTGTTCATGAGCCCTCCTGTACAAAGCGTTTTTCTTTATTGTAACGGCTTTTATTTCCAATGTCAACCGCGCCGAAACGGATGCGCGCAGGTGAGTGCGACTTTTTGCCGAAAAAAGAGGAAATTTACACGCGGGGGATTGACAGGCGGACGATTCATTTGTAGAATGTTCGGAAAAAACCAAGGGGGAATGGGAAATGGCGATGATTCGGGAAGGCCTGACGTTTGATGATGTTCTGCTCGTTCCGCACAAGAGCGACGTACTGCCCCGAGAGGTTGACCTCTCTGTGACGCTTGCAAAGGGGATTAAGCTGAACATCCCGCTTCTGTCTGCCGCCATGGACACCGTTACCGACGCTCGTCTGGCGATTGCCATTGCGCGCGAGGGCGGTCTGGGCGTAATTCACAAGAATATGTCCATTGAAGAACAGGCGGCAAGCGTTGACAAGGTAAAGCGCTCAGAGCATGGCGTTATCATCGATCCGTTCTATCTTTCTCCCAATCATCTGATTTCCGACGCGCTGGCGCTGATGGAGCGCTATCGCATTTCCGGCGTTCCGATTACCGAGAACGGCAAGCTGGTCGGCATTCTCACCAACCGCGACCTGCGCTTTGAAACCGATTTTTCCCGCCCCATCCGCGAGGTTATGACCGATAAAAACCTGATCACCGCGCCCGAGGGCACGACCCTTGAGGAAGCGAAGGCGATTCTTGCCGCGCACCGCATCGAGAAGCTGCCCATCGTAAACGATAAATTCGAGCTGCGCGGTCTGATTACCATTAAGGATATTGAAAAAGCGATAAAGTATCCGAACAGCGCCAAGGATGAAAGCGGCCGCCTGCTCTGCGCGGGCGCCATCGGCGTGACCGGGGACGCGCTGGAACGTGCGTCCGCGCTGGTGGACGCGAAGGTGGACGTGCTGGGCATCGACACCGCGCACGGTCACAGCCGCGGCGTGATTCAGATGGTAGGTAAGATCAAGAGCGCGTTCCCAAAGATTCCCATTATCGCCGGAAACGTGGCCACCGCCGACGCGACGCGCGAGCTGATTGAGGCGGGCGCGGACGTGGTGAAGGTCGGCATCGGCCCCGGCTCCATCTGCACGACACGCGTCGTCGCGGGTGTGGGCGTGCCGCAGATCACCGCGATTATGGACTGCGCCGAGATGGCGGACAAGCTGGGACGTGTGATCATTGCCGACGGCGGCATCAAGTATTCCGGCGACATCACCAAGGCCATTGCCGCGGGCGCGAGCGCCGTGATGCTGGGCAGCCTGTTTGCCGGAACCGAGGAGAGCCCCGGAGAGACGGAAATCTATCAGGGTCGTTCCTTCAAGGTATACCGCGGTATGGGCTCGCTGGCCGCGATGGCGCAGGGCAGCAAGGATCGCTATTTCCAGGAGGGTCAGAAGAAGCTGGTGCCGGAGGGCGTCGAGGGGCGCGTGCCATATAAGGGAGCGCTGTCCGAAACCGTGTTCCAGCTGATCGGCGGCCTTCGCAGCGGCATGGGCTACTGCGGCAGCCGGGATATTCAGACGCTTCGGCAGACCGGCGAATTTATCCGCATCACCTCGGCCGGACTGATCGAAAGCCATCCGCACGACATTACCATCACCAAGGAAGCGCCGAACTATTCCCGCATGTAAATGCGCGGCGCATGCAGGCTCCGGAAGCCTTTCCCGCAGGGAGAGTGTTTCCGGAGCTTTTTCTGTCCAAAACGTAACATATCAAACTTCATTAAGCGAAAATTGTGATAAAAATTTGACGATACCTATTGACGAATGATGCCAAGTGGGCTATAATGAAAGCGCTAACAGCAATTCAAATCTTAACCGATGGAGGCGCAGCGCCATGAACTACACCGAGCTTGCCAATCGGGTGCTCCGCATGCTGAGGACGGAGCATGGGAACGACCCTTCCAACGGTCATCTTACGATGGATAACTGGGAATGGCCGACCGGCGTGGCGCTCTACGGCATTTATAAAACCTATCAGCAAAGCGGAGACCGCTCGATTCTCGCGTATCTGACGGCATGGTATGACCGCCGCCTTTCCATGGAGCCGCCGCACCGCAATGTGAACACCGTCGCGCCCCTGCTGGCGCTCACGTGTTTATATGATGAGACGCGCAACGCGGCCTATCTTCCCGTGATTGAGAGCTGGGCAGACTGGGTTCTGCACGACATGCCGCGAACGGAGCTGGGCGGGCTCCAGCACTGCACGGTATGGAACAAGCACTACCAGCAGCTTTGGGGCGACACGCTGATGATGGTGTGTCTGTTTCTGGCCAAGGCGGGCGCGGTGCTGAACCGGCCGGAATGGATTGACGAGGCGGAATACCAGTTTCTTCTTCATATACGCTTTCTTCAGGATAAACGAACGGGGCTGTTCTACCACGGCTGGACGTTCGACGGCCGGAACAACTTTGCGAACGCCTTCTGGGCGCGCGGGAACGCGTGGTTCACCGTGTCGGCCGTCGAGCTGTACGACATTACCGGGCGCGACAACGCTGCCATGCGCCTGATTCGCGCGGCGTTTCAGGAGCAGGCGCTGGCGCTGTGGAAATACCAGCGCGTGAACGGTCTGTTTACCACGCTCATCGACGTGGAGGAAACCTACTGTGAAACCAGCGCCACGGCGGGCATTGCCTACGGCATAATCAAGGCACTGCGGCTGGGCTGGCTGGCGGGCGAGCGCTACGCAGAAATGGGAAGGCTGGCGGCGCAGGCGGTCATCTCGCAGATTGACGAGGAGGGCGCGGTGCAGGGTGTGTCCGGCGGAACGGGCATGGGGCACGACCTTGAGCACTATAAAAAGATCATCGTAACGCCCACGGCCTACGGGCAGGGATTGACCTTTTTGATGCTGACCGAATTGATGAGGGAGGAAAAGAGCGAATGAACGGAGTGGAAACGAAACGCATTGCGCTGCATGGCAGGGGACGGCAGTACATGCGCCGCCTGCGGGCAGACGTCCGGCGCGACAGATGGCTGTACCTTCTGATTCTGCCGGGACTGATCTACTTTCTGGTGTTCAAATACCTGCCCATGTGGGGCGTCGTGATGTCATTTGAAAACTACGTGCCGTTCTCCGGCGTGTTTGGCAGCGAATGGGTAGGAATGAAGTGGTTCGGCTACTTCTTCTCGTCGCCGGCGTGGACGCGGTATCTTACGAATACGCTCATCCTTTCTCTGATGAACATCGTATTCTACTTCCCTGCGCCCATCATTCTGGCGCTGCTTCTGAACGAAATGCAGTCGCTGCGCTACAAGAAGGTTTTGCAGACGCTTCTGTACGTTCCGCACTTCATTTCCATCGTCATCGTTGTCTCCATCACATTTGTGATCTTCGGCTCCTCCGGCATTGTCTACCGGCTTACGGAAAAGATGCTGGGACAGCCGATCAAGTATCTGTCCGAGCCGGGCGTCTTCCGCTGGATGATCATCGGTCAGACGGTGTGGAAGGAAACGGGCTGGGGCACGATTATCTTCCTTGCGGCGCTGACGAACGTAGACGTGCAGCTGTACGAAGCGGCGATGGTGGACGGCGCGGGTCGTCTGCGCAGGCTGTGGCACATCACGCTGCCGGCGATTCGCTCGACGATTGTGCTCATGCTGATCCTTCGCATGGGCAGCGTGCTGGACACCGGCTACGATCACCTGATACTGATGGCAAACTCGCTGAACCGCAGCGTTTCGCAGACGCTGGACGTGTTTGTGTACGAGCAGGGTCTGAAAAACGGCCAGTATAGCTACGCCTCCGCCGTCGGCCTGATGAAGGCGGTTATAAGCGTGACGCTGGTGGTTTCCGCAAACAAGATCGCGCACGCCCTTGGCGAGCAGGGTCTGTACTGAGGGGAGGCAGGGAATGATGAAAAAGAAAACGGCGTTTTCCCCGAACCAGCATCTGCGCAGAGCCGGTGGGCCGGTGGGGCAGCACAACTCCTTTGGAAGCCGCGCGTTTGACATTTTCAATTATGTCTTCGTGTCGCTTGTGGCGTTTACGACGATCCTGCCGTTCATTTACATCATCGGCGCATCGTTCGCCACGGAGTATGAGCTTTCCACGCGCCCGATGTTCCTGATTCCGCGCGATGTGACGCTGGATTCCTATCGGTATATCTTCTCATCCAACAAGATTCTGGGCGCGTTCGGGAACTCGGTGTTCATCACCGCCGCGGGCACGGCCGTGAACCTGTTCTTCACCTCGACCATGGCCTACGCGATTTCGAAAAAGCGCCTGCGCGGGCGCACGGCAATTCTGAATCTGGTCATCTTTTCGATGTTCTTCTCCGGCGGCATGATTCCGGGCTTCATCGTGGTGTCGAGCTGGCTCAGGATGAAGAACACCTACTGGTCGGTCATCATTCCCGGCGCAATCAGCGCGTACAACATGATGATCGTGAAGAACTTCTTCCAGGGCATCCCGCAGGAGCTGGAGGAATCAGCCTACATCGACGGCTGCAACGACATTAAGACGCTGGTGCGCATCGTGCTGCCGCTGTCCTTGCCGGTGCTGGCGACGTTTGGCCTGTTCTATGCCGTCGGGCACTGGAACGCGTACTTCGGCGCGATGATCTATATGCCCGGCGCGCGCGAAAAGTGGCCGCTGCAGGTGCTTCTGCGCGAAATCATCATCCTGAGCAATTCGTCCGCGGGCGATCTGGCGAACCTTGACCCGAACTTCGTCGCGCCGCCGGAGCAGTCCATTAAAATGGCGGTTATCGTCGTTTCCACGGTGCCGATCATGTGCGTGTATCCGTTCCTGCAAAAGTACTTTGTCAAGGGCGTGATGGTTGGCGCGCTGAAGGGATAGATTATTCGCGGCCTTGCCGCAGAATGATAAAAATCGAGAAGGAGAGAAAAGAAGGATGAAGAAACTGCTTTCCCTGGTTCTGGCGCTGGCAATGCTGCTTTCCGTAGGCGGCTTTGCCGAAACCGATGAGGCACCGTTTGAGCTGACGGTGCTGCTTCCCGACTTCTATACCACCGAGGAATTCATGGTAGAGGGAAACCCCGTGCTGGAAGCGATTGAAAAGGCAACCGGCGTTCGCCTGAAGATCACGTGGGCGGCCAACTCCGAATACGGCACCACCATCAGCACCACGCTGGCCGACGCGAGCACCATGCCCATGGTAATGGCGCTGACCGACGCGCGCAGCTCCGTTGTGATCGATTCCGCCCGCGCGGGCGCGTTCTGGGAGCTGACCGACTTCGTGAAGGACGCCGAGAACTATCCCTACCTCGCGGCGGGCTCCGAGGGCGTTTACAACAATATCTCCATCGATGGTAAAATCTACGGCATATACCGCAGCCGCGCGTATCCCCGCGCCGGCATCTACTATCGCAAGGACATTGCCGCGAAGATGGGCATTGACGAGGTGCCCCAGACGCTGGAAGATCTGACCGAGCTGGCCGAGGCGCTCGCGCAGTACAGCGACGATACCTACGCGCTGAACATGTGCTCCTACACCGCTGGTACCATCAACCTGATCACCGTCGCCTTCGGCGCGCCGCAGACATGGGGCGTGAACGAGGAAGGCAACATCTACCCCGCGCACGAGAGTCCGGCGTATCTCGAGGGTCTCAACTGGCTGCGCCATCTGTATGAAATCGGCGGCATCGATCCCGACTTCATCACCATCGACTCCACCAACTGGGACAACATTGAGCGTACCAGCAAGGCCTTCATGCGCTTCGATTGTCTGGACAACGCCTACCGTCAGCAGGAATGGTTCGAGAAGAACGAGGGCGTTACCGAGCAGATCTTTGAAATGATCGGCGGTCTGGAAAAGGCCGACGGCACCATCTCCGTGTGGCCGCAGAACGCGGGCTTCTCCGGCGAAATCGTCGTGACCAAGCAGGTGAGCGAGGAAGACCTGCCCAAGGTCATGAAGTTCCTTGACTGGGTGAACGGCCCCGAGGGACAGATGCTCATCAACTGGGGCGTTCAGGACAAGACCTACTGGCTGGATGAGGACGGCTATCGCCTTTCCTCCCCCGCCAGCGGCGAAGACCTGACCAGCCAGATTCACGTGATCCAGCACAGCCTCAACCAGCTGGGCATGAACGTTCCCGGCGACCTGTGCATCCCGATGAAGCTTACCGAGCTGCGCGCGAAGTACAACGCGATCAACGCCGAGTACGCGCAGTACGCCGTGTCCGATCCCTGCTATCCGTTCATCAGCGAGACGAACGTAGCCTTTGGCAGCGTGCTGAGCACCATCATCTCCGACGCCGCGGTGCAGTACATCGCGCATCAGATCGATGAGGACGGCCTGCGCGCCGCGTGGGCGCAGTGGAGCGCCGAGGGCGGCGAGCAGATGACGCAGGAATACAACGAAGCGTATCATGCGTCTCTGGCCGACTGATCCATCGCGAAAACCGAGTCTCGTACCCGCCGTCCTGAACTGGGCGGCGGGTTCACTTCAAAATGGCACGAGAGGAAAGGCGCGAATGAACAAGGTTTATTGCTGCTTTCCCGGAGGAAAGCACAAGGCGCTCACAATGAGCTATGACGATGGCCGACTGGAGGATCGACGGCTGATTGAAATTTTCAACCGAAACGGCATTCGAGGCACGTTTCATCTAAACAGCGGTCTGTGGGAGGGCGACGAGAAGCGCATTCAGCCGGAGGAAATCGCCGAGTTGTATCGCGGGCACGAGGTCGCCTGCCATACGGCGACGCATCCGACGATTGCGCGCTGTCCGATCACGGAGGTGGCGGACGAGGTGCTGCGCGACCGCGCGGCGCTGGAGGCGCGAACGGGCTATCCTGTGCGCGGACTGAGCTATCCGAACGGCTCCGTGACGGAGGAAATCGAACGGCTTCTGCCGATGCTGGGCATTCGCTATTCGCGCGTGGTCGGT
Source organism: bacterium (assembly GCA_963618055.1). Taxonomy (GTDB): domain Bacteria; phylum Bacillota; class Clostridia; order Christensenellales; family Aristaeellaceae; genus SFHK01. The sequence goes on along the minus strand of CAVERI010000021.1, from coordinate 25,402 downwards.
TCATCCGACGGCTTCGCGCTGCCGGAGAATCCGTATCGCTGGATGGCGACCTGCCACCATAACCACCGTCTTATGGAGCTGGGCGAGCAGTTCCGCGGGCTGTTTAAGAGGCAGTATCTTTATCTGATGTACGTGTGGGGGCACAGCTATGAGTTTTCGGAGCAGGGCAGCTGGGCGCTGATGGAGGCGTTCTGCGCGCAGATGGGCGGCCGGGACGACATATGGTACTGCACGAACATCGAGCTTGTGGACTGCATGGACGATTTCAGGCGCTTGCAGTTCGCGGCGGACAACCAGTTTGTGTACAATCCGAACGCGCGCGCCTGCTGGCTTCGCGTGAATGACGGTGAGCCGGTGTGCGTGGCGGCGGGCGAAACGAAGCGGCTTTGATAAAGGAGAAGGCTATGAAGCGGTATACAGACCCCATTACCGGATACGAAATTCGGCAATACACCTTTGGCCCGGAGCGGAACGCCAAGCTGTACTTTACCAGCGAGAATTTTTCTCCGGACGACAGATACTTTTATTTCAACAAGCAATCCGGCGAAGGAAGGCACGACGGCGGCTGCTGGCGCGCGAACGTGGAGACGGGCGAAATTGAGCGCGTGACGGACGAAACGTATCGCGGCTTCGCGATGGACAGGGTGAAGAACCTTGGCTACACGTGCAAAAACGAGACGGAGGTATACGCCGTCGATCTCACGACCAACGAAAAGCGCAAGCTGGGCAACCTGCCCGCGGGCGGCAACATCACGGGGCATCTGACGGCGGCCGACACCGGACGCATCGCGTGCAGCTATCATCTGGCGAACAAAATTTACGCGCTGTGCGTTCTCGATCCCGGAAAGACGGACGCGGAGGTCGTTTATCAGAGCGATTATCGACTGGGACACGCGCAGATCTGTCCGACGGACGAAAATCTGATCTTCTACATTCACGAAACGGAGGGCGACGCGTTTCAGCGCACGTGGATGTGCGACGTGAAGGAGCGCTACGTGCGGCCGTACTACGTGGAGCATCCGAACGAGTGGATAACCCACGAGGTGTGGGCGGCGGACGGCAGCGAGATGGCGTTTATGAAGCTGCGCGGGCGCGTGATGATCGGCGACAAGGATGGGCGGCACTTCGATCAGGCGGCGGAAAGCGAGCAGCTGCTGCACCCGTGCCTGAGCCGCGACCGCAAATGGATCTGCGCCGACCGAATCAGCTATCTGGGCGTAACGGTTCAGGAGGGCGTGGTGCTGATTGAGCGGGCGACAGGAAAAACGAAGCTGATTGCGGCGACGGGCTCCTGCAAAACGGGCGCGGATCACCAGCATCCGTCGTTCAACCGCGCGGGCAGTCAGATTCTGTTCTCAAACCCGGATGAAAACGGAATCGCGCAGGTGTGCGTGATCGACCTTGAACAGGTTCTGCGCGACTGGTAAGCGTTAATTGCCGGAGAAAATCGCGCCGCGCGATTGACAAACGCGTGCCATGTATGGTATATTGGTCACAACTGCTGGGAAGGGAAGAAGTAGTCCGTTTTTTCTCCGAAAGAGATACGCCGGCTGGTGCGAGGCGGAAGGAGAGCGGCGGGGGAATACATCCCGGAGCAGGGCGGGCGAAAGGGTTTTGTAGTCCGTCCCGGTTGCGCCCGTTACCGCGTGCACGAGGCCGGGAGCGTTTTTCCGGCGAATGGAAGTGGTACAGCGTTCACAGCGCCTTCCCCGATGGGTGGGCGCTTTTTTTCATGTATGTCCGCTGAAGGAGGCAGAATCTATGGAGTTTTCGGAAAAAATGTTTGCAAAGCACATGTCGCCGATTTCCGGCAGCGCGATTCGCGACATCTTTAAGCTGCTGGGCAAGCCCGGGATGATTTCCTTCGCCGGAGGCAACCCGAGCAATCAGGCGCTGGAGCCGGAGGTGATCGCGCCGATTGCCGAGGAGGTCATTCGCACCGTGGGCGCGCCCATCCTGCAATACGGCGCGACCGAGGGCTATATGCCGCTGCGCGGGAGCATCCGCGCGTTTCTGAAGGAGGACGGCGTCGACTGTGCGGAGGAGGAGATTCTGCCTACCGAGGGCTCGACGCAGGGCATGGATCTGCTTTTGAAGACGCTGATCGACCCCGGCGACACGGTGCTGGTGGAGGATCCCACCTTTCTGGGCGCGCTTCAGGCGATTCGCACGTATCACGCGAACATCGTGCCTGTGCCGTCCGACGGAAAGGGGGTAATCCCGGAGGCTTTGGAGGACGCCATCAAGGCGCATCATCCCAAACTGATCTACGTGATTCCCACCTTCCAGAACCCGACGGGACTGACGCTGACCATCGAGCGCAGAAAGCGCATTGCGGAGCTGGCGGCGCAGTACGGCGTAATCGTCGCGGAGGACGACCCGTATCGCGACCTTCGCTATGCCGGAGAGGCCGTGCCCACGATCAAGAGCTTCGATAAGGAAGGCTGGGTCGTGTATCTGGCAAGCTTCTCCAAGCTGATTTCGCCCGGCATGCGCGTGGGCGCGATGGTGATTTCGCTTCCAAAGCTGATGCGCAAATGCGTGATAGGCAAGCAGTCCAGCGATCTGCACTGTCCGCTTATGACGCAGGCGATTGTGGACAGCTACCTTCGCAAGGGTCTTCTGCGGCCGCACATCGAGCGCATCACCGGCGGCTATCGCGCGCAGCTGAAGGCGATGCTGGATGGGTTCGCGGCCTTCCCGGAGGGCACGGCGCACACGTCGCCGGAGGGCGGCCTGTTCGTGTGGGCGAGCCTGCCGGAGGATATGGACGCGCTCACGCTCCTGAACAAGGCCATTGAGCGCGGCGTGGCGTATGTGCCCGGCACGCACTTCTATGCGAACGGCGGGCATGTGAACACCTTCCGCCTGAACTTCTCGAACAGCCCGGTGGAGAAGATCGCCGAGGGCATGGAGAAGCTGGCGGCCGTTATGAACGAAAACCGGTAACAAACCGGAAGGGATAAGGAGAAGATCGATGAAAAATGCACTTGACATTCTGCGCGAACGCGGCTTTATTGCCCAGACGACCTATGAAGACGAGCTGAACAAGGCCTTTGAAAGCGGCTCTGTCACCTTCTATACCGGCTTTGATCCCACCGCGGACAGTCTGCACATTGGCCACTATATTCCGATTATGGCCATGGCGCACCTGCAGCGCGCCGGGCATCGTCCCATCGCGCTGATGGGCGGCGGCACCGCGATGATCGGCGACCCGTCCGGCAAGACCGACATGCGCAAGATGATGACGGTGGAAACGATTGACAACAACGTCAATCACATCAAAAAGCAGATGGCGCGCTTCCTCGATTTCGACGAGAGCAAGCCGAACGCGGCCATCATCGTAAACAACGCCGACTGGCTGCGCAGCCTGAACTACATGAGCTTTCTGCGCGACGTGGGCGCGCTGTTCTCCGTGAACCGGATGCTGACGGCGGAGTGCTACAAGCAGCGTCTGGAAAAAGGGCTCACGTTCCTCGAGTTCAACTACATGCTGATGCAGTCCTACGACTTCCTTCAGCTGTTTGAGAAATATGGCTGCTCGCTGCAGACCGGCGGCGACGACCAGTGGAGCAACATGCTCTCCGGCGCCGACCTGATTCGCAGAAAGCTGGAAAAGCCTGCCTTCGCGCTGACGTTCAAGCTGCTGCTTACTCATGAGGGCAAGAAGATGGGCAAGACCGAGAAGGGCGCGCTGTGGCTCGACGCGGAGAAGACCAGCCCGTATGATTTCTACCAGTACTGGCGCAACGTGGACGACGCGGACGTGGAGAAGTGTCTGGCGCTTCTGACGTTCCTGCCGATGGACGAGGTACACAGGCTCGGCGCGCTGAAGGACAGCCAGATCAACGAAGCCAAGCGCGTGCTGGCCTACGAGGTTACCAAGCTGATTCACGGCGAGGAGGAAGCGAACAAGGCGCGCGAGGCGGCCGAGGCGCTGTTTGGCGGCGCGGGCGCGGCGGGCTCCGCGCCCACCACGGAGATCAGCGAGGAGGAGCTGGCTGAGGAAAGCCGTCTGCTCGCGTGGGCGGCGAAGGTTGGCCTGTTCAAGTCCAACGGCGAAGCGCGCAAGGCCATGCAGCAGGGCGGTCTGTACGTGGGCGACGACAAGGCGACCGACCCCGAGATGCGCATCACGAAGGAAATGCTGGAGGGCGGTCTCTTGATTCGCCGCGGCAAGAAGGCGTATCATCTGCTTACGCTGAAGAAGTAAATGACGCTCAAGCCCTATAAAACGCTGCTTACGCGGGCAAGCGACGAATTTATCATCAACAAGTCCCGCTTTATCGGCTATGGAGCTCCGGCGGCTTCCGAGGAGGAAGCGCTGGGGTTTCTGGCCGGCGTGCGAAGCGCCCATAAGGACGCTTCGCATCATTGCTATGCGTACATCATCGGCGCGAACATGGGCGTGATGCGCTATTCGGATGACGGCGAGCCGGGCGGAACGGCAGGCATGCCGATCATCGAGGTGATGAAGGCACGGCAGGTGACGAATGCCTGTGTCGTCGTGGTGCGCTATTTCGGCGGCGTGCTGCTGGGCGCGGGCGGGCTTACGCGCGCGTATGCGCAGGGCGCGGCCGCGGCGGTTGGCGCCGCGGGCGTGGGCGAGGTGTCGCCCACGCGCCGGTACCTGATGGAGGTACCGTATCCGATGCTCGGGCGCGTGGAATACCTGCTGAAGAGCCTGCCGGTGATCGTCGAGGATAAGCAGTTTTCCGACGCGATTGTGATGACGCTGATTGTGCGCGCGCGCGACGACGAAGCGTTCCTTTCGGCGGTGATGAGCGGAACCGACGGGCGAATCGAACCGATTTTTATGGAAGAGATGTATAAGGCATGGACAGAGTAAATGGGAAGCGACTGATTGCGTATACCGTGTGCGTGTTTCTGGGTATGTGGCTGATGGCCTCGGTTCACGCGGCGATGGGCGGCCTGCAAACCTCAATGATCGACGCGTACTCCCTGAGCGATTCCGGCAAGGGCGTTCCGAGCAGCACGCTGACGCTGTTTAGCGTGATTGCGTATTTTGCCGTGCTTCTGCTGATCGGGCGCGTGAACAAGGCGACGATGCTTTTGTGGGGTGCGCTGATCGCGGCGGCGGGGCTTTTGCCGATTCATTTTGACCTGCCCTACGGCCTGTTCCTCGTGGTGTTGGCGGCCACGGGCGCGGGCGTGGGTGTGACCGACGCGCTGGCCTCCTCAAGCATCAACGATCTGTATACCGGCCTCGCGGGAGCGCGCGTGATGTGCGCGCTGCACGCGACCTATGGGCTGGCCGGCTTTGTGATGCCGTTTCTCGTTCGCGCGATGACGGGCGCGGGCGTAAGCTGGCGCAGCGTGTTCATGACGCTGGGCGTCGGCGAGCTGTTCGCCACGGCGGCCATTCTCGCGGTGACGCGCGGACACGCGCGCGAGCTGGAGGGCGGCGCGGCCGTTCGTCCGATCACGACCTCGGACGTGAAGAGCTATTTCGGCAACCGCCGACTGGTCGGTTTCTCGGTTGTGATGTTCATGATCGGGCTGTATCTGAACGGCGTACTCGTATGGACGCCGCGATACATGGAGCTCGGGCTTGAGAGCGATCTGAGCGCGTTTGTGCTTCCGGCGGTCTATCTGGGGCTGACGACTTCCCGGATGCTTATGGCGTTTGTGCGCGTGCCGATGATGAAGTACATGCGCGTGACGCAGCTGCTGGGCGGCGCGTGTCTGGCTGCAGCCGTGCTTTCGGGTTCGCCGGTCGTTTCGCTGATTATGATTTTCCTGAGCGTGTTCGCGATTGGGCCTACGATTCCCTTCACGCTGAATCTTGCCGGGCGCGAGGATGAAAAGCGGCGGTTTATGATTACCATCCTCGCCATGCTGATCATGATGGCGGGGCAGACGGCTTACGCGCCGATTTACGGCAAGGCCGAGAGCGTTTTCGGCGCGAGGAACGCGCTTCTGCTGACGGCGGGCGTGCAGCTGCTGACCGGCTTGGCCGTGGCGCTTGTGCCGGGAGAGAGAAAGAAATGATCGCGTCCACGGTGCCGGAGAGGGTGAACGAAATGACGGCCGCGCGCTACCTTTCGCGCGCGTGGCCGCTTTTGCCGTCTCACGCCATTCGCGACGCGTTTTCAAAGAAGGACGTGAAGGTGAACGGCGCGCGGGCTCTTTCGGACGCGCCGGTGCGCGGGGGCGACCGGGTGGAGGTGTATCTGCCCGCGAAGCTGGAGCCCGCGGGGCTGGACGTGCTGTATGAGGACGAGCGGCTGCTTGCGTTTTTAAAGCCCATCGGGCTTCCGGCGGACGTGGATCAGGATGGGATTGGCGAGGATACTGTGAAAACGCGGCTCCTTCGCTACCATCCGTCCGCGCGCCCGGTTCACCGGCTGGATACCGGAACGGGCGGCGTGATGCTGGCGGCGAAGACGGACGAGGGCGAGGAAGCCCTGCGCGCCGCGTTTGCCGGGCACCGAATCGAGAAGCATTACCGCGCGCTGGCGCTGGGCAGGCTTCCAAGGAAAAGCGAGACGCTGAAGGCGTATCTTCTGAAAAACGCGAGGGACGCGCGCGCGAGGGTGATTGATAATCCGCTTCCCGGCACACTGCCCATTGAAACGCGGTATGAGGCGCTGCGCGAGCGGACGGCGGCGGGGCTTGCGCTTTCCGAGCTGGACGTGGTGATTCCCACCGGGCGGACGCACCAGATTCGCGCGCACATGAGCCACATCGGCCATCCGCTGGTGGGCGACGACAAGTACGGCGACCGAAACGCCAACCGAAGGCTCTCGGCGGCGGGTATCTGTTTGTGGTGCCGTTCGCTGGAAATACAGGACGAGAAGAATTTCCCGGAGCATGCGGGGCGCGTCTTCTGCGCCGACGCGCCGAGGTGGCGCGTGCGTGCCCTGAATGGAGAGGACGAATGAACGTAAGGCTGATTTGCACGGACATAGACGGCACGCTGTACGGCGACGGCTGTGTGCCGGAAAAGAACCTGCGGGCGCTGCGAGCCTGCGCGGCGCGGGGCATTCGCGTGGCACTGGTCAGCGGGCGCAACCACGGCTTTCTGCGCCGCCTGTCGAGGGAGATGGGCGTACCCTGCGCGATTGCGTCGGCAAACGGCTCGCGCATCGAGGCTTCGCCGGATGGGCCGTGCGTGCGGGAGTACACGTTCGGCGTGGAGGAAGGGCGGAAACTGTTTGACGGGCTGTACGGCCTGAACGTGAACTTCGAGGTATACACGCGCGAGGGCAGCTTTGTGGTTCGCGCCGAGAAGATGCCCGGCCGTCACCGGGAGGGGCTTCAGCGCAACCTTACGCATAACGACGCGGAGGTTATCTTCGATGAAGCGCGGGCGCGTCAGGATGCCGCGGCGCGCGCCTATAAGTTCGTGGTATTCTCCGATTCCGAGGAGGAAATCGCGCGCGTGCGCGAAGCGTTGGACGCGGCGGGCGTGGCGCACTGCTCGTCCGGCTCAAGGAATGTGGAAATCGTGCCGGAGGGCGCGGGCAAGGGAAACGCCGTGCGGGCGATTGCGGAATATTTCGGGATTGATGCCGCCGACGTGATGGCCTTCGGTGACTACACCAACGATCTGCCCATGCTCAAGGCCGCCGGTCATCCAGTGGCGATGGAGAACGGCGTGCAGGCGCTCAAGGACATTGCCGAGATCGTCGCGCCCGCAAACCGGGACGGCGGACTGGGCGAGGTGCTGTTTCGGTACGTGCTGGAGGAAAATGTATGAACATGCGAATGATCGTTTCCGATATTGACGGCACGCTGATTCCCGGCGGCGGAACGCTGTCGGAATACACGAAGCGCGTGCTGAAGGCCTGCGAGGAAAAGGGCGTTTATGTGGTGCTCGCCAGCGGGCGCACATTCTACGGCGCGCGCGGTGTATCGCTCGAGGCCGGTCTGCACGGCCCGGTAATTTCCGCCAACGGCGGGCGCGCGGACGCGTCGCCGGAGGGCAGCGTGATTTTTGAAGATACGCTGGAGGGTGAAATTTCCCTGCGAATCTATCGCACGCTGAGGGATGCGGGCTGCTTCATGACCAGCTATGTGGGCACAAGGATTTACGCGCTGGAGGAGACGAACGGGTTCGGCTCGAAGTGCGCGCAGACCAGCGAGATTCGAAAGGGCGGCGATCACATCGTCGCGAACGACGAAGTACGGTTCCTGCGCGAGGGCACGGTGCGCCCGTACAAGTACGAAGCGTACTCCGACGACACGGCGCTGATCGACCGTCTGCGCGAAAAATTTCTCTCGTGGGGGCTTTCGGTGTCAAGCGCGTTCCCGTATAATCTGGAGATTTTAGCGCCGGGCGGCGGAAAGGGTCGGGCGGTGGAAGCACTGGCGGCGCGCTTTGACATTGACCGAAGCGAGATCATGGCGTTCGGCGACGGCTCCAACGACCTTACGATGCTGAAGGCGGTCGGCTGGCCTGTGGCAATGGCCAACGGCGTGCAGGTGCTGAAGGACGCTGCGTGGAAAATCGCGCCCGACTGCCGGGACGACGGCGAAGCGCGCGTGCTTGAGGAATACGTGCTTGGGGAGAGGACAGAATGAACATTGTGCTGGTGGAGCCGGAGATTCCGCAGAACACGGGCAATATCGCGCGCACCTGCGCGGCGACGGGCGCGAAGCTGCATCTGATCAAGCCGCTGGGCTTCGTGCTGGACGACAAGCATCTGAAGCGCGCCGGGCTCGATTACTGGAACCTGATGCAGTATGCCGTATACGAAAACTGGCAAGACTTTCTTTCGAAGAACCCGGGCGCGAACCTGTACTACGCATCGACGAAGGCACCGCGCGCGTACACGGAGGTTTCCTACCGGCCGGACGACTATCTGGTGTTCGGCAGGGAAACGCGCGGGCTGGACGAGGCGCTTTTGCAGGCGAACTACGCGCGCTGCGTGCGTATTCCGATGCGCGCCGAGGCGCGTAGCCTGAATCTGGCGAACTCCGTGGCGGTTGTACTGTATGAGGCGCTGCGGCAGCAGAGTTTTCCGGGGCTTTCCGAGGCCGGAAGGCTGCACAGCCTGCCTGCGCCGGAGGAAAAGGAATGGAAGGACTATCTGTGATTGCAAACGGCACGCGGATATGATACAATAGGAGAAAAGAAACCTGCGAAGGAGATGAACGGGCATGGCAAAGGTCATTACGAAAAGGGAGTACCGCAGGCGCAGGATTCGCTTTCAGGTTGCGGCGGGGCTGTACGATTTCCTCGCGACCATGCTGGCGTTCGTCGTCATCGTGTTCTGCGTGTATCTGCTCACGGCGCTGTATCGCTGGGCTGCCGCGGATATTCCGGTCACGTTCAAGGTATTCTTTGACATTGTTGAAAAAGCGCTGCGCATGAACTGAGGAGGGAAACGCCGTGCGAACGTCATGGAAGGAACTGATTGACGAAATCAACGGGTGTGAAAAGTGCCGTCTGTGCGAAAAGCGCACGCGCGTGGTGCCCGGCGAGGGAAACCCGAACGCCGACCTGATGTTCATAGGCGAAGGCCCGGGGCGCGACGAGGACGAGCAGGGACGGCCTTTTGTCGGTGTAAGCGGGCAGCTGCTGGATCGAATGATTCACGCCATCGGCATGGAGCGCACGGAGGTATACATCGCCAACGTCGTCAAGTGCCGTCCGCCGATGAACCGCAACCCGGAGCCGGACGAAGCGGCGGCGTGCCTGCCGTATCTGCGCTCGCAGTTCGTGCTGGTTTCGCCGAAGGTGATTGTGCTGCTGGGCAAGGTGGCCTGCCGCTACGTGCTCGGCGAGGAAGCGCCGATTTCCCGCATGCGCGGGCACTGGATTGAGCGCAAGGGCATCTGGTTCATGCCTACATACCATCCCAGCGCGCTGCTGCGCGAGCCTGCGAAGAAGCGCGAGGCGTGGGAGGATTTCAAAATGGTCAGGGATAAGCTGGCGGAGGTAGGCGGCATTGGAAAAGTTCAGGAGTGAAATGGCCGGACATTTTACGGAGATCTACGAAGGAAACGCGCGCTCGCTGGTGTTCGGCGAGGGCTCGTTTCATAGTAGGCTGATGATGATCGGCGAAGCGCCCGGCGAGCAGGAAACGCTGAAGGGACGGCCGTTCGTCGGCAAGGCCGGAAAAAATCTGGACGAATTTCTGCAAATGAGCGGGCTGAAGCGGGAGGAAATCTATATCACAAACACTGTGAAGTTCCGTCCCACGAAGCGCTCCGACGCGGGAAGGCTGGTCAACCGGCCGCCGACGAGGGAGGAAATCGCGCTGTTCCTGCCGTGGCTGAAGCGTGAAATCGCGCTCGTCGCGCCGAAGTGCATCGCCACGCTGGGCAATGTGCCGCTGAAGGCGCTGGCGGGCGATAAGGCTGTGATCGGCGACGTGCACGGGCAGCTTCTGGAATGCGAGGGGCGCGTGCTGTATCCGCTGTACCATCCCGCGAGTCTGATTTACAATCCGTCGCTTCGCGACGTGTACGCGGAGGACGTGAAGCGGCTGGGCGATTGGCTGAGGAATCGGAAAAATGGATGAGATCGTCGTTTCAAAGCGTCCGAACGGGCGCTTTTCTGCGTTTTCGGCGGCGTGCGGCTATACGCGGGCGGAGCGTGCGTTTCTGAAGAAGCACGCGTTCTCGCCGCGAAATCCGCTGTTTGCCAACGGGCCGGTGCGGTTTGTGACGGTGAACGGAAAAGACGGCGTTCGCGCGCGGATTATGACCGGCGTGGATCGCGTGTATGAAGCGCGGACGGGCTGTAAGCGAGGATATTTTGCGCTGCTCGATTCCGCGGGCGACGAGGACGCGGTGCGGGCGGCGCTCAAGGAAGCCTGCCGCCTTCAGCGCGAGTGGGGAAATGTGGAGATGGTCGGCCCCTTGTCGCCCGATGGGAGCGGCTTCCTGTGCGGCGTGGGCGCGGCGGTCGCGGACGAAGTGGCGGCTGGGAGCAGTTCGCGCGGCGTACTGACCGGCGCGTGCAATAACGCAGTGGGGCGCGAGGTTCTGCGGCTGGAGACAGTGGACGAGACGTGCGGCATTCGCGCGCAGGAAGAAAATCTTCTCGGGGAAACTGTGGCGGTCGGGGATAATTCGCGCGGCGTACTGACCGGCGCGAGCAATCCTGCGGTGGAGCGCGTGCTCTTGCGGCTGGGCGCGCGGGCGGAGGCGGTGGACGAGGCATATGTTATTCGCGTGCCGGAGGAAAATCCGCTTAGGGACACCGCGGCGCGCGCCGCGAGTCGCTTCGGGCTGCGCGTGGAGCCGTTGAAGGCTGCGCCGCTTCGCGAAAGATGGCTGCGTCAGATTCTGGCGCTGTCCGGGGAGCGGGAGAAAAACGAGGTGGCCAAGCTGCTCGCGTGCCTGCGGCCGCTGGTGGATGGGACGCATTCCTTCGCCGTGTGCGCAGGGAAGGACGTGCGGGGCTATCTGCTGGCGCTTCGCGAGCGGAAGGGCTGCCTTCGCTTTACGACGCTGCTTACGAAGCCGGGCGCGTTTTCCGCGCCGGCCACGACGGTGCTTTTGAGCGCGGCGGCGGACGCGTGCATTGCGAGTGGAGAGAAGTGGGTGGAGGCGTCGGTCATCCGGCGGGACAATCTGCCATCCCGCGCGCTGCCGCAGCGCTTCCAAGCGCGTGTGGTACGCCGTTACACGCAATATAGCATAAATGTAGCAATAAATTAACGGAAAAACGCGCGCCGGGGGGTTTTCACGGCGCGCTTTTTGTGTATGATAGTACTTGCGTTTTTGAGACGGGAAATGAGCCGTTATCGGGCGAAAATCTGGGATACGTACACGAATCCCTGTGCCGTGACGGCTACGCCCACGCCCATGCGCGTCCACTGGCTGCCGAGCAGCGTCTGCCGGTGACCGGTGGAGGAGGACAGGAACTGCGCCTGCGCGTGGGTCACGTCGCGCGAACGCGCAATGTTCTCGGAGGCGTATGTATAGGATACGCCGAAGGTGGTGAGCATCTTGCGGATGTCGCCATAGGTAGGCGACGTGTGGGCGAAGTAGCCGCCGGACAGCATGTCCTGCGCCTTGATTCGCGCCACGGCGCACAGCGCCGGGTCGACGGTCAGCGCGCTCAGGCCATAGCGGGCGCGGTCTTCGTTCACAAGGCGGATGAGCGTCTGCTCGGCGGACTCTGCCGTCTCCGCCCGCGAGGGGAAGCAGGCGAGCAGAAGCGCAACGGCCAAGGCGAGAACAATGGGTTTTTGGAATCGGGTCATGAGAGAGTCGCTCCTTTCGTATACCGGAATGGCTCCATCATACCGCGGGAACACGCGCGTGTAAACGAATTTGCCAGCGCGCTTCCATGGGAATCTTCGCCTCATGGTTTGAATCAACAGGAGGGATTTATATATGAAACTGATCAAGTGCCCCAGGTGTGAACTGAATTACATCACGGAAAACGAGAAAATCTGTTCCGTGTGCAAGCGCGACGTAAAGGGAGAGGTCGAGCAGGATGATCTGGTCGAGCTTTGCTCCGAGTGCGGCGAGCATCCGGCGATGCCGGGGCAGGAAATCTGCATCTACTGCTTTAAGGAGATGCAGCGCCGCAGCGAGGCCTCCTCGACCGACGACAACGGCGGCATGGTGCCGGAGGAAACCAGCCTCAGCATCGATCCTGTCAGCACGATGGACGAAATCGATATCGATCTGCCCGATTCGTCTGACTCTCCGTTTGGCGACGAGAAGTTTGACGAAGACGACGAGGACGACGAGGACAAGGAAGACGAAGGGGAGGAGTAACGGTGACCGTATACGCAATCGCCGATCTGCACTTGCCCGCCGGGACGAACAAGCCCATGGACATCTTTGGTGCGCACTGGGAACGTCACTTTGAGCGCATCAGCGAGGATTGGCGCGCGCGTGTAACGGAGGAGGACGTCGTTCTTCTGCCTGGAGACATCAGCTGGGCCATGCGCTTAGAGGACGCGGGCATGGATCTGGACGCCATCGGCCGTTTGCCGGGCATAAAAATTCTGACGCGCGGCAATCACGATTACTGGTGGAGCTCCATCAGCCGCGTGCGCGAGAGGCTGACGGGGAACACCTACGCGCTTCAGAACGACGCGCTGAAGCTGGGCGGACTTTTGTTTGCGGGCACGCGCGGCTGGGCGCTGCCGGAAAGGGATGCGGCGGACGACGATCGGCGCATCTTCGCGCGCGAGTGCCAGCGGCTTGATATGTCGCTGGAACGGGCGCGCAGGCTGGACGCGAACGCGCCGCTGATCTGCATGCTCCACTATCCTCCACTGACGGACGAAAATCGCGACAACGAAATGACGCGCATCCTGAAGGCCTATGGCGTACATACCGTTGTATACGGGCATCTGCACGGCGCGGCGATCCTCGGCGCGTTTCAGGGAGAGCAGGATGGCATTCGCTATCGTCTGGTTTCCTGCGATTCGCTCGGCTTCCGGCTCTGTCCCATCTGGCAGACCAAATAATCAACTTCAATCGAACACGAATTTGAGCGCTTTCCCGCGAAATGGGAGGGCGCCTTTTTTATGCTTTGATGAAGTTGGACGGGAAAGTACGCACTCAACAACAATTTAACACAAATAAATTGGCGATTGAGTGGGAAATTTCGTCCAGAAGAGTGGTATTCTGTCGAGCAAAGTGGTATAATGAGGTGTAAATAGGAGTAGACCAGTAAAACGAAGGGGGTGGGGAGCTTGAGCATGGAGTCATTTACCGGCAGTGCGGTGCATACCATCGATCCCAAGGGCCGCGTGTTCATTCCCACCAACTATCGCGAATCGCTGGGCGGCGATTTTACCATCGCGCTGAACAACGACCTGCGAACAATCGCCATGTATCCGAGGGAAATCTGGCGCGAGAAATGCGAAGCGTATGGGCGGATTCCCGACGCGGACCGAGTGGGGCGCAATTTCGTCCGCTACGTCATGGGAAACACCTACACCGGCTGCAATCTGGACGGGCAGGGGCGAATCCTGATTCCACAGACCCTGCGCGCCATGTTTGGCTTGATGGAGCAGAAGGACATTCGCTTCATCGGCGTGGGTGAGTATCTGGAGCTGTGGAACATCGAGCAGTACCACGGCCTCACGATGACGCCGAACGACGAGGCAGACCGCATTCTCGACTATATTTACGATACGTATTTCAAAACGCCGGCCGGGCATGAAGCGTAAGCGGCGGGGAGGAGAGGGCATGATGAATCGCGAAGCAACGCAGCGCAGGCTGACGGGCACCGGCAGGCTGCCGTATCAGTGGATGGATCGACCGCAGCGCAGGCCGAACCGGCGTTCGCAGCCGTCGGACGGACGTCGTGCGTCCGAACCGCGCGAGAGCCACGAGGATCAATATAAACGCTACACCGGCTATCTGAGTCAGGCGGTGATGTACGCGACGCTGATTTTTGTGCTGCTGGGTGTTTTTATGGAGATTGGCAAGCTGTCCGAGATCAGCAGCCAGCGCAAGCGGATTAACGCCATTTACGAGGAGAATAAGACGCTCACTGCGGAAATTGAGGGACTTGAGGTGCAGCTGTGCATGGAAACGCGCCCCTCGATCATAAAACAGAAAGCGAGTACGATTGGCATGATAACGCCCTCGGAGAACGAGGTATGCGTGCTCCGGACGGTTGTCAGACGAACGACGGATACGGCTCAGACGGCGGAGAGTGGAACGCGCGCCCGTTAATCCAAGTTCGGCAAGCGGGGAGGGATGAGTTTGGTTCCAACGGGGCCGGTCATTCGTCGCCGCATTGCCATGTGTATGGGTCTGTTTTTCCTGCTGTTTCTGGGGCTTTCCACGCGCCTGTTTGTGCTGACGGTGATCGATTCGGAGGCGCTGCAGGCGAAGGCGCAGTCCCAGTGGACGACCGAGGCGGTAATTCAGCCGCGGCGCGGCGCGATTCTCGACCGAAACGGCGAGGTGCTTGCCATGAGCGCGACGGCGTACACGCTGTCGGTCAGCCCGCGGCAGGTGAAAAACGCGGAAACGCTGGCGCGTCTGCTGTCGCCGGTAATCGGCGTGGATGCGGAGACCATTGAAAAGCGCGCGTCCGATACGACGAAGGGCGGCGTGACGCTGAAGCGGCAGCTGCCCTACGCCGCGACGCAGCAGCTGAAGCTGATGATGGCCGACGGCGCGCAGCGAAAGACGCACGAGCTCGACGGGCTGTATCTGGAGCAGGACAGCAAGCGGTATTATCCGTATGGCGCGTTCCTCACGCAGCTTCTGGGTCTTACGACGATTGACGGCGTGGGGCAGGCAGGGCTTGAGCAGTCGCTGAACAGCTATCTGAGCGGCCGCACTGGCCGCGTTGTGAAGGAAATCGACGGTAAGGGTCGGGCGCTGAACATTTCCTCCGGGGAATATGTGCAGGCGCTTGAGGGCGGCAGCGCCGTTCTGACGATTGACGCGACGATACAGGGCTACTGCGAGAAGGCCGCGCGCGAGGCGATGGAGGTAAATCAGGCCGAGAGCGTGCGCATTCTGGCAATGAATCCCCAGACCGGCGAGATTCTGGCCATGGTCAACAAGCCGGACTATGACCCGAACGACCCGCCGCGCGACGATATTCAGACGCTTACCGAGCGGATGCGCAATCGGCTGATTACCGACGCGTATGAGCCGGGCTCCACGTTCAAGATGATCACCATGTCGGCGGCGCTGGAGGAAAAGCTCACCAACCGCGGCGAGTGGTTCTACTGCTCAGGCAGCGTGTATGTGGAGGGCGGGCGCATCAAGTGCTGGGGCAGGCCGCACGGCTCCGAATCGCTGACGCAGGCGCTGGAAAATTCCTGCAACCCGGTGTTCGTTGAGCTGGGTCTCCGGCTGGGAACGGACAGATTCTACAAGTACCTGAACGCCTACGGCTTCGGCCAGAGGACGGGCGTGGATATTCCCGGCGAGGGCAGCGGCATCGTGATCAGTCAGAGCGCCGTCAAGCGCGTGGATATTGCGCGCATCGGCTTTGGCCAGTCCATCGCCGTGACGCCGGTTCAGCTTTTGACGGCGGCCTGCGCCGTGGTGAACGGCGGGAAGCTGATGACGCCGTATGTCGTGAAGGAGATTCGCGACGCAGAGGGCAACGTGATCGAGCGCGGCGAGCCGGTCGTGCGCGCGACGCCGATTTCGGAAAGCACGTCGAAGATCATGCGCGAGATGCTGGAAAGCGTCGTGGAAAACGGCGGCGGCAAAAACGCGTATATCGAGGGGTATCATATAGGCGGGAAGACGGGCACGGCGCAGGTGTATATCGACGGCGTGGTTTCCAGCGATACGCACATTGGCTCCTTCATCGGCTTCGCGCCGATGGACGATCCGCAGATCGCGCTGATGGTCATCATCGACCGCGCCGAGCGGCGGCCCGACTACGGCTCCACGACGGCGGCGCCCTTCGCGAGGGACATTCTGCTGCAGGCGCTGGCTTATCTGAAGGTTCCGCGCGAGAAGGCGGCAGGGACGGACGAGATGGCAACGGTGCCGAATGTGTCGGGCGATACGCTGAATCAGGCGATTAAAAGCCTGAAGGCGGAGGGGCTTGGATACATTTTAAGCGGCGCGGGCGCGCGGGTTCGCGATCAGCTGCCCGAGCCGGGCGCGGAAATGGTGAAGGGCTCCGTGGTGATGCTGTATATGGACGGCGAGCCGGAGGTGGACGCCGACGCATGGATTGAGGTGCCCGACGTGAAGGGCAAGTCCGTGATGGAGGTCAACCAGACGCTGATCTCCTGCGGATTGAAGCTGAAGCTTTCCGGCAGCGGGATTGCCTGCGCGCAGTCGCCCGAGGCGGGAGAATACGTATTCCCGGACGCGGTGGTGAACGTCACGTTCGCGTTCCCCGGGGAAGAATAAGACACAAGGTTTGGAGGCCGATGGTTCCATGAGGATTCAAGAACTGCTGAACGATCTTCCTATTGCCTATCGCTTGATCGGAGACGAAAACAGGGAGGTTCAGTCGCTGTGTACCGATTCGCGGAAAATCGAGCCCGGCTGTCTGTTCTTCTGCATTCCGGGCATGCACTTCGACGCGCACAACTACGCGCCGGAGGCCGTTTCCCGCGGCGCGGCGGCGCTGGTGGTGGAAAGGGAGCTGGCGGTCGATTGCCCGCAGATTCTCGTGGAGAACGTGCGGCTGGCCATGAGCTATCTCGCGTCGGCTTTTTATGGAAATCCGGCGAGATCGCTGAAGATCATCGGCATTACCGGCACGAAGGGAAAGACGACCACAAGCTTTCTTCTGAAGGCGATTTTGGAGAAGGCCGGCCATAGGGTAGGCCTGATTGGAACCGTGTGCACGCTGATCGGCGAGACCGAGTACGCCGCCGGAAAGACGACTCCAGACCCGGTGGAGTTTCAGCAGGTGCTTAAAAGGATGAAGGACGCGGGGCTGGACTACGTGGTGATGGAGGTTTCCGCGCACGCGCTGGCCATGCACCGCGTGGCGGGCATCCGCTTCGCCGCCGCGGGCTTTACCAATCTTTCCCGCGACCATCTGGACTATTTCGGCACGATGGAGGAGTATCTTCGGGCAAAGCTGGGAATCCTTCTGATGGCAGAGCGCAACACCGTGAACGCGGACGACGAGCGCGTGGCCGAGGCGGTGGAGGCGCTGGGAATTCCCTTTACCCGCACGGGCATTCGCGAGCGCGCCGACGTGTATGCGCGCGAGATTGAATTCACCGAGAGCGGTCTGAGCTTCCGCCTGTGCTTCCACAACCGCGCGGCTGCGATTGTGCGGATGACAATGACGGGCATCTTCAACGTGTACAACGCACTGATGGCGGCGTCGCTGGCCGATCAGGTGGGCGTGGAGATCAACGCGATTCGCGAGGGTCTGGAGGCGGTGAAGTCCGTGCCGGGACGCATTGAGCTTTTGGACACGCACACACCGTACCGCGTGATTCTGGATTACGCGCACGCGCCGGACGCGCTGGAGAACATCCTGACGACCGTGCGCGAGACCACGAAGGGACGCGTGATTGCGCTGTTCGGCTGCGGCGGAGGGCGCGACCACAGCAAGCGCCCCATCATGGGCGAAATTGGCGGAAAGCTGGCGGACTTCAGCATCATCACGTCCGACAATCCGCGCGATGAAGAGCCGATGGAAATCATTGACGCGATTGTAGAAGGAATTCAGCCCACCGGCGGCGAATACGTAGTGATTGAGAATCGCCGGGAGGCCATTCGGTACGCTCTGAGCATGGCGAAGAAAAACGACTGCGTCGTGCTGGCCGGAAAGGGTCACGAGACCTATCAGGAGATTCGGGGCGAGAAGCATCCGTTCGACGAGAAGGTCATCGTTCAGGAGCTTCTGGAAGAAATGGCGGGCGTGTAATAACGGAGGAAACGGAAGATGCAGAGGTTGATTTTTGCGGTGCTGGCGTCGTTCGTCGCGGCGATGCTGGTGGGGCCGGTTCTGATCCCGTGGCTGAAGAAGCTGAAGGTGGGGCAGACGATTAACGATTTCGGCCCTCGCTCGCATATGCGCAAGCAGGGCACGGTGACGATGGGCGGCCTGATTTTTATTCCGTCAGCGGTGGTCTGCGCGATTCTCTTTTCCGTGAAGGGACAGACGCCCAAGTACGATCTATGGTTTCTGATTCTTACGATGCTGCTGTTTGCGGCGATTGGCTTTCTGGACGACTATATCAAGGTGGTTAAGAAGCGCTCGGAGGGGCTCACGCCGAAGCAGAAGCTGCTGCCGCAGATTTTGCTGGCCATTGCCATTGCGGTGTTTGCCTACAACAGCCCGTACATTGGCTCCAGGCTGCACGTGCCGTTTTCAAGCCTTGAGTGGGATTTAGGGTGGTTCTATATCCCGTTTACGGCGTTCGTCATCGTGGCAATGGTCAATTCGTCCAACCTTCTGGACGGTTTGGACGGCTTGTGCGCGGGCAGCGGCATGATCGATTTCGCGACGCTTTCGCTGATTGCGCTGTCCCTGTCGGTTCGGCCGGACGGCGCGACGGACAACGACCTGTTCAACACGGCCATCTTCTGCGCATCGTTCTGCGGCGCGCTTTTGGGCTTTCTGCGGTTCAACACGCATCCGGCGACGGTGTTCATGGGCGACGTGGGCTCGTTCGCCATTGGCGGCGCAATGGTCGCGGTGGCCATTGTGACCCGGCAAATGCTGATTCTGCCCATCATTGCGTTTACGATGATGCTGGCGTCGCTGTCGGATCTGATTCAGTTTGCGTATTTCCGCGTTTCGCACGGCAAGCGTGTGTTCCGTATGGCGCCGCTTCAGCATCACTTTGAGCTGAGCGGCATTCCCGAAACGCGCATCGTCGCCATGTATGACATTGTGACCGCAATGATGTGCCTGATTGCGCTGAGCGGCTTTGTCGGCTGAACGGACGGCCGGGGGAGGGTTTGACATGATTGGAAAGCATGTGCTCGTGTGGGGGATGGCACGCTCCGGCGTCGCGGCGGCCAAGCTGCTGAACGACGCGGGCGCGTATGTGCGCATAAACGATTTGAAAACGGCGGATGCGCTGGGAGACGCTATGGAGCCTCTGAAGGCGGAGGGCATCGAGTGGCGGCTGGGCGAGCCGGTGGAAAATTGTCTGGACGGCATGGATATGATGGTTATCAGCCCGGGTATCCCGACGGAGCATCCGGCGGTGGCGCTGGCGCGCTCGAAGGGTCTTGAGGTGATCGGCGAGGTCGAGCTGGCGTACCGTCTGGGGCGCGGTCATGTGGTCGCGGTGACGGGAACCAACGGCAAGACGACCACCACGACGCTTCTGGGCGAGGTGTTCAAAAACGTCGGGCGAATCAGCTATGTGGTGGGCAACATCGGCGACCCGTACAGCGCGTACGCTTCGCGGATGAAGGATGGCGACATGGTCGTGTGCGAGCTTTCGTCGTTCCAGCTGGAAACGGTTGATACGTTCCGGCCGGAAATATCCATGGTTCTGAACCTGACGGAGGATCACCTGAACCGCCACCACACGATGGAGAATTACGCGGCCGTGAAGGAGCGCGTGTTCATGAACCAGCGCGGGGACGATTGCGTGGTGCTGAACTACGACGATCCTATCACGCGCGGCATGGCGGCGCACGTGAAGTGCCGGGTGGTGTGGTTCTCCCGCACGCAGGTGCCGCCGGAGGGCGCGTTTGTGAAGGATGGGCTGATCGTGTTCGGCAAGAGCGGCGCGCCCGCACCCGTGTGCAGGGTGGAGGACGTGTACATTCCCGGCCCCCATAATCTGGAAAACGCGCTGGCGGCGACGGCGGCGGCGATCTGTGCCGGCGTACCTGCGCCGGTCGTTCGGCATACGCTTCGAACCTTCCATGGCGTGGAGCACAGAATCGAGACCGTGCGCGTGCTGGACGGCGTAAAGTATATCAACGATTCCAAGGGCACGAATCCGGATTCCACGATCAAGGCTGTGGAGACGATGAAGGAGCCTACGGTGATCATCCTTGGCGGCTCCGAGAAGAATTCGGACTTCGGAAAAATGTGCGGGGTCATCCGCCAAAATCCCATTACATACGCGGTGCTGATCGGCAAGACCGGCGAGCGGATTGGGGAAGCGCTGAAGGCGCACGGCTTCACGGCGTTCGAATACGCCGGGTACGATTTCGAGCAGGCGATTCGGATTGCCCGCGCGCACGCGGTGACGGGCGGCAATGTGCTTCTGTCTCCGGCCTGCGCGAGCTTTGACATGTTTTCCGACTACGAGGCGCGCGGACACGAGTTCAAGCGCATCGTAAACGAATTGAAGGAGGCTTGACCGGGCTTCGCTTACGCGGGGCTATGGAGAAGGGCGCGCCGCTGTTTCGCGAGGTTCGCGGCAGGCGCGCGGAGAAGGGCATCTGGATTTCGTTCTTTCTGCTGCTGGCGAGCGGACTTGTGGCGCTGTACGCGGCGAGCTATTACAACGCGCAGGACAAGGGCAGCCCGCTTTCAGAGGTCATCAGTCAGCTGATGGGCGTGGGCGTCGGGGCGTTTCTGATGCTCGCGGTGTGGAGGCTCAACTATCGGGCGCTTTCGAACCCGGTGATCAGCGGCGCGTTCGTGGCGGTCAGCCTGCTGATGCTGGGGCTGGTGGCGATTCCGGGCGTAGGCGTGTATCTGAACGGCTCGCGCCGCTGGCTCAAGCTGGGGCCGGTTTCGTTTCAGCCGTCGGAGCTGGCGAAGTACTCGATGGTTTTGTTCATGGCGCGGGCGCTTTCGTCGCCCTCGCGGAACATTCGGGATTTCCGGCATGGGCTGGTGCCGCTGTTCATCGTGCCGGGCGTGATGTTTGCGCTGGTGCTTTTGCAGCCGAACCTGTCCACGGCGGGCTCGATCGTGATCGTCGCGGCGGTAATGACGATGCTCGCGGGCGCGCGGCTTACGCATCTGTGGCTGATTGGCGCGGCGGGTCTGTGTCTGGGCACATACTACGCCTTCAGCGAGCCGTATCGGCGGGCGCGCATGATCTCATTTGTCGATCCGTTTCGCTACCTGTCCAACGAGGGCTATCAGCTGACGCAGTCGCTGATGGCATTTGGAAGCGGCGGATTGTTCGGAATGGGGCTTGGCCGCGGGCGGCAGAAGTATTCCTTCCTGCCGTATCCGGAAAGCGACTTCATCTTTGCCGTCATCGGCGAGGATCTGGGCTTCTTTGGCTGCGTGTGGATTCTGGCGCTGTTCGGCGCGTTTCTGTTTTTCGCGCTGCGAACGGCGATTCGGTGTCGGGATCGCTTTGGAAGCCTGCTGGCCGGAGGCATTGCGTGCATGATCGGCGTGCAGACGGTTCTGAACGTGGCGGTCGTGACCGGCGTGATGCCGACGACGGGTTTGCCGCTGCCGCTGTTCTCGGCGGGCGGCACATCGGTTGCGATTGTGATGGGCGCGGTCGGGCTGGTTCTGAACATATCATCGGAAGCGAGTGCCGCGTAGGACGGCAACTACCTGCGAAAACGGGGAACGGAGAGAAAAGCATGACAAATACACGAGGGAACGAGATTCGAGGTTCGAGGGTGATGATCTACCTTCTGCTGTTTTTCGGCGTTGTGCTTCTTCTTGTGTTCAGCGGACGACAAAACACTCTGAAGGAGGTGCGCGTCGTCCGCGAGGGCGCGGGCGGCGTGGCGTATATTTCGGATGAGGAGATTATCCGCGCCTCCGGCCTGAAGATGGGTGCGTCCATCGGCGCGGTGGATGAGATGAGCGAGGATGTGGAGCGAGGCGTAAACGAGGTTGGCTATGTGTCCTTTGTAAGCCTTGAGCGCTCCGGAAACACGAGTGTGACGCTGACCGTTCAAAACCGTGTGCCTTGCGCGGTGATCTCCTCCGCGGGCATGTACACGCTGATCGACACCGAGGGCTACGTGATGGCGCGGCTGAGTGACCTGCCGACCTACGAGGTTTTGAGCGTGAAGGGTGCGGAGCTCACGGAGACGCTGCCCGGTCGGATGGTGGCGACCAAGCGGCCGTCCCAGCTAAGGGACATTCTGAAAATTACGCGTGCAATCAACAGCTGCGACGCGATGAGCCTGATTTCAGATCTTGTGATCGATAATAGCGAATACCGGCTGATTACCCGGCCCGGCCTGCTGGTGAAGTTCTATATCGACGATGATCTGGTGGAGATGATCGAGATTGTCCGTGCGTTTTTGAACGAGGGGAAGACGACGGGCGAGGTGATCATTTCGGCGGGCGAGGCGGCGTACCTGCCGCGGGAAGGGAGCTACAGCGATTCGTCTGCCCAACCCGGAATGTAGAAGCGTAATGAAATTGAATTATAACTGAAATATTCACCAAAAAAGTGTTTACAAACGGCCGGTCTATCCTGTATAATATGGGTACATGGGATTAGGCGCAGAAGAAGACACTCGTGAACGAGGCGGGAGATAGAGCAAGATGAAAACACAGGTAGCAGCTATCGAGTTTGGCACCTCGAAGATCGTTACTGTGATTGCGGAGAACGGCGGTTTCAACCGGTGCGACATCATTGGAAGCGGCACCGTGCCATACGACGGGTATCAGGGCGGCGATTGGGTGACGCCGAACCGGCTGGCCCAGGCGGTGTACAATTCCATCAGCGCGGCGGAGAAGGATGCCGGAACCAAAATCAAGGACATATACATCGGCGTGCCGTGCGAATATATACACGTGAAGCACACGGAGGCCACGGTGCCGATTCGCGGCGAGCGTGGGCGCGTGAGCGAGGAAGATATTGATGAAGTTCAGGACATGGCGGCAAACGTGTTCCGGTTTGATCGGCACGGCGGCAACGTAATTCATCGTTCGCCGGCGTGGTTTTCCATTGATAATGGAAAACGAACGATGCTGCCGCTGAACGTGCAGGGGCAGAACCTTACGGCCTGCGTTTCGTTCATCGTGGCGGATCAGCTGTTTCTGGATGACATGCGTTCGCTGATGGACTCCATGGGACTGGGAATCAACGGCTTTCTGTCAACGTCGTTCGGCGAGCAGCTGCTGCTTACGTCGATTGAGGATCGCGAGAAGCCGTGCATCTTCGTCAACGTTGGCTTCCTGAACACCGAGGTGAGCGTCTGCGAGGGCGACGCGATGGTGTATCACGCGGTTCTGCCGATGGGCGGCGCGCATTTGACGGAGGATCTGGCGCAGGCCATGGAGATTCGCGGAGATGAGGCCGAGCAGCTCAAGCGCTGCTTCGTGCTGGGCGCGGATCGCTTCGATCTGGTCAATCCACCGGAATTTTACGATGAAAGCGGCAGGAGATTGGATTATAAAGCCGAATTCGTGAAAGAATGCATGAAAACGGGTGTGGACGAGCTGTGCGGCATGATCCAGATGACGATTGAAGACGCGGGCGACGCCGTGCTGCCCCGGTCGCAGGTATACCTGACCGGCGGCGGGTTGGCGCTCATTCGCGGCGGACGCGAATATCTGGCCGGAAAGCTGAAGCGGCCGGTAAAGGCGCCCGCGATCAAGGCGGCAAAGCTGAACAGCCCCGTGTATTCCAGCGTAATGGGTCTGGTCGATCTGATTTTCGATTCGATCGAGCAGCGCTCGCCGGAGCAGGATACGCTGCCGAACCGTCTGGCAGACGGCTTCCGCGGCTTGTTCAACAGGAGATAAAACAATCAATAGCGAGGGGGATGCCTTGTGCTCGAATTTGAAATGGAATCGTCTAACTACGCTTCGATTAAAGTAGTCGGAGTCGGCGGCGCGGGAACGAACGCGGTAAACCGCATGGTGGATAGTGGTCTGCGCGGCGTGGAGTTTATCGCCGTAAATACCGATAAGCAGGCGCTGCAGCTCAGCAAGGCGACGAACAAGGTTCAGATCGGCGAAAAGCTGACCAAGGGCTTGGGCGCGGGCGCGAATCCCGACGTCGGCAAGCGCGCGGCGGAGGAAAGCCGCGAGGAGCTGGCCGAAATCATGAAGGGCGCGGATCTCGTGTTCGTTACCTGCGGCATGGGCGGCGGCACGGGCACCGGCGCGGCTCCGATCATTGCGGAAATCGCGCGGGATCAGGGCATTCTCACCATTGGCGTGGTGTCGAAGCCGTTCATGTTCGAGGGCCGCCAGCGCATGAAGAACGCCGAAAACGGAATTGAGCAGCTGAAGGCGAATGTGGACACGCTGGTTGTTGTTCCCAACGACCGACTGCTGCAGATCGTTTCCAAGGGCACCACGATGACCGAGGCGTTCAAGATTGCCGACGATACGCTCCGTCAGGGTATTCAGGGCATTTCCGACCTGATCGCCGTGCCCGCGATGATCAACCTTGACTTTGCCGACGTGCGCACCGTGATGGAATCCCGCGGTCTTGCGCACATGGGCATCGGCGTTGGCAGCGGCGAAAACCGCATGGTCGAGGCCGCCAAGCAGGCGGTGTCCAGCCCGATGCTGGAGACCTCCATTGACGGCGCGCGCGCCGTGCTGATCAACATCACCGGCAGCCCGGACACCTCCATCATAGAAGTGAACGAGGCCGCGCAGCTGATTACGCAGGCCGCAGATCCCGAGGCGAACATCATCTTCGGCGCGGGCATCGACGAAAACCTGACCGACGAGGTGCACATCACCGTAATCGCGACCGGCTTCGAAAAGACGCCGTTCCCGGACAAGAAGAGCAACAATCCCTTCGCGAGAAGGCCGGAGCGTCCGCAGCCGGCCGAGGAGACCGCGGAGCCGGTGATCCCGGATCTCGGCGAAGCCGAGGACGAGAAGGGCGCGAGCATTCCGCCGATTTTCGATCGCCGCCCGGAACAGACGCGCCGCCCGGCTGCCCGTCCTAACACACAGCGCCCGGTGCAGCGTCCGCAGCAGCGCCCCGCGGGCGAGGCCTCCACGCGCATCCCGCCGCGCCAGACGCCGAGAACCTATGGCGACGCGGACGCGTTCGCCGAGCCGAGACCCGCGCGCCGCGGCTTCTCACCGGATCGGCCGAGCTTCCTTGGCAACCGTGAAAAGAAGGGCGAATAAGCCTTGCTTTTAGAAACCATCCAATCGCATCAAAACCAAAGAGGG